>JACQWT010000582.1 GCA_016209145.1 Deltaproteobacteria bacterium | reverse complement strand
TACAATTTAGCGGAAGGCCGAATCACTTGCGAGCCGGGGACGCCTCTTTTTCTCCCTCCCCCTCGATGGGGGAGGGCCGGGGTGGGGGTGAACGCCTCCGCGACCGGCGCGGGCAAATCTTGTTCATCGACGCGCGCAAGCTCGGCCGCATGGAGGACCGCACCCACCGCGTGTTCGACGACGAGCACGTGGACAGGATCGCCGGCACCTACCACGCCTGGCGCGACAAGGGCGGCAAGTACGAGGACGTGGCCGGCTTCTGCAAGGCCACCAGGACCGAGGAGATCGCCAAGCACGACTTCGTGCTCACGCCCGGCCGCTACGTGGGCGCCGAGGAGGCCGAAGACGACGGCGAGCCCTTCGAGCAGAAGATGCGGCGGCTGACGGCCAAGCTCGAGGAGCAGTTCGCCGAGGGCGCGCGGCTGGAGAAGGAGATCAGGAAGAACCTGCGAGGGCTCGGGTATGGGGCCTAGGGCCGAGCTCGTGCCGCTCGGGCGCGTGGAGCGGGCGATCGTCACCCTGCGTGGGCACAAGGTGCTCTTGGATGCAGATCTCGCGGCTCTGTACGGTGTCGAGACACGGCGCTTGAACGAGCAGGTGAGACGTAACATCGACCGCTTCCCTGAGGACTTCGTGTTCCGGCTTTCCGCGCAGGAGTTCGAGGACTTGAAGTCGCAACTTGCGACATCAAGAGGCGGGTGGGGCGGCAAGCGCAAGCTGCCGTTCGTTTTCACCGAGCACGGCGCGCTCATGGCCGCATCGGTGCTGAGCTCGCCGAAGGCCATCGACATGAGCATTCTGGTCGTCCGCGCCTTCGTGAAGCTCCGGAACATCCTCGCCACGCACCGACAACTGGCTGCCAAGCTCGCCGAGCTGGAACGGAAGCTCTCGACCCACGACGAGCAGATCGTCGTGCTGTTCGACGCCATCCGCGAGCTGATGGCGCCGGCCGTCAAGCCCAAGCGGAGGATCGGGTTCGGCGGGGGGGAGGGGGCGTGAACGGCGCATGGCCGCTGATGACGCTCGCGGAGGCGGGGGTGACGCTCCTCGACTGCGAGCATCGCACGCCGCCTCCAGCCGATCCGGGCTACCCCTACGTAGCCATCCCGCAGATCAAGGAAGGCCGGATTGACCTGGCCGGCGTGCGCCGAATCACGCGTGAGCACTTCATCGACTGGACTCGGCGAACCCGGCCGCAGGCTCACGATGTTGTGCTTGTGCGACGCTGCAATCCGGGAGACACAGCCGTGGTGCCGCCCGGGCTGGACTTCGCGTTAGGGCAGAACCTGGTGCTGCTGCGAGCCGACGGTACCAGGGTGCTTCCGCGAATGCTTCGCTGGCTCGTGCGTGGCCCGCTGTGGTGGGAGCAGATCGGCGCGTTCATCAACGTCGGTGCCGTGTTCGACAGCCTGCGCTGCGGAGACGTGCCCAACTTCCGGCTGCGCATCCCGCCCCTCCCCGAGCAGCGCGCCATCGCCCACATCCTCGGCACGCTCGACGACAAGATCGAGCTCGGCCGCCAGATGAACAAGACCCTGGAGGACATGGCGCAGGCCATCTTCAAGTCCTGGTTCATCGACTTCGACGGGCACACGGACTTCGTCGAGAGCGAGCTCGGGCCGATACCGAGGGGGTGGGAGGTCAGACGGCTGCAAGAGCTGACCAGCAAGATCGGCAGCGGGGCGACCCCGAGGGGCGGCAGCCAAGTCTACGTCGATGACGGCATCAACTTCGTTCGAAGCCAGAATGTCCATGATTCCGCGTTCACCTGGAGCGGGATGGTCACGATCACCGCAGAGGCCGCCGAGGCGCTCCGAAGCGTCACGGTGCAGACTGGTGATGTGTTGATCAACATCACGGGCGACTCGATTCTCCGGACCTGTGTTGCGCCGCCCGATGTGCTTCCAGCTCGGGTGAACCAGCACGTCGCCATCGTCCGCCCCATCCAGGGCGTGCCAACTCACTTCGTCCACCGGCACCTGCTTCGCCCTTGGACGAAGGAATACCTGCTCGGGCACAGCGCTGGCGCTACCCGAAAGGCGATCACGAAGGGGCACTTGGAGGGCATTCCGATTGCAGTCCCGCGGGCCGAGAAGCTGGCGCAGTTCGCGTCGACGACTGGGCCGCTGTTCGAGAAGGCGGTCGCGGCCGAGGCCGAGTCGCGCACCCTCGCCGCCCTCCGCGACACCCTCCTCCCCAAGCTCATCTCCGGCGAGCTGCGCGTGCCCGAGGCCGAGGAGATCGTGGCGGACGCAACATGAGCACCGACGAGCTTCTCACCCAGCCCGAAGGCAAGACGCTGGAGGCCAAGCGCGATCTCTCGTCGCTGCGGCCGGTGCTGAAGACGCTCGTGGCGTTCGCCAACACGGCCGGGGGCACGCTCGTGGTGGGCCGAGCCGACGACGGCACGGTGGTGGGGCTCTCCGATCCGCACAAGGACGGCGAGAGGCTCGCGAACGTCGTGGCCGAGGGCATCAGCCCGGCGCTGCTGCCCGACATCGAGACCGTGCAGGCTGGCAGGAAGACGCTGCTCGTCGTGCGCGTGGCGCGGTGGCCAGGGCCCTTCTTCCTGCGCGCCGAGGGGCCCGACAAGGGCGTGTACGTGAGGCTCGGCTCGACAACGCGGCGCGCCGATGCCGTGGCCATCGCCGAGATGAAGAGGATCGACGCAGGGCTCGCGTTCGACCAGGCCCCCTGCCTCGGGGCCGAGATCGACGACCTCGACATCGACGCCGCGAGGAAGGCGTTCGAGCGCGTCGGACACCCCATCGACCTGGCGAAGCTCCAGGGCCTCGGCGTCCTCATCCGGTACGGCAAGGACCGCGTGCCATCGAACGGCGGAGTGATCCTGTTCGGGCGTGACGAGGCGCGCGCCCGCTTCCTCCCCGATGCCCAGGTGCGCTGCGCCCGGTTCCGGGGACCGGAGAAGGTTCACTTCCTGGACAGGCTGGACGTCGAGGGCAGCGTGCTCGGTGCCATCGAGGAGGCATCGCGGTTCGTCGCTCGCAACACCCGGCTTGCCGCCAAGATCGAGGGCCTTCGCCGTCAGGACATCGCCGAGTACCCGCGCGTGGCCCTCCGCGAGGCGCTGGTCAACGCCGTGGCCCACACCGACTACGCTGCGCGCGGAAGCCAGATCATGGTGGCGGTGTTCTCCGACCGCATCGAGATCCAGAACCCTGGCCAGCTCCCGTTCGGCATGACCGTCGACGACATCAAGGCCGGAGTCAGCCACATCCGCAACCGCGTCATCGCGCGCGTGCTCCGCGAGCTCGGCTACATGGAGACCTGGGGCACGGGCTACAAGCGCATGCGCGAGGACTGCGAGGCGGGCGGCTACCCGCTGCCCGAGTGGGTGGAGCTGGGGCGCGTAACGCGCACGGTCTTCAGGCCGCACCCGCAGGTCACGGCGACAGAGGCTGTCGGTGCAAATGTCGGTGTAAATGTCGGTGTAAATGTCGGGGAAGCGACCGGCGTCCCTGCCGACCTCAACGAGCGCCAGCGCTGGTTCATCAACGGCCTGGCACGTGGCGCCAAGCTCAACGCGGTCGACCTCGCTCACCAGTTTCAGAAGGCCATGCGCACCGCCCAACGGGACATCGCAACCCTGCAGCAGACCGGGCGAGTTGAGTTCGTCGGCGCTCCCAAGACGGGCTTCTACCGCCTGAGGGAGCCAAAGTGACCTGCTTCGAGTCCATCGTCGAGCAGGCGGCCATCGAGTGGCTGGGGCGGCTCGGCTACGCCTACGTGCCCGGCTGGGAGCTGGCGCCCGACGGCAGCTCGCCCGAGCGCGCGAGCTACTCCACGGTCATCCTGGAGGGGCGGCTTCGGGCAGCCCTCGGCCGCATCGACCCGAAGCTGCCGGCCGAGGCCCTGGACGACGTGGTGCGCCGTGTCACCAGGCCCACGAGCCCGGCGCTCGAAGAGAACAACGTCGCGTTCCACCGCATGCTCGCCAAGGGCGCCGAGGTGCAGGTCCGCAAGGGCGGCGCCGTGCGCGGAGAGCATGCCTGGCTCGTCGACTTCGAGCAGCCCGAGAACAACGACTGGCTGGTCGTGAACCAGCTCACGGTGATCGAGGGCAAGTACAACCACCGGCCCGATCTGGTGGTCTACTTGAACGGCCTGCCCATCGCGGTCATCGAGCTCAAGAACCCGGAGACGCCCTCGGCCACGCTCGGCACGGCCTGGAACCAGCTCCAGACCTACAAGAAGAACATCCCGACCCTCTTCAACACGAACGAGATCTTGGTGGTCTCGGACGGCACGGACGCCAAGGTGGGCAGCCTCACCGCCGGCTTCGAGCGCTTCGGCCCCTGGCGCACCGTGGACGGCACCGAGATCGCACCCGACGCCGTGCCGAAGCTCAAGGTGCTGCTCGAGGGCCTGTTCGAGAAGCGCCGCCTGCTCGACTACCTCAGGCACTTCATCTTCTGGGAGACCGAGGACGGCTACACGAAGAAGATCGCCGGCTACCACCAGTTCCACGCCGCGAACAAGGCCGTCACCGAGACCGTGCGCGCGTCGTCAAAGAAGGGCGATCGCCGCATCGGCGTCGTCTGGCACACCCAGGGCTCGGGCAAGAGCGTGTCCATGGTCTTCTACGCCGGCAAGATCATCGTCGAGCCCGCCATGGCGAACCCTACGCTCGTGGTGCTCACGGACCGCAACGATCTCGACGGCCAGCTCTTCGACCAGTTCGCCGCGGCGACCGAGCTCGTGCACAAGCCCGAGCAGGCCGAGTCGCGCGAGCACCTGCGCGAGCTCCTGAAGGTGGCGAGCGGCGGCGTGGTGTTCACCACCTTGCAGAAGTTCGGGGCGCCCAAGGGCGAGCGCATGCCCTTGCTCTCCGACCGGCACAACATCGTGGTCATCGCCGACGAGGCCCACCGCAGCCACTACGAGTTCATCGAGGGCTTCGCCCGCAACCTGCGCGACGGCTTGCCCAACGCCAGCTTCATAGGGTTCACGGGCACGCCCATCGAGCTCGACGACCGGAGCACGCCCGCCGTCTTCGGCGACTACATCGACACCTACCCCATCGCCCAGTCCGTGGAGGATGGCGCCACGGTGCCCATCTACTACGAGGCACGGTTGGCAAGGATCGATCTGCCCGAAGACGAGAAGCCGCGCGTCGATGCCGAGTTCGAGGAGGTGACCGAGGGCGAGGAGACGACGGCCAAGGAGAAGCTCAAGGGCAAGTGGGCCAAGCTCGAAGCCCTGGTGGGCACCGAGAGGCGCCTGGGGCTCGTGGCCAAGGACATCCTGGACCACTGGGACCGGCGCACCGAGATCCTGGCCGGCAAGGCCATGGTCGTGTGCATGTCGCGGCGGATCTGCGTGGATCTCTACAAGGAGATCATCGAGCTGCGGCCCGAGTGGCACTCGGACGAGGACGAGGCTGGCGCCGTCAAGGTGGTGATGACGGGCGCGGCCTCCGACCCCGCCGAGTACCAGCCCCACCTCCGCAGCAAGCCGCGGCAGAAGGCCATCGAGAAGCGGTTCAAGGATCCGGGCGACCCCCTGCAGATGGTCATCGTGCGCGACATGTGGCTGACCGGCTTCGACGTGCCCCCGGCGCACACGCTCTACCTCGACAAGCCCATGAAGGGCCACACGCTCATGCAGGCCATCGCGCGCGTGAACCGCGTGTTCCGCGACAAGCCGAGCGGGCTCGTGGTGGACTACCTGGGCCTCGCCGAGCAGTTGCGGCTCGCCGTCGGCACCTACGGCGGCGGGCAGCGCGAGCGTCCTGGCCTGCCCGTCGAGCTGGCCCTCGCCGTGCTCCTGGAGAAGTTCGACGTGGTCAAGGCCATGTTCCACGGCTTCGACTACGCCGGCTACTTCTCCACCAAGGCCACGAAGCGCCTGGAGACGCTCACCGCCGGGGCGAACCACGTGCTCGGCTTGGGCGACGGCAAGAAGCGCTACCTCGACGCCATGGCGGCGCTGAACAAGGCCGCCGGCATCGCGATCCACCTGGAGGGCGCCCGGCATCTACGAGACGACGTGGGCTTCTTTCAGGCGGTGCAGAGCAACCTCGCCAAGTACACGGTGGGCGGCAGCGGCAAGAGCAAGGAGGAGCTGCACGCGGCCATCCGGCAGATCGTCTCGGGCGCCATGACCTCGGACGGCGTCATCGACGTCTTCCAAGCGGCGGGGCTCAAGAAGCCCGACATCTCGATCTTGTCCGACGAGTTCCTGGAGACGGTGCGCCAGAGCCCGCACCGGAACCTCCAGATCGAGCTGTTGAAGAAGCTCCTGAACGACGAGATCACGGCGCAGGGCCGGCGCAACGTGGTGCAGGCGCGCAAGTTCTCCGAGATGCTGGAGCGCACGCTCGCCGCCTACAACAACAGGTCGCTCGAGGCCGCCGAGGTCATCCTGGAGCTGATCGAGATGGCCAGGCAGATGCGCGACGCGCCCAAGCGTGGGGACGAGCTGCGGCTGAGCGAGGACGAGCTGGCCTTCTACGATGCGCTCTGCGCCCACGGCAACGTGCGCGACGTCATGGGCGACGAGGTGCTCGCCAAGATCGCCCACGAGCTGGTCGAGGCCATCCGGGCGTCGGTCACCATCGACTGGACGCAGAAGGAAGCCGTGCGCGCCAAGATGCGCAGCAAGGTCAAGCGTCTGCTGCGCAAGCACGGCTACCCGCCCGACAAGCAGGAGGCGGCCGTGGTGACGGTGATCGAGCAGGCCGAGCAGGTGTGCAGGGACTGGGCGGCGTGAGCCGGCACGCAGGCCACGAAAGGGCCCAGCGCGCGGGGTCAGGCCGCGGCGGCAACGGGTGATGCGATTTCGGCGAGTTGGCTGCAGCCAGGATGGCGGCCTCGTCTCGGGCTCCGTCGGGCTTGCTTCGGCGAAGTCGTCCCTCGCCCTCCGGCGCCTCACCGGGCCCGTGACGCTCACCCCGCGCCAGCCAGAGGTCGGACGGCCGTATTTTCAGGCCGCCTGCAAGGTCGACAGCCTGAACCTCCTCGTGGCGGACGGAGGTTCGAGTTTATTGCGTTGGTGGAGCCGGGGTCGTCGAACCCTGGGTCGCTTGCTACGACTGGTGGACGCGCCTGCAACCAATTCGAACCGCCGCCGAGGTGCCGCTCGAGTTCGCGATCTTCACGGCCGAGCCGTTCACGCACCAGCGGATCCAGCGTGAGGCCGGTCGGATGCGGAAGCTCGGGATGAGCCTGCGGGCGATCGGCTGGGCGCTGGGCGTCGAGGAGAAGACCGTCAGGAACACGCTGGCCAGGGGCGGCTGAGGACCGGCGGCCGGCAGTACCCGGACGCCGCCCAGCCCGCCTGGCACGGCGCGTGCGTGCCCGGGCTCGACGGGGCGGCCCAGGGCACGCGCCGCGCCAGGCTTCTTCGCGTCGAGCCCAGGCCCGCCCTCTTGCCGAGGGGACACCACGGGCGAGGAGGGACGTGTGGCGACAGGCGGCCAGGGTATGAGCGTGACGTGCGTTCAGCCGGCGGTCGGGTCGTCCGCGTCGTTGGCGTCTCCCCCGGCCGCCTCGCGATAGCGCACGCGCAGCCCGGCCTCGTCGATGAGGAAATCTCCACGATGGACGCGGTCGTAGGGGTTGGGAAGAAACCGCGCCGTCGGGGTCGACGCCATGTTCCTGATATGGAGGATCCGGAACAGCTCGTGCCGGCCGTCGGCAAACCGGAGCGCGGCCCGTATCTGGGACGAGCCCAGCTCGAACTGTTCCTGATCGGAAAGCGTTGTCTTGACCTCGATGTACCAGGTCGTGCGGCCCTGGACCACCTTGAAGTCGTAGCCGAGCGTGTCGTCCACTCGGCCCGCGTTGTCGGGGAAAACCGCGACGCTGTTCTCGGAGACCAAGGCGCTTGGCCCGACGGCCGCTTCGCCGAAGTGCATCCCGAGCAGGCGCAACGCGAGCATCTCGCCGGCCAGCCCGACGAGCCTTTCCTGCCCGGCGTTGAGCCTACCGGCCTTCCCCGCGCCCACCCCTCTACCGCCCGCCTTCCCGCCGCCGGTGAACTTCTCGCGATCGAACGGAGTGAGGCGGATGCAGTCCCTCGGGTCGAGATCCCCGATCCGGTTGTCGGGGGCCAGGCGCGTGAGATCGTTCCAAAGCACCGCGCCGAGCCCGGGCGCCTGCGGGTCGTACTCGCCGCCGCAGACTGCTGTGAGGCGCGCTCGGCGTAGCTGCTCCTGCTGGGCACGCGTCAAGAGCTCCGTCGCTAACTTGAGGTCCTGCGCCGTCACCCCAAGCCGCTCCCGTACCATCTCGGGGCTTGCACTCGCCTCGACCGCGTTCCAGAACGTCTCGTCCGGGATGAGCGGCGCTAGGTCTTCGCGCAGCCGGGCGAGCGCGCCCGCGTCGTCCAGCGGGGAGAGGTAGCCGGCGCCGTCCTGGAGCGGCTTCAGGACGACCGTCAGTAGCGGCTCGCTCGGCTGTGCCCACGGGCCGGCCGCCTGCCCACGCTTCGCGCGGGACGCCAGTGCCGTCTCTTGGAGCTCGCGCCAGAGCCGGCGGCAGCGGTCCACGGAGTCGCGCAGGGCGAGCGAAGGATCGACGCGCGGCTCGGCGCCCGGGAGGAGCCGTTCGATCGCCGCGAAAAGCGCATCGACGTCGGCGGCTGCATCGAGGGCCTCGATCGAGGGCTCGCTCCCCGGACCGCGGTCGAAGGCGCCGCGCAGCCCTCGCATCGCGGCCAAGAACGGCACCTCCCAGTGGGTGCTGGCGAGGCTGCTGTCGCCGCGGTCCTCCTCGAGCGAGCGGGTCATCGTCAGGTAGTCGGCCGGGCGGCCATCGCGCCGGCAGACCCAGCGCACCATCGCGCGGAGGGGCGTCATGGCGCTGTCGCGGTGAGCTTGAAGCTGGCGCAGCCACTCGCCGTTTTCGAGATCGCAGTGCTCGGGCTCGACCTGCCGCACGGCCGCATTCCAGGCGGCCAGCTCGGCCGTCGCTCCGATGCGCTGCCAGAGCGCCAGCCCCATCGACCGATGATCGCGGCTCTTCTGCGCCTGCTCGACCAACCAAGCCGCCGGAGGGTCGTCGAGCAACGGCGCGAGTCGGTCGGTGAGCGCTTCCGTTGAATCGACCGACGCCAGCTCCGCGAGGTCGAAGTCGGGGCGCAGGAGTGCGAGCGCCGGCCGGAGCCGCTCGACGACCCAGCCGAGGTCGCCGACGCACCGTTGCCGCACCTCCTCGTACTGCTCGGGTGTGATCTCAAGCGCAGCGAGCGCGCGGAGGAGCTCTTCGCGCTCTGGCTCACGGTGCTCGTCGAGGCGGGCGAGCGCCAGCCGCAGCGGGATCAGGAGATCGTTGCGCGCGAGGAGCAACTGGAGCGGCCCGGCCAGGCTCTGGAGCCAGCCCTGCGACGTGGCGTCGTAGAGCAGCGAGTTGAGCTCGGGGTGCCACAGCGACGGTTGGGCCACGACGCATCCCTCGCCGAGGCCCCTCGTGCGCACCGAGAGCCCGGCGACCTGATGGAGGCGCACAGCGCGCAGCGTCGCCAGCGCCTTCTGGAACTGCCTCGTCTGCGTCCCGTACTGCCCGACGGCGAAGGCCGAGACGGTTAGCGCGAGCGGCACGAGCCACGCGAGAGGGCTCTCGTCGAGGCGGGGCGCGCCGGGCGCGGACTCCCACGGCTCCTCGCCGCGACAGGGATCGAGCTGCATCGAGGAAAGGGCGCGCACCCGCTCGCCCAGCGCGTCGCGCAGCCGCGGCAGCAGACGCCACGCGTCGGCGGGCGCGACGACAAGCACCGGGAGCGCGGCGAGCGGCGACTGATCGAGACCTCGCGGTGCGCTGTCGGGGACGTAGAACGGGTCGGCGTCGGTCGGCTCGAACGGCAGCGGTCCTTTGCCGCCGCGCAGCACCACATACCGGCGGGGCAGGCGGGGCGGCGTGGCGGGCTCGAACGCGGCCCACGCATAGCGCACCTGGCCGAGGAACACCGAACGGTTCGACGGGTCGAGGCGCTGGTCGACGAGGCTGGCGGCGAGATCGTCGAGCAGCCGCGGATCGGACGTGTGGTGCTCGAAGTCGAGACGCGGCATGCCGAGCGCGTCCAGCGCCGCCAGGGCAGTCTGGGCCAGTCTCTCGGGCAGTTGCTGGATGGTCCGCGCCATGGCCGCGGGAGCAGGATGCAGGTGATCGAACTGGCGCGCCTGGCCTCGATCAATCACCTGCGCCACGAACCAGAGATCGCTTGGTCGGGCGCCGCGGGTCTCCTCGGCGACCCAAATCCACGGCAGGTCCGCGAGCGCGTGGCGCAGGAATGACGCGCCGGGGATACGGTCGAAGTAGCCGACCAGCTTGCGCAGGGAGGACTTGACCCAGGAAGGCTCCCAGCACGCCAGAGAGTGCAGCAGCACGGTCGTGAGCGCCTCGCGGCCGGCAGCCGAGAGCTGGTCGATGCGGTCGAGCGCCGCGACGCCCTGCTGCCCTTCCCATTCGTACTCGAAGCAGCCGGCGAAGTTCGCCGTGAATCGCCCCTGGCAGTCCGCGCGGTAGGCGGTCCAGTGCGCGGTCGCAACCCCCCGGGGTGCATGGGACAGGTTGACGCTGTAGCCGCGCTGTAGCCAGCAGCGCCCCGACCACCCTTCGAACGGCCGGAGCCGCAGCCCGCGTGCCACGCCCGCCTGCTCAAGCCATGGCCCGAGGGTGGCCCCGTGTCCGGACCACGCGGGATCGTCGGGCGGCAGCAGCAGCCGCTCCCGCTCGAACGCGGCCTCGGGCGTGCCAGCCTCCTCGAGAAGCAGAAGGAGCGCCTCGCCGCCGCGGTCCTTCCAGCCTGGTCCGAACGCGGCGTCACGCGCGACGTGCCACCCGCCCAGGCAGGGCACGCGCAGATCCTTGAGCAGCGGCACGAGAGTATCCCGCTGGCGCGATGACTTGATGATCCGCAGGGCAAAGTCCAGCGCCTCGGAGCACAGCGTAGCCTCGCGCGTTCCCGCCATCACTTCGCCCGTAGGTAGCGAGTCCACCACCACGCTGCGGAGGATCCGGTCAGCCGAGTACACGTCGACGAGCGCACCCTCGAGATACTTGCGGGCCGTCGTGGTCTGGCGCCTCCCTGCGGACGAGATGTGGTGCAACGGGATACGCTCGGAGAGAAACGCGATCCTTTCCCTCAGCATTGTCGGCACGTCGACCGAGCTCGCTCCGCCCACCTCAGCGGCCTCTGCCATCTCGTCGTCGCCTTGCACCGGCGGGAAGAACACCCGTGGGCCCGAACCCTTCGACGGGCTCGCGAGCAGCGCGCCCTGCTGGGACAGCAGGACCCGCCGATCCACGAGGGCCCGCGCCCGCTGGCCCGGTAGGAGCTGCTCCGTCTCGTCCCAGAAGCGTGCCCAGTCGACCCCGTCGCGCTGGCTCTTGTCGTCGGGGCGGGCGTGGAGCCATTCCGCGACATTCTCTAGGGTCGCCGCGAGCTCCGCGTCGGTTGGCGCGCCGTCGTGCCCGAGCCTACGGAGGAGGTGGGCGATCACGTCACGCCTCGGATCGAGCTCCCGGTGGAGCGCCGCGAAAGCAGCGTGGTGGCGCAGGCAGTCGTCGTCGAGGAGCGTGCTCCGGTCGACGCGCGGGACGAGACGGGATCCCCTCGCGCAGCGCCATCCGCGATCGGTGAGCAGGAGTGGCACGTCAACGAAGCCTGGGTAGAGGGGCTGCATCGCGACCAGGCCGGCTGGCTCCCGCGGGGCGAGCAGTTCGACGATGGCCTGCGCATCGGCGACCTCCCCTCCGGCGAGGTGGTCGCGAATGATCTCGTCTACCCACCCCAGGAGGTAGCGGAGGAACAGCGCGTTGATGCGGATCTCCCAGTCGACCGACTTGCGGCTGAGATCGCCATAGAAGGGGGCATGGAGGTGGGCGTCGACGCCTGTGAGGAGTAGGGTCGGGAGGTGGATGAAGAACAGCCCCGCGGTCGGCCTGTCGGTGCGCACCGCCACCGCGAGGGGCACCTTCCGGAGCGTTGACCAGATCTCGGGTAGCCCGACCACCGCCGCCGCGATCTCGGCCACCTGTGCATCATCCTCGCCGCCGGCAACGCGCTCCCAGACACGAAACGTCGCTGCGTCGGCGCGTCCCTTGCGCTCGATGCGCACCGTGCACTCGGGGAAACCGGGTCGCGGCGTCACGGTCTTGTGGAACCGCACGGGCGGTTGGTCCTCGACGCGCAGCGCGAGGTGCTCAAGTCCGTGGAGGAAGAGGATCGTCTCCTCGTTGACCTCGGCGATCCGATCACGGGCCGTTGCCCGGGCGGCGTCGTCGCGCAACGGAAGCCGGACCAGGGTGCTGAACCCACGTGCCGCATACTCAAGCACGCGCGACGACCGAGCGCTCGCCGGCAGCGGCAGCAGGTAGGGGGAGAGCAACCGCGCCTCCCGCGCTGGGTCGAGGCCGCTCCCGCCGACCCGCTCCCGGTAGCGGCCCGCGTCTACCGGCCCAGTGGAGAAGGACATGTCGTCGACCGAGAGCTGTGCCTCCTCGCCGCCATCCAGCAACGCGAACAGTGCCTGCATGACCGCCTCGATGGAGCGTGGGGAAAAGCGAAAGCAGTAGCCGTCGAAGCGCGGCGCGTCGTCCCGCACCACCACCCCGTACGGGTCACGCGAGTAGATCTCCGGCGCGTCACAGACTTCGAGCACGCTGCGGAATCCGAGCCCCTTGTATCCCACCGAGTGAGCGGGATCCTTGCTGCTCTGCCCGAGCCGCGCGATGGCGAGGAAGTCCTCGTCGAAGAACGGCCGCCCGTCGTTAGCGACGTAGAGCGCCGCACCGTCGGGCCCAGCCTCCAGCGCTATCTCGACCCGCCCGCATCCGACGGCCGCGTCGGCGAGAAGCGCATCGTGCGCGTTCTGGAGGAGCTCGATGACGAAGCGCCCGTGGCACTGGTGCTCAACCTGCTCGGTCAGGCCATGGACCGTGCGATAGAGCGTCGTGCCGTTCCCGAGCTCAGCGATGAACGTGCGGAGCTCTCCGACCGTCTTGTCGATGATGCGCGCCCGCGGGTCCTCGGCTGCGCGGTGAGGCGGAGGTGCGGTGTCACGCAGCTTCTTGGCGTCGTTGGGCACCGCGCTCACGTGTCGTCCTCGGGGCGCTCCCGGTGTCCGCACGTCGCTTCTCGGGAGTGGCCCACGTGGCGGTTGCCGGTGGATGCGGTGTCGCAAGACGGACAGCAGGTCATCGCATCACCCGACCAGCCCCTTCACGACAGCACGATCCACGTCGCCGTAGAACAGGACGTCCAGCTTCTCGACGACCTCCTCGGGCAGGAGTGCGACCTGCTTCTTGTTGGCCACGGGCACGAGCGCGCGCAGCGCGCCGTTGTCCACCGCGACCTGCAGCGGTTCCGCGATGGAGCTCGGCGCCTTGATATTCCCCTGGATGGTCAGGTCGCCGAGGATGACGGTGCCGCCCTCGACGCTGCGGTTCTGGAGCGCGGACATGATGGCCACGAAGAACGCCACGCCGCACTCGGCCTCGTCGCCGCCGCCCGAGAGGTCCACGGCCTCCGCGGCGAAGTCCTTGCTCGCGATGACGGAGCTCAGGCCGATGCGCTCCTTGGTGGACTGGAGGTAGGCCCAGGCGCGGTTGAGGGAGTCCTTGAGCCCACGTGCCATGCCGGCGGGGGTGCGCAGCTTCCCCGTGCCCGGCGCCGCCGTCACCTCGAGGCGCAGCAGCGCGACTCTCGACTCTGCGTCGATCGTGGCCGTGTAGGTCGCCCCGGGTGCCATGGCATCCCGCGAGATCGCCCCCTCGCCACCCTGCTCCGGAACGCCGACCGTGACCTCGCGTCCGTCCGTCTCGTCGAGGTAGGAGAAGCTCGTGCGGTAGAACTCGAACGCGCCGCGCTTCTTGAGCTGCTCCTTCACCCGCCGCCGCCCCTCCATGGCGAGCTCCAGGTACGTCCGGAGCTCGTTGCGGGTCCATTCGCCGTGCGGATGCAGCAGCTTGAGCAGGCCGCTGACCGTGCGGCGAATGGCGTTGGCATCGCGTCCTTCGACGTGCGCGCCGAGGCGGAACTCGCCGTTGAGGGCGTCAAAGCGGTTGTCCTTGCGCAGAGAGTGCTGGGCCTCGGCCAGGTAGTCCGTGACGAACCCGAAGTGGTTGGTGAGCAGCTCGCGGGAGCTCTTCGGGACCTCCCAGCCGGGCAGGTAGAAGTGGAAGCGGTCGATCAAGGCAAGGTCGAACTCCCTGGGCAACGGCTGGAAGAGGTCCATCGCGCTGTTGCTGACGAGCGTCTCGACGGGGTGGTTGAGGTTGCCGACGAAGACCAGCGAGGCGTCGGCATGCACCTGGGTGATGCCCCGGCTGAAGCGCCCGTTGGCCATGTAGTCCTTCATGATCTGCAGCGTGTCCGAATCGGTCACCTTCATGCCGCCGACTTCGTCGAAAGCGACCACGTCCCAGTGGCCGACCAGCCCCACCTGCCTGCGGGCGTTGTTGTAGAAGAGGTTGGCGGTGCTGGCCTTCCCACCCGACAGCAGGATGGCGTACGGCGTGAACTCCGAGAACGCGTACGACTTGCCCGTCCCCCGCGGCCCCAGCTCGATGAAGTTGTAGTTCTTCTCCACTATGGCAAGCTGGCGGCAAAGGAGCAGCATCTTGCGCCGCAGGTCGAAGCGCTCGGGCTCCAGGCCGATGCTGCGCAGCAGGACGTCGATCCACTCGTCCGTCATGAACGCGCGCCGGCCGTGGCAGAAGTCCTCGAAGTCGAAGCGGGCGAGCTGGATCGGCTTCAGATCGGCCACGTGAAACGGGCTCGCTCCCTTGCCGCCCTCATCGGGCGCGCGGTACTCGACGTCCACCAGGGCCCAGATGCCTCCCTCCAGGAGCCGGTCGTATCTGCGGTGGAGCTCGTCGGCAATGTGGATGCGCTGGTAGCCGAAGTTGTCCATCGCAGCCCAGTACTTCAGCTCGCTCGGCACGAACCGGACGTCGACGCGGTCGATGAAGCGGTGCCGGCCGTGGCGCTCCACGAGCGCCTTCGCCTTGTTGCCTTCATCCTGGCGGAAGTAGTTCTTGCGCAGCGTGTCCTTGACCGCGGCGATGCCGAGCTGGACCTCCTCGTCGCTGTCGGAGGCGCAGTAGCGCCCGAGCAGGTACTCGAGGACGTACGACGGCACGTTCTCTCCGCCCTTGATCTGGTGCAAGAGGTCCTTGCGGACGACCTTGCCGGCGAAGGCCGCGTGCAGCTTGCGATCGAGCGCGTCCAGCTCCATGGGGTCTCCCTCTACTCCAAGATGGCGTTTCTCAAGACTAGCGAGGCGTGGACCCGGCCCGGCGTCGTGGCGTCGGTCGCTCGGACCTCCACGGCGTCGCCATGGAAGTCCGGGCCGAGGGCGATGGGAACGTGCACGCGCCGGCCAGTGGCAAGGGTCACCAGGCCCGTATGCGGATCGCGCGCCTCGCAGTCGGCGGCCTCCCCCACCACGTCTCCCGTTCCCGGAGTGAACGCTTGCACGCGGACCGACATCTGCGCGCGCAGGATGCTCGAATACGAGACCTGAACGCTGAAGATCCGAGTGGTGAACCGGTCGCTGCGGTACTCGACCTTGACCAGGGCTGTGCCCTCCGGGTCCGGCTGCCGCCGCACAGCATCCAGTACGACGAGGGGAACCACGCACTCTTGCAACGAGATCCCCTCGTGGAAGTAGGGGCTCCCGGCTCGGAAGACCCTCACCCCGCGCGGCACGCAGACGTGCTCGACGGGACCCTGGATGCCGAGGGCGGCTGCGCCGAGCGTCACGACGTCGCCGCCGCGGCCGCCCAGCGTGCCGAGCAGGGCGCGGCGTTTGCGGAGCAGCCAGCGGCCGGCGGGCTCGACGCAGCGGTCGCCGGGGAGGATCTCGGGAAGCAGGATGAACCCGTGGTCCGCAACGAAGACAAGCCGCTCGAAGCCATGCTCCACGAGCCGGCTTGTGGCCGCGAGAAGGTCGGCCACCACCTCGCTCATGCAGCGACGCGCGATGAGCGGGTCGCTGTGCTCGCCGAGGTCGTCGATCTCGGTGCTGAAAACCGCGAGCAGGCCGGTCGCGCGCAGGCGAGCGCTCAGCTCTCTCGAGCTCGACGTGAGCAGCTCCCCGAGCCGGAGGCTGTCGAACCGATCCCCGAGGGCGGCGCGAAGAACCTCGCGCCGCTCTTCTGCCGTCATGACGGCGCGAGATCCCAGCACCGGAACGAGAGCGCCCTCCCGCTCTCCGTAGGCGAGCCCCGCCTCAGCGCCGGGCAGCAAGGCCGCCATCCCGAACGGCGTGGCGGCGGGTACGACCCCGCACGCGGGCTCGATCTTGACCGTCCCTTCGCGCGCGAGCCCTTCGGCGAGCTCGCGGCCCATCTCGTAGCGCAGCGCATCCACCAAGAACCAAGCGGTTCGCCGTCCCTCCCGAACCGCTCCTTGGGCATGGCGCGACCACGCCTGCGTCTGCCGCGCGTAGCCCTCTGCCGGCCAGCCCGTGCGGGCGACTGCGTCGAGGAAGGCATCCTGCGCGCCATCGATCAGGACGCGATACCGGCGGCGCACGTGGTCGAGGAGCGGAGCGAGGCTGTCGCGGTCCACGAGCACGGCGGCGGCCCGCTCGAGCAGCCGTTGGGCCTGGTCCACGCGCCACATGCCGTCTGCTTCCGCGCAGTAGGCGCGGACGTGATCCGCCACGGGACGCCCGCCCCCGACGCTCCTCCCCTCCCACGCAACGCCGGCGTCCAGGAGATCCAGGCAGCGCTCCGCGAGGCGCCAGAGCTGGTCTCGCTCGGGCACGGCCCGCCACACGGACCGGCGTCGCTGCTCTGCCAAGCGGCGCGCGGCGGCCAGATCGCCCGCGAGCACCATCTGCTGGAGTCGAAGGAGAGCCGCGCGGTCCTCGAACGGAAAGGTGTCGCGCTCGCCGAAGACCTGCCCCGAATCGGCGAGCGGCGAGAGCCCCAGGCGCCGCTCGACCTCGCCCGCCAGCTCGCGGTAGCGGTCGCGGTCCTGCGCCGAGCTGCGCAGGTCCTGGCACCGGCAAGGCGCTGCAGCTCCCGCGTGAGCTTCGCCAGGCTCGGAGCCCGCTGCTGTGAGCCTGCAGAGAACGAGAGGGCCTGCGTCAGCTCGGGCTGGTGCACCGGCGGCGAGTAGAGGCGGCCGATGAAGTCGCTCATCACCGCCTTGCTCCCCGCGCGCGTCTCCGGGTCACGAAGGCCGCGCAGGGGCGCATTCCGCCGCACCAGGTCGCAGCGCAGCAGGGCCGTGCGCCCGGCGAGAAGCCAAGCCTCGTAGGTGCGGTTGGCCACTACCACCGACACCGGCACCTCGCCGGCAATCGCTCGCGCCCGTCCGAGCAGCTCGGGGCCGAGGGCCGCGTCGGGCCCTCGATCCAGGCACGCCTTGTCTGCGTCCAGGACGACGAGGATGGCATCGGGGCGAGCGTGCAGAGCGGCGCGCACGTAGTGCTCGATGCCGATGTGTCGCCTGGCGTCGAAGGCGGCGCGGAGCTTGCCCGCGCCCTTGGCGTTGACCGCGTAGTCCGGCACGTCGAACCAGCGGTCGAAGCGCCGGTGGCGTAGCCATCGGCGTACGAGGATCGGGACCGCCCGCTCTTCCCCGAATCCTTCGACGACGGGGACGATCATCCTCTTCCTCATGCCTGCCCACCGTCGATGGCCAACAGGTCGCTCGGGTGGGTCTCGGGCTGAGGTCCGGTCCACAGCGCGTTGGAGCGCAGCATCCAGCCCACCGTATCGATCTCGCTGATCGCGGCCTGCGTCTCGGCGCTGAGCAGGTAGATCCGGCTCGTCCCCTCTTTCCACTCGACCACCCGCAGGCGTTCGCCGGTGACGGCCGGGTGGCTCAGCATCTCGGGCGAGTGGGTCGTGAGCACGACCCGCGTGCGCGCGCAACTCGCAAGCGCCGCGTCGAACAGCACCGCCAAGCCCCCAGGGTGCACGGAGCTCTCGACTTCGTCCACGAGGACGAGCGCGGGCGCGGGCTGCTGCCTGAACGCGAGCAGCACGCCGAGCCCGCGCAGCGTCCCGTGCGACACCTGCAAGGCGTCGAGCTCGCGGCGGATCCCGTCCTGCTCCTGCACGAAAACAAGGACGCGTCGGCCCAGCAGGACTTCAGTCCGGATCCCGGTGAGCCCGGGCATCAGCGCCGCGAGGTGCCGCAGGACCCACCCGTGGTCCTCGGTCCCCTCGATCGACTTCAGAACGTCCCCGGCATTGGCGCCGGTGCCTTCCAGGCTAGTCCCGTGCCCGATCCGGGAGGAGGCGGCCATCGCGGCCGCCGACAGATCGTACCAGTACATCCGACGAACTGCGTCATACACCGCCTCCCAGACGCTGTCGGACCGGCCGACGAGCGGCAGCACGAGGTTGCCGGCCGGCGGCGAGACGCCGGTCTTCTGCGCCGCGTGGAACTGCTTGTCTCGACGTTTGAAGAAGGAGGCTCCTTCTGGGTGGAGCCTGAGGCACTCCCGGATCTGGTACGACGGACTGGCAGGCTTCCCGAGGAGCTCGAAGCCGTACACCGCCCGCGTGTCTCGTCCCCCGGGCAGCCGGAGGCCGAGCACGACGGCCACGCCCAGGCGCGGTGTCTCCCCGGCGGCCGCCATCCGACGCACCTTGAGGATCCCGCCCCTGCGGTCGAGGGCGTTCTCCAGGTTGTCGGTGACGGCTTCACGGAGCAGCTCGACGGCGTCGAGGATGCTGGACTTGCCGGCGCCGTTGCGGCCCACGAGGAAAGTGACGTCGGACAGCCTGAGCCGGGCGTTCTCGAAGGCGCGGAAGTTCCGGAGCCGCAGCTCCTCGACCGTGACGTGGATCCGGTCAGGCATCGTCGTCTTCTCCTGCGTGCGGAAGACCGAGCTGGACGCCGCGGCGGCGGCCGCGGCCGCGGCGGGCGGGGGCGCCGGCCGGCGGCGCGTACAGATCCTCCCGGCCGTGCGCGATGGCGAGGTCGCGCTCGGTGCGGCAGCGCGCGAGCACCTCGTCGCGTCCGAGGGCGCCCCCCGCGAACTGGAGGTAGAGGCGGAAGCCGTCCGATCGCAGCCCTTCACGCACACAGGGCTTGAGCACGTCCCGCTCCTCGGCCATGCGCAGCGCGGCGAGCCGGTGCAAGACCGTGAACGCCGTCTCCTCGACCATTCGGTTGAGAGCGACCAGCTGCCGTGCCTCGCTCGTGCCCGTTGCCATGGCCGCAAGGTGGCGATGCCACTCGCGCAGCTCCTCGGCCACGCTGCGCTCGACGGACGAGAGCGGCAGGCCTTCGAGCGGCCGCGGGGCACCCTCGCGCGTGAACCCGTAGATCCGCTCGATCTGGTCGCGGACTTCGGCGTCGAGCAGCTCGCGGCACCGTCCCACGACGCGCGCCAGCGTCCGGCGCTCGGCATCGGACAGCGCCACGGCTAGTGGCGCGTCCCGCAAGTCGTGCGGAGAAATGGTTGCCGGGACGCGCCACGCGGGTGGGGGTCCGGGGGAGGCGGCGTCCCGCCTCCCCCGGTAGGGCCCGCGGGGAGGGCACGCCGCTTGCGCGGCCGAAGGCCGCGTTTGCAAGCGGCGTGGCCCTCCCCGCGAAGTGGGCCGTCCCGCCCCTTTTCCCGTGGGACTTGCGGGACGGCCCACTACTCGTCCTCCCGGCCGACCAGACGCACGGGACCGAGATCCACGAGCTCGATCAGCCGGCGCCGCAGCTCCTCGATCCAGCGGTTCACTGCCTGCGGGCTGTCGAGCGGCGCGGCCGGGACCAGCGCGCTCAAGGCCACGACCTGCTCTGCGGTGGGCCCGATCCGCACGCCACCCCCGCCGCCCTTGCCCGGCGGCGCAGCGGCGGGGGCCAAGCGCTGCACGTCGGCCTTGCACTCCGCGAGCACCGCAGAGAGGCGCGCGGTGCGGCTCAGAACGCGACGCAGCTCGGAAACGAGCTTGTCGGCCGGGGGGACGGCGGGAAGATCCGCGAGCGACAAGCGCGCCGACACGGCGTCCCGATCCTCCGGCTCGAGGGCCGCCCACCGGGCCATGGCCTCCAGCTCGTCGCGGGCCCGGCGCACGGCTGCCTCGAGATCGGCGCGCCGCTCGGCGTAGGCGGCACCGGCCGCCTGCTCCAGAGCCACCACGGCGGAGCCCAGATCCACGATGCGGCTGGCGAAGGACTCGCTTTCCAGCACCTCCTTGATGGCGCCGAGCTCGGGTCGCGCGGCGAGCTGGGCGACGTCGGGGAACAGCTCGGCGAGCTCGCCGAGCTCACGACGAAGGGAACCGGCCTGGCGGATCCTGGCCTCGCCGTCGCCATCCAGGCCGTCCACCGCCTCGCGAGCCCAACGCACGTCGGCCGGCAGCGAGCTCTCTGCGGCTCCCAGGATGCTGGCCGCGCCCCCCGCGTCCTCCTGGAGCAGATCGGAGCAGCCCTGGAGCACCGAGCGCGCCCGCTGCTCGCCCGGCAGACCCAGAAGCCTGAGCCTGTCCGGCAGCGAGCCTACGCGCTCCATCAGCCGAGGCACCTGGGCGCGCACGGCTCGGCTGACGTGGTCCTCCAGGGGCAGCACCTCGACGCCGAACAGGCCCTCGAGCAGGCGCGCCGCCCGGTCGAGCACCTCGATCGAGGGTCGCGAGCCACGCGGTGACAGGCCCACGCGGTTGAAGGAGGCCGTGTTCCGAAACACGTCCTCGGCATTCGGGCCCGCCGTGCGCAGGACGCCCGCGGGCGTATGGACCTCGATCTCGCCCGCCGCGAGCAGGGCCGCGAACAGGTAGCGCGTCGTGTCCTTGAACCAGCCATAGGGGGGCGCAGCGAACAGATCCTGCACCACCGATCCCTGCAGGCGGCCCGTTCCGGCGGCGTCGGCCTTCTCCCTGAATGCTCTCAGCGCTTCCGAGAGCGGAGCTTCGGCCACCTTCACTCGCGGCTGGCCGGCACGAGTCTCCACGAGCCCGAGCGGGTCGCGCTCCCGCGGCATCCGGTCCAGCCGCTCCCACCCGAGAAACTGCGACGCCTGGTTGGTCTTGGCCGCCAGAGCTGCGTGGCGGAAGGCCGGGTACACGTCGGCGGCGGCCCGCTCCAACACACCGTTGCACGCCGGGATGACGGCGTCCGCGTCGTACTCCCGCACGGGACGGGCGAGCCCGCGGAACACGAACGAGCCGTCGTGCATCGCCTTGGCCAGGCGGTCGCACGCGGCCTCGCGCAGCCGCTCCAGCCGGCGTCGCTCGGCGCGGATGTACTGGGCCACGTCGCGGTCGGCATCGTGCTCTGACGTCGACCGACCGAGGTGGGCCGAGCGGCACGCCTCCTCGAGCAGCTCGTCGAGGTCGTCGGGCAGGGTCACCAGCCACACGATGGTCGCCTGCCAGTCGGCTCGGGAGCGCGTCTCGTTGCGCAGGTCCTCCAGGCGCTGCTGCCGGGCGGAGGCGGAGACCGGCTCGAGCAGGAAGCGCAGATCTGCTCCCTCACCAGCGACCGGCATCGTGCCCAGCGCCAGACCAGCACGCACGGACTTGACGTCCTCCAGCCGTGCTTCCGGCTGGGGATCGAAGATGAGCTCGAGCAGATCGACCTGGAGCTGGCGCTTCTCCGCGCCCGTGGGCCGGTGGGCGTCCCTTGTTTGCTGCAGCGGGCGGACCTTGTCGCTGAGGAAGAGGTAGCCGGCGGCCGCGACCTGGTCTGCGTCCTGCTCGCCGCGAAGCTCCACGATGCCCAGCTCACGGGCATCGACGAGGCGGCGGAGCACGTCGCGCACCTGCTCCACGAGGGATGCCTCGCCCACGCCGGGGTAGAGCACGGCCGCCAGGTTCTCCGCCGTGCGCGGGAAGTCGTCGAGCGGCTGGAGGGCCGCAATCGCCTTGGCCACGCGCACCGCGAGCTCGTCCTCGCGGAAGGAGCGATGCCCCTCGACGCGCGCGACGCCATCGACGACGTGCGGGAGCTCCTTGGCGATGTCGGCCCGCAACGTGTCAAAGATGTCGTCGGCGCAGGCCAGTCGCCGAACGGGCCGCTCGGCAAGCGGAGCGATGCCGGCGGGCAGGGCCCGCGATGCGTCCACGAGCAAGTCCTGAACGACGCGAATGGCCGAGCGCAGGCCCGTTCCGCCCGTGCGGCGCGCGAGCCGCCGGATGAGCGCCATCACGAGGTCGAAGTGCAGCGGGAGGAACGGGTACATGTGCGCAAAAACATCGGCGTCGAGCTCGTTCGCGCTCGCCGAGCCGAAGCCATCCACACGCGTCTGCAGCCGCAGCACCTCACCGTCCGTGCGGAACATCTCGCGCAGCCGGCGCTCGCCTGCCGTGCGCTTCGTGAGCAGCCGCCGGTGCGTGATCTCCCGGATGTCTGCGGCATCGAGCTCGAGGGAGATGGGGAAGCGGTCGCGCAGCCGGTAGAGCTCAGCCGAGTTGAGAATGGCCTTCTCGACGATCTCGTTGAGGGTCTGCTGGGCTGTCGCCACGAACCAGATCTTGCCTCGGCCGAGCTCCTTGAAGCTGCGGACGAGGCCATCGAGGTTGAGCATCAGGTCCGTTCGGGGAGCCACGTACTGCCCGACCTCGTCCACGACGAAGACGATGCTCTCGCGCCCGGTCTTGCGGCGCAGCAGCCGGATCATCCGGTCGGCCAGCTCCGAAACCTGGAGGCGCTCCTGATAGGCCTGCTGGCGGAAGCTCTCCGGGCTGGGGAAGTCGGCGGAGAGGAACGCCGGTACGAGCTGCGACGCGCGCGCCGGTCCGATGAGCGGATCGTCCTGCACGTCCTCCCATTCGCCCTTGCCCGGGAACCTGTCCCGGTACGCGCTGCGGAAATCGTCGAGGCGACCGGCCTCGTCGAGGCGCACCTCGATGTCCGCGAGCTTCGGAACCTTGGAGTAGCCGACGCGCTGGAGCACCTTCGCGTAGAGGACGTTGGCGACGCTCACCGCGGTGCTCTCGACGAGCTGGTCGCGCGCCAGGTCGAGGAGCACGACGGTGGCCGGAAAGCTCGTGGCCGTGACGCGGAAGAGCTGCTTCAGATCGGGAGCACGGAAACGCCCGACCAGCCGCTCCAGAAATGGGATCTCGCCGACAAGGCGCTCCGGATCCAGCGCCAGGCCCAGGTACTTGGTGAACGAGCTCTTGCCCGAGCCGTAGAAGCCGGAAACCCAGACACCGACCTCGGTCACGTCCGCGCGGCGGACTCCGGCTTCGTAGACCTCGATGAAACGCCGGAAGGAGTCCTCGATCCGTTCGGTGACGACGTACTCGTCGATCTCCGGGCCGAGTCGATCCGGCGTGTCGGCCGTGTAGTCGATCACCTTCTCGATACGCCGATCGATGGGGCGCTCGGCGGAGAACAGGTCGCGGATCATCTTCATGGCGCACCACCAATGATGCTGGAGCGGTAGTTCGCGTCCTCGGGGTAGAAGCCGAGAAAGCGAAGCCCGAACTGGCCGGCGCGCGTCCCCGGGTAGAACAGGACCGTCGGGCCGGCGACGCGGTCGTGTACCAGGGACTCGATGACGCGCACGCGGAAGAACGGGTGCAGGAGGGCCGCGTCGGTCAGCAGCAGGAGCTGGCCCGGTTCCCGCCGCGACACGAGGTCCAGGATGGCAGGGGCAAGCCCGGGCTGCCCGGAGCCCTCCTTGGTGCGCAGGGCGTCCCGCAGCGCTTCAATGCTGTCCGCCGTCGAGCTGTCTGGCTCCACCTCGAGCCACGCCTCCCATCGGCCCGACGCCTCGATGATCTGCCACATCATCTCGGCGATCGAGCAGATGTGGACCCGCCAGTCGTCCTCCTCAAGCTGGGCCCGCCAGCGCGGCAACGCTCGTGCCAGCTCGCTCGTCTCCTCGGGACGGTGCACGAAGTGAAAGAAGGGATCGGCGTGGGTCGGGTTCAACCGATCCACGGATCCGAGGCGCGCGCGGAGCTCAAGAAAGCTCGTTTCGAGCGAGGACATCCACCGCCTCCTTCATGGTTGCGCACGCCCAGGTCACCTGGACGACCGAGCCGGCCGCCTGGAACTCCCACACGCCGGGGCGTGCCAGCCAGGACATCCGGTCCCGCACCCGGTTTCCGTCCAGGGTCCAGATCTGCCAGTCGGGGTGCTCGACGACGCGCAGGTCCGAGAGGTCGCGGAAGTGCAGGTCGTGGGCGAGCCAACCGACGGCCACGCCCGAGGGCTCGAAGGCGAGCAGCTCGCGCACGCCGCGGCGCGGCCGTCCCGCCAGCCCGAAGTCGGTCATCTGCCGCAAGACATGCTGCGCGACGCTCTCCTTGACGCTGCGCGACCAGGGCTTCTCCATGCGCCCGCGCGCCTGCTGGTCTTCCAGGAACTGCAGGAGGCTGGGCGTGTCAACGTAGGTGCGGCCGGTCGATCGGCGCTGCGCGGCGTACATCGTGACGGCTTCCCTCAGCACGAGGTCGGCGCGCGCTGCATAAAGTAGGCACAGATCGGTGAACCAGCGGCCCGTGCCGCGCAGCTCGAGCAGGCGCTGGAGATGCGGCGCCGCAGGCAGCGGCCCGGAGAGGAACCGCTGGTTGAACGCGTGCGCCACCACGTCGTCGCTCCGGCTGGCTGTAGCCTTGCCCAGTAGAGCGTCCTGGCGCGCGCGCCGTCGCAGGTCGGCGGCCGACTCGCCCGGCTCCCAGGCCCGCAGCAGGGCCTTGGTCTCCTCGACCAGCCCTGTGGCCTTGATCGCGCGCGCGGTGTAGCGCGGCGCGCTCTCCACCAGAGTGCTCATCCGCCAACCTCGAAGTACGGGACGGCCCGCTGCCCGGTCCGGGCGGCGGCGGCGTAGACGCGCGCGAGATCCGCGACGCCGGCATGAAGTCTGGTTCGTTGCACCTTGCCGAGCGAGCATGGGCCTACTGGTACTGCCCCGTTGGCGCCGGCGGCCCCTATGCTGTCGAGGGCGGCGAGGATCCCGTCCAGGTCCCGAGGTGGCGCTTGCAGGGGCGCGGCGCCCTGCGCGAGCTGGTGGGCGATCGCGTCCTCCTGTGCGCCACCCAGCCGGAATAGGTGGATGCTGTCGGGGTGCAGCCGCGCATCATGGTCACGGCGGGCAGCGATCGTGACGGACTCCAGCGAGGCCCGCAGGGTCGTGCGCGGGAACGGCGTGGCCAAACGCCGGAGGCCAATGTCATCAGTGAACCTGCTCGGCCACCACGCGAGACGCTCCCCGAGGGCGCCCACCAGGAAGCGGAGCTCGATCATCCGCAACAGGACCGGGGGCTGCTCAGTCATCGCTGGTCACCACCAAGTCGGTCGGGGCCAGCCCACCGCCGGAGGCGCCTGCGTCTTGCCGGCCGGCGGCTGGTCCCGGCGCAGCGCCTCCCTGGCGCACCCACTCATCGACCTCGGAGATCTTGAACTTCCAGAGGCGCCCCATTCGATGGGCCGGCAGGGCCTTGTGCTCGATCCAGCGGTAGACCGAGTCCTTGGCGACGTCGAGGTGCTTGGCCACGGCCTCGACGGAGATCCACGGTTCGGCGGTCAAGGTCGGCTCCTGATGCGGCGGCGGCCTTCGGGCGCGCAAGCGCGAAGGCCGCGGGCGACGAGAACAGCGGCGAGCGTATCACGCCGAATGGGGACGCTCAAGAGCCAATGAAAGCCGGCGAGAGCCAATGAGGGCGTCCGTAACTGGCCCCAGGGCAGGCCGCAAGCCGCGCTTGCGTGTGGCGGGACTTCCCGCAAGGCAGCAGAGGCCCGAGCTTGGCGACACGGTTTGCACTTCCTGTCCTTCGCGTTCACAACTTCATCGAGTTCATCGCGGCCGGCCGGGCGACGCGGGGTCTGGCGGACGCGCTCGCCCAGGCCGAGGAGCAGAGCAAGACGCTGTCGGCCGACGTGGCGAGCATGGGGTCGGCGAAGGACCAGGCGTTCACTCCGCCGCCGCGGGCGTGGATCGCCGACCGGATCGCGAAGCTCAACGATCTTCTCGGCATGCGCACGGAGCAGTCCGCCCTGGCGCTGCGGCGGCTGACCGGCCCCGTGACGCTCACGCCGCGACAGCCCGAGGTGGGGCGGCCTTACTTCCAGGCCGCGTGCAGGATCGACAGCCTGAACCTCCTCGTGGCGGACGGAGGTTCGAATTTATTGCGATGGTGGAGCCGGGGTCATCGAACCCTGGGTCGCTTGGTACGACTGGTGGAGCCGGGGTCATCGAACCCTGGGTCGCTTGGTACGACTGGTGGAGCCGGGGTCATCGAACCCTGGGTCGCTTGGTACGACTGGTGGAGCCG
>JACQWT010000581.1 GCA_016209145.1 Deltaproteobacteria bacterium | reverse complement strand
GGCGCACCTCGTGCGCGACCCGAAGAGCCGGCTCATCCACGCCGCGCCCTTCGAGGACCGCATCGTGCACCAGGCCCTGTGCGCCTAGGTCGGGCCGCTGCTCGACCGGCATCTCATCGCGCAGAGCTTCGCCTGCCGCACGGGGCTCGGCACGCACGCGGCCCTGCGGCGCGCCGAGCGCTGGGCGCGCGGCCACCGCTTCTTCGTGCACCTCGACGTGCGCAAGATGTTCCCGAGCGTCGACCACTCCATCCTGCTCGCGCTTCTCGCGCGCGACATCCCCTGCGCGCGCACGATCGAAGTCTGCACCCGCATCCTCGAGGCGGGCGCCGCCGAGCTCGAGCCGGCGCGCTGGTACTTCCCGGGCGACGACCTGTTCTCGCCGCTCGGCCGCGCCGTGGGCCTGCCCATCGGCAACCTGACGAGCCAACACTTCGCCAACCGCTTCCTCTCGCCGCTCGACCACCGCGCCAAGGACCGGCTGCGCATCCGCGCCTACCTGCGCTACATGGACGACGTGCTGCTCTTCGCCGACGAGCGCGAGCCGCTCGCCGCCTGGGCAGCCGAGCTCGAGCGCGCGGCCGAGCGGTTGCGGCTGCGGCTTCACCCGTGGGCGGTGCAGCCCACACGCGCGGGCGTCTCGTTCCTGGGCTTCCGCATCCTGCCGGGCTGCATCCGGGTCAGACGCAGCTCGGTCGCGCGCGCGGTGCGCAAGCTCGGCGAGCGACAGGCCGACGGGGATGCGGCGCACTTCGCCGCGAGCCTGCGCAGCGTCTTCGCCCACTGGGAGCACGCCGACACCTACCGACTGCGCACCAAGGTGCTGCGCGAGCTCGGCCTGCTCGCTGGCGATGCCCAACTGGAAGTGGAAGAAGAAAAAGGTAATAAACTGGCCGACCGCGCACGTGCTGCTGCGCTGGCCCGCGCTGCCGCCGCTCCAGCAGAGCTGGTCGCCGGGGGCGCCGTTGCCCCAAGGGTAGATGCGGCCATCAGTCCCCCGGGCGGCGTACTCCCACTCCTCTTCCCATGGCAGGCGCTTGCCCGCCCAAGCGCAGTAGGCGCCGGCCTGCTGCCAGTCGACGCAGTTGACCGGGTGATCGTCGCGACCCGATTCCTCCCAGTTGCAGCCACTCGGCTCAGAGCAGCCCCCATCGCTGACGCACTTGCGGTACTGCGCCACGGTCACCTCGGTCGGGTCCATCTCGAAGGCCGCGACGGTAACCGAGTGGACCGGCTTCTCGTCGCCGCCGCCGTCGTTCGATCCCATCTCGAACGTGCCAGGAGGGATCGAGACCATGGCCTGCGGCGGTTCCTCCTTGGCGCCTCCCACTCCCAGCAGTCCCAGCTCCTCGTCGTCGAGCCCGAAGACCAGGTTGCACCCGCCGAGCAGCCAGGGCGCCAGCGCCAGAAGCACGGCCGCGCCGCGCCGACTCACAGCTCGGCCCTCGCCACTCCAGCGGCCCACGCTCATGCGGGGTACGGTAGCCCGAAACCTGGGGCTGGGAAACGAGATCGAGCAAGGCGCGTCGCGAGACCGGTCCGGTCGGCAAGATCGCGCTGGTGCACGGCGAGCCCAAGGCGCAGGCCGCGCTGGCGGATCTGCTCGCCCAGCGCGGCTTGGGCCGCCCCTTCATTCCCGCGGCGGGCGAGGTGATGGAGCTGTAGCCGCGCCTACCGCCGCCACGACCGCGTCGATGAGCGGATCGTCCTCGTCGTAGAGCACGGTGCGGGCGTCGAGCAGGAGCCGCTGTGCGCGGATCCGCGCAATGACGGCAGGCCGGCCGGCGCGCAGCCGCGCGGCCACGGCCTCGATGTCGTCGGCCGCCACCGCCGCGGCCACCGACCCGAGCGGCGTCTCGGCCAACGCGCCGCCGCCCACGGCCCCGGCCACCTCCACCGGCTCCGCGTTGACGCCGCGCTCGCCGAGCATCCGGCACCAGCGCTCGGCGCGCTCGCGCACCTCTGCGAGGTCACGGCGCAAGGCGGCCAACGCGGGGACCTCGTCCTCGCGCCCTTCGAGGTAGCTCGCCAGGGTCGCCTCGAGGGCCACGAGCGGCAGCCGGCCGATGCGCAGCGCCCGCGCGAGCGGATCGCGCCGCGCCCGCTGGACGAGCTCGGCTCGTCCCACGATCGCGCCGCCCTGCGGCCCGCCCAGCACCTTGTCGCAACTGAAGCACACGAGATCGCAGCCGGCCTCGACGCAACCAGCCACGGTGGGCTCCCCGGGAAGGCCGCACGAGCCGAGATCGACGAGCGCGCCGCCGCCGAGGTCCTTGACGAGCACCACGCCGCGCTGGCGGGCCAGGCGACACAGCTCCGCGAGCGGCGGGCGCTCGACGAAGCCGATCTGCCGGAAGTTGGCCTGGTGCACGCGCAGGATCGCGGCCACGCCGTCGCGCTCGCCCAGGGCCTGCGCGTAGTCCTCGATCCGCGTCCGGTTGGTCGTGCCGACCTCGATGAGGCGCGCGCCGGAGCGCGCCAGCACCTCCGGCACCCGGAACCCGCCGCCGATCTCGACGAGCTCACCCCGCGAGACGAGCACGCCGCGCCCGGCCGCGAGCACCGCCAGCGCGAGCAGCACGGCCGCGGCGTTGTTGTTGACGACCAGCGCGTCCTCGGCGTGGCTCAGGCGGGAGAGCGCCAGCTCGGCGAAGCCCGCGCGCGGGCCGCGCCCGCCGGTGTCGAGCTCGAGCTCGAGCGAGACGTAGCGGCCGGCGCTCTCGGCCAGGGCCTGCACGGCCCCTGCGCCGAGCGGCGCACGCCCCAGACCCGTGTGCAGCAGCACGCCCGTCGCGTTGATGACCCGGCCCACCTGCCGGCCCAGGGCCCGCCCGGCGGCCTGGGCCACGAGGGCGGCCACGGCATCGAGATCCGGCGGCGCACGCCCGGCGCGTGCGGCCTCTCTCAGCTCGTGCAGCACCGCCCGCGCTTGCGCGGTCAGGGCCGCGACACCCAGGCGCCGGCGCGCGCCCTGAAGACACGCGTGCGCGGTGACCTCGTCCACGCGCGGGAGGCGGCGCAACAGCTCGCGCGCCTGCTTGGGGACTCGCTCTCTCGTTTGGCGCGCCATGCTCCGCCTCAGGCCGCGCCCCGGCGCGGCAGGCAAGGGGAAGCGTACTACGCCGGCGCCCGCAGGGTGGACGGTCGTTCGCGCCTTCCGGCTACCAGCCGCCCGGCGGCCGCGATCCGGGCGGCGGCTTCGGCGGCGTGTAGCCCTGGGGGAAGTAGTGCGGATACTGGTTCTGCGGCCATGGCGACACGTGGCTCGCGGCCGCCGCAGCCTCCGTGTCCCTTTCCTCAACGTCCACATCCACAGCCTCGCCCTGGACGGCGTGTACGTCCGCGAGCCTGACGCAGACCGGGCCGTCTTCCACCCTCTACCCGAGCCGACCGCGGACGAGGTGGCCGAGCTGGCGCGGCGCGTGGCCGAGCGTGTGGCCAAGGTCCTGGTCAAGCTCGGTCGCTCGCTCGACCCCGAGCTCGATGAGCAGCCCGGCTCGCTCGCGCTCGCTCAGCCCGCGCTCGCCGGCCTCTACGGCGCTGCGGGTCGGGGGACGACCTACCCTGCGCGTCATCGACCCTTTGGCTGCCCGGCACGACGAGCCCGTCGCCGTCTTCGGGGGCTTCAACATCCACGCCAAGCTCTGCGTCGATGGCGGTGACCGCAAGCGTGTGGAGCGACTGTGCCGCTACCTCGGTCGGCCCCCCATCGCGCAGGAGCGCCTGGAGCGCCTCGCGGATGGCAGGCTGCGGTTCACCATGAAG
>JACQWT010000567.1 GCA_016209145.1 Deltaproteobacteria bacterium | reverse complement strand
GCCGGGCAAAGGCGGCCCTGCTCGATGCCATCGCCAGCTCGAAGAAGGCCACCTTGCCCGAGATCCTCGCGGCCTTCACGAGGGACGGGCTCAAGCTCGTGTGCCGGGGGCTGGGTCTCGACGACAGCGGCAAGGAGAAGCAGGTGCTCGTGGACCGCATTCTCGCCCGTGGCGCCGATGCCGGGGGACCGGCCCCACCTGACGCGCCGCCAGCCTCACCGCCGCCCACGAGGGCTTCCAGAGCAGCCACCAAGGCCAGGGCTCAGCAGAACGGCGGCGCGCTCGGCTTCGAGCCGAAGCTCTGGCAGGCGGCCGACCTCTTGCGCAACAACATGGACCCCGCCGAGTACAAGCACGTCGTGCTCGGCCTGCTCTTCCTCAAGTACATCAGCGACGCGTTCGAGGACCGCCGCCAGGGGCTCACGCTTCAGGTCGCCGAGCCGCTTTCGGACTACTACGTGAGGGAGCCCGCCGCGCGCGAGCGCGAGCTTGCCTCGCTGCTCGAGGATCGGGACGAGTTCGCCTCGGAGAACGTGTTCTGGATGCCGACCCGGGCGCGCTGGGCCCACATCCAGGCGAGCGCCAAGCAGCCCACCATCGGCAAGATCCTCGACGACGCCATGGACGCCATCGAGCGTAAGAATCCGTCGCTCAAGGGTGTGCTGCCCAAGATCTTCGCCATGCCGAACCTCGACAAGCAGGCGCTCGGCAAGATCATCGATCTGGTCTCGACCATCGGCCTCGGCTCCGAGGAGCACCGGGCCAAGGACACGCTCGGCCGCGTGTACGAGTACTTCCTGGCGCGCTTCGCCAGCGCCGAGGGCAAGGGCGGCGGCGAGTTCTACACGCCGACGAGCGTGGTGCGCGTGCTGGTCGGGATGATCGAGCCCTTCAAGGGCCGCGTGTACGACCCCTGCTGCGGCTCGGGCGGCATGTTCGTGCAGTCGCTGAAATTCATCGACGCACACGGCGGCCGGCGCACCCAGATCTCGGTCTTCGGCCAGGAGTCGAACCCGACGACCTGGAAGCTGGCGCGCATGAATCTCGCCATCCGCGGCATCGAGACGAACCTCGGCCCGAAGCACGCCGACAGCTTCCGTGAGGACCTGCACCCCGATCTGCGCGCCGACTTCATCCTGGCCAACCCGCCCTTCAACGTCAGCGAGTGGCACGGCGAGCTGCTGCGAGAGGACGTGCGCTGGAAGTACGGCCCGCCGCCCGAGGGCAACGCTAACTTCGCCTGGGTCCAGCACTTCATCCACCACCTGGCGCCGAACGGCGTGGCCGGCTTCGTGCTCGCGAACGGCTCGATGTCCTCGATGCAGTCGGGCGAGGGCGAGATCCGAAAGCGCATCGTGGAGGCCGACTTGGTGGACGCCATCGTGGCGCTGCCTGGCCAGCTCTTCTACTCGACGCAGATCCCGGCATGCCTCTGGTTCCTGTCCAAGAGCAAGACGGGCAACGGCCGCCGCAACCGCCGCGGCGAGACCCTGTTCATCGACGCGCGCAAGCTCGGCCGCATGGAGGACCGCACCCACCGCGTGTTCGATGACGAGCACGTGGACAAGATCGCCGGCACCTACCACGCGTGGCGCGACAAGGGCGGCAAGTACGAGGACGTGGCCGGCTTCTGCAAGGCGACCAGGACCGAGGAGATCGCCAAGCACGACTTCGTGCTCACGCCCGGCAGGTACGTGGGCGCCGAGGAGGCCGAAGACGACGGCGAGCCCTTCGAGCAGAAGATGAAGCGGCTGACGGCCAAGCTCGAAGAGCAGTTCGCCGAAGACGCGCGGCTGGAGAAGGAGATCCGCAAGAACCTGCGGGGGCTCGGGTATGGGAGCTGAGATGGCAGCCACGTGGTCGGCTCGGGCGCACCGCCGAGGGGGGCCAAGCCCGAGCTCGCAGTTTGCGATCTTGCCCGGCCTGTCGCCCACCCGCTCGGCAGCTTTGAGGTCACAATCTGTGACCTTGAACGTGCAACTTGCCGGAATTGCAGAGGCTGCCGAGCCGCAGACCGCGGACCGGCGGTGGAGGCTGTCGTGGTGAAAGCCGAGCTCGTGCCGCTGGTGCACGTGGAGCGGGCGATCCTGATCGCGCGCGGGCACAGGGTCATGCTCGATGCTGACCTCGCCGCGCTCTACGGCGTCGAGACTCGTGACCTCGTGCAGGCCGTGAAGCGCAACATCGAGCGCTTCCCGGACGACTTCATGTTCCAGCTCACGGCCGGGGAGCTCGACCTTTTGAGATCACAGTTTGTGATCTCAAAGCCGGGCGGCCGCGGGGGTCGCCGGTCCCTGCCCTACGCTTTCACCGAGCAGGGCGTGGCCATGCTGTCGAGCGTGCTCCGGAGCCCGCGCGCCGTGCAGGTGAACATCGAGATCATGCGCGCCTTCGTGCGGCTGCGGCAGATGCTCCAGTCCAACGCCGATCTCGCCCGCAAGCTCGCCGCCCTGGAGAGGAAGTACGACGCGCAGTTCAAGGCCGTGTTCAGCGCCATCCGCCGGCTCATGGCGCCGGCCGTGAAGCCCAAGCGGAGGATCGGGTTCGGCGGGGGGGAGGGGGCGTGAGCGGCGCCAACCACCATGCAGGGGCACATCAGGTCGTAACCCCGCGAAATCACGATGGAGGCGCATGGGGCAACCCCGCGAAATCACGTGGCAGCCGAGCGAGAAGTGCCCCTGCATGCGCCAACCACACCGCAGACCGGGCGACCACGACATGGGGCACGGCACTTGTGCGGCGACGCGTTGCGCGTTCGCGCCCGCCCCGTGTCGAGGGGTGCCCTGCTGGGGGAAGCGATGCACGGTAGGTGGAAGTCGGGGAGCATCGCCGATCTCGGCCGAGTTGTGACCGGCCGCACGCCACCGGGAAACGACGCCTCGTACTACGGTTCCGCCGTGCCGTTTCTAACGCCGTCGGACATGGATGGCCGTCGGCGTGTCGAACGAACAGCGCGCTCGTTGTCCTCCGCCGGCGCGTCGTGGCTCGCTCGCTGTCTTGTGCCGCGGGGGGTAGGAGTCTCCTGCATCGTCTGGCAGATGGGGAAGGCGATCCTCATCGACCAGCCCACGGTTACGAACCAGCAGATCAACTCGATCATCGTCGACGAGCGTCGCGCGAATTGTTCGTTCGTCTACTACGTGTTGCTGGCCCGCCGGGCCGAGCTGTTCAATCTCGGCGCGGGCGGCTCCCGCACGCCAATCCTCAACAAGGGGGACTTCGAACGGCTACCGTTCCCGCTGCCGCCCCTCCCCGAGCAGCGCGCCATCGCCCACATCCTCGGCACGCTCGACGACAAGATCGAGCTGAACCGGCAGATGAACAAGACCCTGGAGGACATGGCGCAGGCCATCTTCAAGTCCTGGTTCATCGACTTCGACGGCCACACCGACCTCGTCGAGAGCGAGCTCGGGCCGATACCGAGGGGGTGGGAGGCAGGGCATCTCAGCGACTTGCTCACGCTGCAAAGGGGCTTCGACCTGCCAGCCAGCGGCCGTACGCCGGGCCCGTACCCGGTCTACGCTGCAGGGGGCCACCATGGCCTTTGACGCTCGCGAGAAGTTACCCGGGTCTGCTTGCGAGAAGTTGACCACCCGCGGGAGGGGTGACGACGGCGGGGGCGGAAAGGCTGCGGCGCCGGGGAGAGTCGCCCGGGGTCTG
>JACQWT010000566.1 GCA_016209145.1 Deltaproteobacteria bacterium | reverse complement strand
TCAAGCTGCGACGGCACTCTTGGCGCCAAGGGCCATCAGGCTTGTCTGCGCCTGTCCGCGTCGTCGATCGCGGTCAACCGCACCGAATCATTCGGCCCGGTTTCCGACGAAGAGCGAGTTTTGTCCTCAGGGGGCGCCGCGCGCCCCCTCTCGGCTCGCTACGCGAGCCGATTCACCCCCGCGCGCGGCCGCTCCGCGGCCGCGCTAGTACGCCGTTCCGAGCATCGCAGCACGTTCTTGACCGGCCGGGCCCGTGGCGTTTTCCCCCGTGACTTCTGGGACGGCGTACTAGGCTTCGGCCATGGCAACCGAGACAACCGAGCAATCTGAGCCCCAGGAGCCGTCGTCCTGGTCGCGTCGTCCCGAGGACGCCCGCGAGGGGCCGGACGAGGAGTCCAAGCCCGCCCGCAGCGGCGCGGCCAAGGCGGCGCACGCCTTGCGCGCGGCGCGCCAGGAGGTGGGCGAGATCGGTGCGAAGCTCGGCCGCGGCGTCGGGCGCGCCTCGGACGCGCTGACGCCGCCCGCCATGACCGATCTGCGGGGCCTGCTCGGCGAGACCAACCTGCCGGGGGTCGCCGCCGGCGATCCCCTGCGGGCGTTGGCCGACCGGCTCGACGCCGAGGGCGATCTGTGGCGCGGCCTCGCCCTGCGGGCGCTGGCGCGGGCGGCGTGGGCCGATCGGTTCACGCAGGCCGTCTCGGTCGTGGCGGCCGCCGGCTGCGTGGCCCTCGGTGTGGTGGCGGCCCTGGGCGCCATGTTCGGCTCGGCCGGCGCGGGAGGACGGGCGCTGCTGCTGCTCGCCGGGGCGGCGGTGCTCGTCTGTGCGGCGCTCGTCGTGGCCTGGACCTCGGCGTCGGTGCGCGGCGCCCAGCGCGCCATCGCACGCGAGGCCCTGGGCCGCGCCGACCTGACCGAGCTGCGCCTGCACCGCGTGGCCGTGGTTCTGGCCGCACGCGCCGAGGCCGGCGAGCACTACCGCGAGGCGCTGGTGCGGCTCGAGCGCGACGTGAGCGCGCCCTCGCGGTAGCGAGGTAGCAGGCCTCCTTGCTGTGCGCGCGCACACCAGCGGCAGCCCCGGCGGCGCGTGCGGGGGCCCTGTATCCGTCCACGGCATTTGCGCGCGAAGTCAGCAACGACGGCTCGCCGAGTCGGCCGCGATCGCGGCTTACGTCCGCGGGCCGGCTCCTCGCGTACAGGAGTACGCTCCGGGCCGGCCCTGTGGGCGCGCTCGCGCTCGCGGCCGCCTGACGAGCCGGGTGGGAGGAAGCGTGAACGGGTACGGGGCCCTTGCCCTCGTCCTGGCCGCCCTGGGCTGCGCCTCGGCCGCCCCGACCGCCACGCGACCGCCGGCGCCGGCCCCTGCGCTGCCCCGGCCGGCGCCGGCGTCCCTGCCCCGCCCGCCCGGCCCGCCCGTCTTCTCGGCCCGGGCGCTCATGCACCACGTCGAACGGCTCACCTCCGCCGAGCTGGCCGGGCGGCAGGCCGGAACGGCAGGTGAACGCGCGGCCGCCGACTACGTGGCCGCCCGGCTCGACGCCTGCGCCGTCGGCCCGCTGCCGGAGGCCGGGCGCTTCCAGCGCTTCCCGCTGCGCAGCGCCGGCGTGGCGACCGGCGCGACCAGCCTCAACACGCTCGGCCTAATTCCCGCCCAGGGCGATCTGGCGGGCGAGCTCGTCTTGCTGGGCGCGCACCTGGACGCGCTCGGCGTGCGCGAGGGCGCGCTCCATCCCGGCGCGGACGACGATGCCTCGGGGGTGGCGGTAGTGCTGGAGGTCGCGTGCGCGTTGCAAGAGCGGCGCACGGAGCTCGGCCGTTCGATCCTGCCCATCTTCTTCGGCGCGGAGGAGGAAGGCTTGCAGGGGGCCGAGGCGTTCCTGCGCCGGCCGCCCGTGCCGCTGGGCCGTATCGCGGCCATGGTCAACGTCGATGGCATCGGCCGGCCGCTCGCGGACATGGGCGTGCTCTTGCTCGGCAAGGTGGCGCTCGGCATCGACTCGGCCAGGTCGGTTGCCGTGCTCGGCGCCGGGAGCCGCCCCGCCCTGCGCCGCACTGTCACTACAGCCTGCCGGGAGGCCGACGTCGATCCGGTCATGCCGGAGGAGCTGGCGCCGCTCGTCGCGCGGCTCATAGAGGTCGAGGCGCAGGGCCGCACCGACGACTGGGAATTCGGCCGCGCGGGCATTCCGGCGCTGCTCTTCAGCTCGGGCGAGCCCTCCGACTACCACACGCCCCGTGACAGCCCCGCGCGCCTTTGGCCCGAGCTCATGGCGCGCCGGGCTCTGGCCATCTACCGCACGCTCGTGGGACTGTCGCGCCTGGAGCGAACGGATCTCGCGGCCGGCGCTGCGGGCACGCCTGTGCCTGGCGGCCCCGCGCCCCGGCGGAGCCGACCCGACGCCTCGGCGGTCGACTGATTGCAGGCCTCAGAGCGGACGCGCCTACAGCTCCCGCACCGAGTAGCCGCGCGGGGGCCACGGGAACGGGCACTCGCCGTAGCACGTGGCGAACAGCGTGGCGCCGGGGACGACCGCACCCTCGCCCACGAAGCGGAACAGCCGGCGCTCGGTCGCCGGGCAGCTCTTCACGATCTCCGCATTGCCGACGGGTGGCATGGCCGTCTGGTCGACGTAGCACCAGCCGTGCACCTGCTTGCCACCGGCCATGACCGGCTCGGCCGGCACGTTCTGGCAGGCATTCAGCTCCTCACCCGCGAGCTGCACGATCTCGCAGAAGCAGTCCCATCCCGGG
>JACQWT010000565.1 GCA_016209145.1 Deltaproteobacteria bacterium | reverse complement strand
CTGACCGTGCAGGAGGGCAGCGAGCTCGCCGCCACCTTGGCGGCATCGGCCACCACCGCCAGAGCAAGCCGCTAGCCTGGGCCGGCCATAAGTCCGACCCTGCTGGCAAGGTGCCGACTTGTGGCCGCCTGGGCCGGCCGTAAGTCCGCAAGGTCCCGACCTTGTGCCCCGTCGTCCCCGCCACAATGCTGACGTGCGCCCGCCGCGGACGCATTCCCAATTCCCGGTTCTCTGTTCCCTGTTCGCGGTTCACCGGTTAACTCCCATGGGGGAGTACCCGGGCATCGCCCCGGCGCGCGCGCTGCCTCGGTGATTCGGTGACCTGCTGCCGCGGCGCCTACGGCACCAGCACGCTGGAACCCGTGGTCTGGCGCGCCTCGATCGCGCGATGGGCCTCGGCGGCCCGGTGCAGGGGCCAGCGCTGTCGCACCTCGATCTTGACGGCCCCGCTGCGCACCACGTCGAACAGTGCGGCGGCGCTCGACAGGAGCTCCTCGCGGCTCGCCGTGTAGTCGAAGAGCGTCGGCCTCGTGAGAAACAGCGAGCCCAGGCGCGAGAGCACCAAGGGATCGAGCGGCGCCGGAGGGCCCGAGGCATTGCCGAAGCTCACGAGCATGCCCCGGCGCGCCAGGCACTGGAGCGAGCCCTCGAAGGTGTCCTTGCCCACCGAGTCGTAGACCACGGGCACGCCCTTGCCGGCCGTGAGCTCGCGCACGCGCGCGATGAAGCTCTCGCGGCCGTGCACCAGCGGGTAGCGGCAGCCGTGGGCTCGCGCGAGCGCGGCCTTCTCGTCCGAGCCCACCGTGCCGATCACGGTTGCGCCGAGGTGGGCCAGCCACTGGCAGGCAATGAGCCCGACGCCGCCGGCTGCCGCGTGCCAGAGCACGGTCATGCCGGCCTCGACGCGGAAGGTGCGACGGATCAAGTACTCCACGGTCATGCCCTTGAGCATCATGGCCGCCGCCTGCTCGTCGTCGATGCCGTCCGGCAGCGGCACGAGCCGGTCGGCCGGCACGAGCCGCTCTTCGGCGTAGGCGCCCGGCGCGCCCGCGTAGGCCACGCGGTCGCCGATCTTGACGGCGCCCACGCCTACCCCTTCGCCCACGGCCTCCACGACGCCCGCGGCCTCCACGCCCAGGCCGTGGGGAAGCGCGGGCAGCGGGTACAGGCCCGAGCGATGGTAGGTGTCGATGAGGTTCAGCGCGACGGCGGTGTGCTTGAGCAGCGCCTCGCCCGGGCCGGGCCGGCCGACCTCGACCGGCTCCCAGCGCAGCACCTCGGGGCCCCCGGTTTCGTGGATGCGGATCGCGTACGGCATGGCGGGACCCTAGGTCCAAGAGCACGGCGAGGCCAGCGCCGCGGAGCCACAAGGACGCGCACGCGCCGCGGGTGGACCGGTCACTCGGTCACCGAATCACCGCCCGGGCCGGTGCCGGCGCAACTCCGCGCTTGACCCGGCCGCGACGAGGTGTGACGGATGCAGCATGCGTACCAGGGTTGCATTTCTCGCCATGGTTCTGGGCGCGCTCGGAGCAGGCTGCTCCGGGGCCCAGGGCCGAGCGCCTTTCCCGACGGCACAGGACGCGCTCCGGCTCGACCGCGTCGTGCTGTACCGCAACGGCATCGGCTACTTCGAGCGCGTGGGCTCGGTCGCGGGCGACGTGCTCAAGCTCAAGGTCCGCAAGGACCAGGTCAACGACCTGCTCAAGAGCCTGACCATCGTACACCGCAAGACCGGACGGGCCCTGAGCGTGTCCATGCCGCTCGATCCGCAAAGCTGGGCCAACGCCGCGTTGGCCACGCTCGCGCCGGGCCGGGGCAGCCTCGCCCAGGTGCTCGATGCGCTGCGCGGCACGGTGGTGGCGCTGGGCACGACCGAGGGCGAGCTGGAAGGCCGCATCGCCATGGTGGAGGAGATCAGCGAGGAGCCGGATCCGGCGGTCGCGACCCAGCCCCGCTTCGGCCCGGTGCCGCCGCCGCCGGGCAAGGACCACAAGGTGACGCTCATGCACCTGGACGAGCTGCGCGTCGTGCGCCTGTCCCGGGTCAAGACCGTTACCCTGCGCGACACCGATCTCGCGATGCAGTTCCACCGCAGCCTCGACGCCACGGCCGGCGAGGGGATGTTCCAGCAGGTCGAGATCTCCATCCGGCTCACCGAGGCGAGCGCCCACGACGTGGTCGTGAGCTACGTCGTGAGCGCGCCGATGTGGAAGCCCACCTACCGCGTCGTGCTTCCCAAGGAGGGCAAGGGCCAGGCGCTGCTCCAGGGCTGGGCCGTGGTCGACAACACGAGCGGCGAGGACTGGCCGGAGATCGAGCTCGCGCTGACATCGGGGGCTCCCATCGCCTTCCGCTACGATCTGCACACGCCGCGGGACGTCGAGCGCACGGATCTGAGCGAGCAGGCGGTGCGCAAGCGCGCCGCCGTGGCCGTGGGCGAGACGACGTACGAGTACGAGTCTGAGAAGGATGACAAGACCAAGGCCGAGGAAGCGGCGGGCGAGCCCGAGGCCACCCCCATGGAAATGGGCGTGGCCGGCGCCGGGCCAAGCTACGCTCCGAGGGGCGCCGCGGTGATGGCTCCGGCGGCGCCCAGCCCCAGGCCCGCGCGCGGCAACGGGGGGCGCTACGGCGGCGCCGAGCGCAAGAGGGTGGCCAAGAGCGGCATGGCCGCCGCCGAGCTGGACGCCCGCGTTCCCCGGCCGGAGCCCGCGCCCGAGCAGCCGGCCATCGACTTCGAGTCGTTGCGGCGCAGCACGCTCGCCAAGGCGCGCGCTACCATGGTCAGCGGGCTCACGCGCTTCGACATCGAGCAGCGCGTGACCGTGCCCGAGGGCACCTCGACCATGGTCGCGATCATCAACCAGCCGGTCGAGGGCGAGGAGACCTTCCTCTTCAGGCCGGGCGGCGCGGGCCAGGGCTACGAGTCGAATCCCTACCGGGTCGTGCGCTTCCGCAACGCTACGCCCTTCGTGCTCGAGCCCGGGCCGATCAGCATCTACTCGGGCGGCTCGTTCGTGGGAGAGGGCCTGAGCGACACCGTGGGCACCAACACCAGCGCCACCATCCCCTTTGCTGTCGAGCCGGGCATCATGGTCAGCTCCGTGGTGCGCTCCGATCGCGAGGAGATGCACATCGTGAGCATCGTGCGGGGCGTGCTCACGGTGGAGCGCTTCAACCAGCTCGCGACCACCTGGACGGTCAAGGCGCAGACCTTGGACAAGGGCTTCAAGGTGCTCGTCCGCCATCCCAAGGCGGGAGGCAACTACGAGCTCAAGAACCGGCCGGCGGAGGCCGAGGAGATGCCCGACGCCTACCTCGTGGCGGTGCAGGTGCCCCAGGGCCGCAAGGAGGGAAGCATCGAGCTCTGCGAGGAGACGCCGTCGAAGACGACGATCAGCATCTGGGATCGGCCGGCCACGGCGCTGCTGGAGAAGCTGCTGCTGGCCACGAACCTTGCGCCCGAGGCGCGGCGCCGGCTCGAGCCCATCGTGGCGCTGCGCCAGGAGATGGGCCGCTTCGACACGCAGATCGAGGGCCTACAGGAGCGGCAGGGCGAGCTCGACGAGCGGGCGAGCGAGACGCGGCGCAACCTGCGCGCTATCGAAAAGGACCCGAAGGCCGCGGCGCTACGGCAGCGCTTGGAGAAGCGGCTGGAGGAGTTCACGAGCGAGGCCGACAAGATTGGCCGCGAGATCGTGGACTTGCAGAGCAAGCGGCTGGAGAAGAAGGTCGAGCTCGAGGATCAGCTCCAGGATCTGGATCTGCGCGCCCCACCGCGGGAAAGGGCCAAGGCGGGCGGGAAGACGTGATCCGCTAGCCTGCCCGTAGCGCGCGCGCGAGCTGCTGCGCCACGTGGTCGAGGGCGGCCTGCACCTCGCCCGCGGAGAAGCCGAGCTCGCCGCCGAGCAGCAGCAGGGCTTCGGCCTCCTGGGACGCAAGCGTGCGATCGGCGACGGCGATCAAGGCGGCGAAGCTCAGGGCCTCCTCGCGCGCCATGAAGTCGTCGAACTGCGTCGCCACGCTCCTGATGCGCGCCTCACGCCCCTCGCTCGCGAGATCGCGCTCGAAGCGATCGAAGAGCAGGTCGAGGGCGGGCGGATCCACCGCCCGCCCCGTCGTCTGCGCGATGAGCTCGGCCAGGCCGGCGCGCTCCTGCGCGTCGAGCCCGTCGGCCGAGGCCACGAGGTAGGACACTTCGAGCAGTGCGCCGAAGTAGCGCGCGGCCGCCACATCTTCGGCGCTCTGCGCGGCGAACTGCTCGGCCCCCTGGCACAGCCGCGTCGATGGCGGTAGCCGCCCCGGCAGGCTGCGCGGGCCCACCGAGGGCGCGGCCACGGTCTCGACCTGCCGGTCCACGACGCTTCGCACCGCGGCCGCCAGGGCCTTCGCGTCGGCGGCGGGCAGGGGGTCAAGGCGAAGCGAGGTCATGGGTGGTGGCTAGCGGCGGAACGCGGGTTTGCTGCTACCAGGCGCACTCGCCGTTGCCCTTGCACCAAGCCCCAAGCCCACAGCACTTGCTGCTGCAACAGGCAGTGGCGCAGCAGTCCCCGCCGCAGCAGGAGCTGAGGAACGCACAATTCTCGCCTTCGTTGGCCGGCACCTTGGTCGCGTTGCCGCCGCTGCACACCCACTTCTTGCACTTGCCCGGATCAGGCGACGACGGCACGTCGCCGTCATCGGTGTGCTGCTTCGGCTGGTCACCCTCGCAGACCCATACCTTGCAGTCGCCGGCCGTCTGGGCCGGCGTGTCCTGGGGGTTCTGAGGCCACTTCAGCGCGCCGTCATCGCAGACCGGGCTCTTGCAGTCCCCCGGCGCGTCGGCCGGCTTGTCGTTGTCGTTGATGCTCGAAGCCGGCTCGCCGTCCAGGCACGCCCACGTCTTGCAGTCCCCCGGCGGGTCCGACACGTCGGCGACGTCGATCTCCTCCTTCTTCGTGTTGCCCTGGCAGTACCTCTTCCAGCAGTCACCCTGCGGGTCGGCCGGTGCGTCGCCGGGATCGGCGACTTCAGTATCCTGCCCGCCCACGCACTTGAGCGCCTTGCAGTCACCATCCTTCGGATCGGGCAGCATCTTGTCCGGGACGGCCTGGGGCTCGCACTTGCCCTTCTCGCAGTGCTTGACCTGGCAGATCGACCCGGGCGCGGGGCAGTCATCGTCGAGGCCGCATGCGGAGCACGTTCCGTCGAAGCAGTGCTCGCCCCCTTTGCTGCACGGCTCGCCGTCCTTCTTATTGGCGTGCTCCGGCCCCTTGTCAGTGCAGATTTCGTCGTCGCACTCGTTGTCGTCGGGATTGGGAGTCTCGGTGACGTCCCCCTGCGTGACCACCTGGCCCTTGTCGTCGCACACGTCGTGCCAGCAGTCTTTCTCGTTGTTGTCCGCGACTTCCGTGCCTTGCTCGAGGTTCTGGACGCCGCAGATCTGGTCCTGGCAAGTGCGGCTCTGGCAAGCCGTGCCCTCCGGGCAGTCCTCCGCAGCCTTGCAGCCCTTGCACTTGCCCTCCTCGCACTTCATCCACTCCTTCTCGCCACAGTGCGGGTTGCCCGGGACCGGATCGTTCTTCGGCGTTCCGTTCTCGCACGTGTCGTCCGTGCACGGGTTGCCGTCATCGAACGGATCGGCATCGTCCGGATCGAGGATGACCTCGCCCTCGGCGCTGCAGATTTCCCGCAGGCAGTCGCCCTTCTCGCGCTCCGAGACGAACGTGTCCTTGGGCTCGTTGTGCCGCAGGCAGATGCCGTCCTCGCAGGTGTAGCTCGCGCAAGGGGTGGCCTTGGGACAGTCGCCCTCGTCCCCGCAGGCCCCGGTGCTCGGCCCGCCGCCCGAGCCAGGAGCGAGCAGCATCGTGCCCATGCGGTCGAGCGAGCACGCCAGCGCGAGCGCGCCGGCGCACAACAGGCTCGCCCGGAGCATGGGCGCCATGCTTCTCACGTCCCGTAGACTACACCGACCAGCGCGGCGGCAACAGCCCAGAGCGTGGGCGACGGCCCCGCTCAGTAGCAGGCCCCCTGCCCGTAGGGGTCGTCGTTGATCGTGCCGCAGCTCCACCCGAGGTCCCCGGCGGCGAGGTTGTGCACCTCGATCGTGAACGTGCCGCTCACCGATCCGGCGGCCGTGAGGTCGGCGTCGAAGACCGTGGTCTGGCTCACGTCCGTGCTGTCCGGCCGCGCCAGGTCCATGCTGTGGCGGGTCATGACGACCCGACCGGTGAGATTTATGTCCTCGTCGGTCCAGCTCGTCAGCGTCACGAACAGCTTCTCGGCGAAGGCCGCGTAGGTGCCGCCCTGGGCCTCGTACTGCCCGCCGCTGCGCCAGCCGCTCGTCACGCGCGCCTCGCCGCCCTGTGCGTTGGCGAGCGTGCCGCGCACCTCGAAGCCGCCGCCTGCGGCGGTGGTCCAGGACGAGTCCTTCTCGATCCGGGCGATGACCTTCTCCATGGCCGCGCTCATCGTGTCGAAGACGCGCTCGCCGTCGCCGGAGCCGCACGAGGCACCCACCAGCGCCGTCCCCAGGGCCAACCACCTGCCGAGCTGTACGCGCTCACGCCATCTCCCACCCGGCTCGTCAGGCGGCGCGGCGTGGACTGCCTGGTACGGCCTCCCCGGAGCAGCGCTCCACAGGGCCGGCCCGGAGCGTACTCCCGTACGCGAGGAGCCGGCCCGCGGACGTAAGTCCGTCCCTTCGGGACGGGGTTGGGGTCCCGACGCGCCCTTCGGGCGCGTCACCCCTGCCCCGCGATCGCGGCCGACTCGGCG
>JACQWT010000564.1 GCA_016209145.1 Deltaproteobacteria bacterium | reverse complement strand
GGGGCTATTCAGGTCGGGCAGCGCCGCGGAGGCAAGCGGCTGCGCCAGGTCCTTCATCGCGTTGACCAGCACGCCGCCCGCCGAGATCGAGTAGACGTAGTCCTCGACGAACACGCCGCGCCTGACGCCCACGCCGTACTCGCCGCAGACGTAGCCGCCGGAGCCGAGGTCCGCGAAGAAGGGCGAGTGGTCGATGGTCCCGAGCGGGTTGATGCCCGCGGCCGGGTCGATGCCGAACAGCGCCAGCTCGCTCATCCAGGAGCCGCCGTAGCCGGACAAGGGAATGGCCAGCACGTCGCGCCAGAAGGTGAATGCCTTGTGGTCGGCCTCGGCCTCCGAGTAGCCCCCCGGCAGGACGTGCTTGTGCACGAGCTTGGGCGCCGTGGCGTCGCTCACGTCGAAGATCTGCAGCGCCGGGCTGCCGGTCAGCCCTCCCCCATTGCCGTCCCGGCCGACGGTAAGCAAGTAGCGGCCGTCGTCGAGGGGGTGCATGTACTCGCTGAAACCCGGAATCACGAGCTCGGCCACGAGCTGCGGCTGCGTGGGATTGGACAGATCGATCACGAACAGCGGATCCGTCTGGCGGAACGTGACCACGTAGCCCCGGTCGGCGACGAAGCGCACGGCGTAGATGTCCTCGCCCGGGGCCAGGCCCATCACGGCGCCGGCCGACACCAGGTCGGCGCCCCGCTGCTCCAGCACGAAGACGTGGCTCGCCCGCTGCCACGACGACTCCGAGACGATCTGGTCGGTGGTAGCGACGCGCAGCCGGCCGTCGCGCTCGTCGAGGGAGAACTGGTTGTGGACCTCGCCGTATACCGTGCCGGAGGCGACGTAGGTGGGGCGGGCCGGATCGGCGGTCAGATCGAACTTGTGCAGGTGCGTGCCGGTCGTGCTCTCGGGCCGCCCGGTGCGGTAGAAGGCCCACAGCGGGCTAGCCCAGAAGCGGGCCGCCAGGTACAGGGCGTCAAGGCTCGAGTAGACGGTCTCCACCTCGCCCACGACGTAGGTGTCGTGCACCCCGGCCCCGAGGTCGCCCAGGTCGAAGGCATGTACCTGGGCCATGCCGTACTCGGTAGTGCCCGCCGTCGGCACCCAAAAGCTCGAGCAGTCGAGCGGCGCGGCCTCGACTTTGGCACCGTGGCGCACGAAGCGCCGCGGCACGTAGTCGTCGAGCGTGCTTGCCGCGATGCGCGCGGCGTTCTCCTCGCGCAGCGCCAGGATCGCCTCCCGTGCTTCGCCGGAATCGGAGTCGCCGCCGTACGCGTAGTCGGAGCAGTAGCGCAGCGGCGGCCCCATGCGCTGCCCGCCCGTGAGCACCGTGCGCACCTTCCCCTCGACCCGACGGGCCGAGCGATAGCTGCCCTCGAAGTAGAGCTCGGCCTGCACCGTGGTCTTGGTGCCGTCGAGCCCGAGCACGGTGGCCTTGGTCAGGGGGTAGAGGAAGGCGCCGGAGCCGGCCGGGGCCGCCGGCATGGGCGCGCCATAGCAGTACCCCTGCTCGGAGCCGGCCTGCGCCGGTGGCTCGAGGCCGGAGGCCTCGTACACCGGCTTGCCTTCCACCTCCGAGTAGACGACCACGCGATCCCCGGCCAGGAACAGCTCGAGCGGCCGCCCCTCGATCGGCGTGCTGCTCGCCAGCGCCAAGTCGGACGCCGGCCAGGCCGTGAGGATGGTCAGCAGCGAGCCGTGCAGCACGTAGAGGAAGTTGCCGTCGGTCTTGACGATGTCCGCCTCGTCTACGCCCTCGACTTGGACGTTGGTCTCGGAGTGCTCGGGCTCGCCGGCCTGCCCGCTGCTCGACGCAGCCGGAGCCGCGGCGGAGGCCTCCGCGCTCCCGCCGAAGACGGGAACGCCAAACCCGGAGTCCTCCGGCTCAGTGGCTGCGATCTGGGCGTCGATGGTGGCGTTCATGCGCACCATCAGGTCGTCTTGCAGCATCTGCTGGAGCTGCGCGCAGCTTTGGGCGCGCGTCAGCCTGGCCGGGAAGACGCCGAACACGGGGGAAGCTTCGTCACCGCAGCCGCCCGCGGCCAGGACGCAGCCGCCGGCGAGAACCAGGCAGAGCCACTTGTGCTTCATGGTGCCTCGGGCTTGCACGGACCGCGCCAGGCGCCCGGACGGCGCAACCCTACGGAATCATAGACGCCGGCGGCCAGCCCGGAAAGGCTAGCGTGACACCGCTGCCAGCCTGCGGCAAGGGCTGGCACAGTACGAGATCAGACGGGAAGCGGACGATGAACGCCGAGCGCGGGCGGCTAGCACTACTGCCGGAGATTCCGACGGCAGTAGTGCTAGGGCGGCCGCAGAGCGGACGCCCGCGGGGGTGAATCGGCTCGCGAAGCGAGCCGAGAGGGGGCAAGCCCGACCCCTGGGGACAAAACTAGCACTACTGCCCGCCGCGTAGCGGCGAGCGCGAAGCGCGGAAACGGAGTTTCCGGCAGTAGTGCTAGGGATCTCCCTCGCCCGCAGCCTCCACCGGCGCGCTCGCCTCTTCGGGCCCGGCTGCGGCGGGCTCGGGCGAGATCGGCCGCCGCACGGGCACCCGCAGGTTGCCGCCCGACTGCTGCCACAGCATGGCGACCCCCTTGTGGAAGAAGCCCAGGAGGAACGGGATCTCGCGGGGGGGGGTAGTGATGAGACCGGCGCGGCGCACGGCCTCGGCCAAGGCGAGGAGGCGCCGGGCCAGCGCCTCGCCCGTGCGGGCACGCAGCGGGATCGCGGCGTCGCGCATGCGCCCCGCGAGCAACTCGCGACGCTCGGGCGTGAAGTACCGATCGGTGGCCGCGGCGATCTCCTGGTCCAGCGCCCCGGGCGCAAGCTCCGGCTCCTTGGTCCCGGCCGCGCTGATGCGCTCGCCCAGCTTGACGAGCAACTCCTGCAGCGCCTCCTCGGCGGGCAGCCACGTGCGCAACTCGGGCTCGCGGTGCAGATCGGCCGAGCCGGCACCGGCCGCGCCGATCTCGGCCTCGCCCAGCTCCCGCTCCAGGGCCGCAAGGGGGTGCTCGGGCGGGTTCGGCGGCACGGGCTCGAACAGGGGCGCACAGCTCTCCAGCCCGAGCGGCAGCACCTGGCCGGACTGCTCGGCCCTGCGGCGGGCTTGCGCGATGCACCAGCGCGCCCAATCGATCGGCACCTCCGTGGGACGGGCGCCGAAGCGGCTCTCCACCCGCTGCCGCCAGCGCCTGATCTGCTTGCCCGCGAGTCGGCCGCTGCTGACGTGCACGATGCCGACCGATTCCTGCACCACGGCATCGGCCACCCGATAGTTCCCGCCGGGCAGCTTCTGGCTGATGGAGAAGAACACCATGCCGTTGGAGTCCGGCGAGACGAACGTGGCGCTCCAGCTTCCGCCTTCCCCGCTGCTCGACTCCGGCCCTGGCACAGGCGCAGGCAGCTCACAGACCTCGACCCCGCGCGAGCGGAGCACCCCGAGGGCTCGCCGGGCGGCCTTGCGGGTGGGGCCGGGCGTGCCGTCCGCGGTGGCCACGGCAGCAATGGCATCGGCGTTGGGACGATCGATCCAGGCCTGCACGAGCTCCGCTCCCCGATCGCCTGCCTGGGCCGCGATGCCGGGCGCATCGTCGTGCGTTGCGTCGAGCCACTGCTCCGGCAGCGGCTCGGACGGGGGCGGCTCGGCCGCGCCCCCTCGCTCGGGCGTGGGCTTCGGGCCCTGCGCCGACAAGAGCTTGCTCGCCTTGGCGCGCATCGCCTCCTTGGCGGTCTGTGGACGCGCCGCAGCGGGCCGGCGCGGCGGCGCGGCCTTCGGCGCCGGGTGGAGGATCAACGTGATCTTGTCATCCGGCGGCGCAGGGGCCTGCTTCGTTGGCTCCGGGGCCGGTCGGGGCAAGCTCGGTCGCTCCGGGCGCCTTTCGGCCAACGGCCGCGAGCCGGCGGGCGCACGGGGTCGGACAGGCGGGCGGCGATCGCCCGGCATGCCGGGTGCGGCGGGCCGAGGGCGGCCCTCCGGCACGCGAGCCAGGGCAGGGGCGGGATGATCGCCGGGTGCTCGCGGCCCTGCCGGAACGCGCGGCCCAGCCGCTGTCGGGCGCGGGCCGGCCGCTGGCGGACGCGCGCCGGGCGGGCGCGGGCCATACCCGAACGCCGGCCGCGGGCTCGTCGTCCTGCTGCCAAGCCGCCGCCCCCCCGCCTCCCTCGGGGCGTGCCCCGGCGGTTGTGGCCGCCGAGGCCGTAGCCCTGCCTCCCTCGGCGCGGCCGCGCCCGTGGCGGCGGCGGCGCGCGGCAGGGCTAGAGCGGGCTCATCGCTCGGGCCGCCCGCCGCTGGCGCCTGCTCTTGCTCCGTGCTCGGCGCCGGCGCAGGCGCAGGCGCCGTTCGTCCGCTGCGGCGCACGCGCCTGCGGCTCGCCGCCTCGGCCTCGGACTGCGCCGCCTGCCCGAGCTCGACGCCGCCTGGCGGCGGGGCGAGCAGCAGTGCAGGGGCGCTCGCGCCCTCGTCGCCTTCGCGGCCGGTGGCGCCGCCCGCTGCCGGCACGGGACCGGCCGGAGGGGCAGGCGCGAGCTTCGCGGCAGCCGGTTGCGCGCCGGCCCCGGCGCCCTCGTTGCCCGCGGCGGCGTCAGCGCCCGTGCTCAGATGCTCGTCGCTCTGCCCGTTCATGGCTCATCCTCCACGCGCGCGATCGCGTCCATCTCGATGGCCGCGCCCTTTGGCAGCCCGGCCGCCTGGATGGTAACCCGCGCCGGCGCTGGCCTGGCGCCGGCCTTGTCGAGCTCCGCCTCGTAGATGCGATTCGCGGCCGCGAAGTCGCGCAGGTCGGCAAGGTAGATGGTCGTCTTGACCACGTCGGCCCAGCTCGCACCGGCGGCGGCCAGCACGGCCGCGAGGTTGCTCATGACCTGGCGCGTCTGCGCCGCCGCGTCGCCGGCCAGCATCTCCCCCGTGCCAGGCACGAGCGCGATCTGCCCGCTGCAGAAGATCCAGCCGTCCACCTCGACCGCCTGGGAGTACGGGCCGATGGCCGCGGGGGCTGCGCCGGTCTGGATGGCCGTCTTCGTCATGCGTGTCACCTTCCGGAGCCGGGGCATAGCTTAGCGCTGGCTTCGCCCGCAACCCAAGGATGAAACCGAGTAACCGTTCACGCATTTCGGCGCCAGCAACGACGGCTCGCCAGGCGGCCGTGATCGCGGCTTTCGTCCTCGGCTCGGCTCCTCACGTACAGGAGCACGCTCCGGGCCGGGCCTCCGGGCGCGCTCGCGCTGACGGCCGCCTGACGAGCCGGCTGGGAGAATGCGTGAACGCCTAGGAAACCGATGACCTGCGCGACCGGAGCGGGCTAGTGCCCGCAGCAACGCCCCACGGCTGTTGCCCTCTATTCTACTACTTCCGAGAATCGTCGCGCCGCGCGAGGATTCCCTTCTGCCCGCTCCCGCTCCCGCTCCCGCTCCCGCCTGCCGGCCCCGGGAGCGG
>JACQWT010000563.1 GCA_016209145.1 Deltaproteobacteria bacterium | reverse complement strand
CTGGTGTTGGGGCCGGACGCGGTGCCGCTGGTCACCGCGGTCGAGCAGGCTGCGGCTGCGCCGGAGCTCACCGTGCTGAGCGCGCTGGCGCACGGCTCGGGCGCTCGCGCGGTGCAGGTGGCGCTGGCCGCGCTGGGGGCGATCCAGGGGCTCGACGACGAGCGGGCGAGGCTCTATCTTGATCTGGTGATGGCGTCGCTCGTCGAGGCGGCGCGACGGGCGCTGGAGGCGGTCATGGCGGATGGGACATACGAGTACCAGAGCGACTTCGCGAGGAGATACGTGGCGAAGGGGCGGGCCGAGGGCGAGGCTAGGGGCAAGGCCGAGGGGGAGGCCAAAGGGCGGGCCGAGGGGCGGGCCGATGCGGTAGTGGCCGTGCTGGAAGCGCGCGGGCTCGATGTGCCTGCCGCGCTGCGGCAGCGGCTCGGCGGCTGCACCGACCTCGCGCAGCTCGACGAGTGGCTGCGCCGGGCAGTGACGATAGCGTCGGCCGCGGAGCTGCTGGACTGAGTCTCCTCGCCCTCGGCCAGCACCGCTCACGAGCACCAGCCGGCCGGTCACCTGCTCGATGTCGCGCTGCCGCGCGAGCAGCGCGCGTGGCGTGTCGGGGCGCGGCTATGGGGTCGTGGCGCAGCGAAAGCCGAGGTCGAAACTGCGGATGCCAGGATCAGTCCAGGGGCGGATGGCACCGCGCACGTGGCGCGGCTCGAAGTGGCTCCAGCTCCCACCGCGGAGGACGCGGGCCTCGTTGGCACAATTCCTGCGGAAGTACGGGCAGTGGCGGCTGGCGGTCCACTCCCAGACGTTGCCGGCCATGTCGAACAGGCCGAAGGGGCTCCTGCCGGCCGGGTAGCTCCCGACCGCGCAGGTGCCCTCCTTGGATTCCCAGCGCTTCCAGCAGAGCTGCGAGCCCGGCGCCGCGTTGCCCCATGGATACGCGCGGCCCTCGCTCCCGCGCGCCGCGTACTCCCACTCCTCCTCGGTCGGCAGCCGCTTGCCCTGCGCGCGGCAGCACGCAGTGGCCTGGTTCCAGTCCACGCAGTTGACGGGGTGGCGCTCGCGACCGCTCTTGCCCCAGTTGCAGTACTCGTCCGTGTCCGGCGCCGAGCAGCCCGAGCACCGGCGGTAGTCGGCCACGGTCACCTCGTACAGGTCCATGCAGTACGCCCCGAGGCTCACCCGCTGCACGGGCCTCTCGTCGTCGGCGCCGTCGTTCGAGCCCATCATGAACGAGCCGGCCGGGATGTAGGCCATACCCGCCGGGCAGGAGCCGCCCGTGGAGGCAGGCGCCGGCGGCGACAACCCCGCCGGCGGCTCGCTTGCGAGCTCGGCGCCACAGCCCGCGGCGAGCGGGAGGAGCATGGCAAGCGCCGCGCCGCCCCAGATCCTCCCTCGCCTCGCCTCGCCTATGTGAGCCCGCATCCCACCTCTTCTACTGCGAGCAGGAAACCCGTCCGGTAGGTCTTGCTAGCCCTACCCCTGGCCGCCAGCCAGCCCGTAGCCGAGCTTCTTGATGCCGAACGCCTTGATCTTGTGCACCAGGGTCCGGCGCGGGATGCCAAGGAGGCGCGCTGCCTCGCTTTGGTTCCAGCCGACCGCACGTAGCGCGGCCACGATGTGCTCGGCCTCGCAGCGCTGGAGATGAGCCTTGAGATCGGCGGGCTCTCGTGCGCCCCCCGGGGCCGGCCCGCCGGCGGCAGCCGTCCGGTCCGCGACCGCCGGGGCGCTCGCGCCGCGGCGCAGGCCGGCCGGCAGATCCTCGACCGTGACGAGCGCGCCGCGCGCCAGCACGACGGCGCGGTCGACCACGTTGCGCAGCTCCCGGACGTTGCCGGGCCAGTCGTAGCGCCCCAGCACGGCGAGCGCCTCGTCATCGATGCCGCGCACGGCGCAGCCGTTGAGGCGCGATGCCTCCTCGAGGAAGAGGCGTGCCAGCGCGGGGATCTCGGCCCGCCGCTCGCGCAGCGGCGGGATGATCAGGGTCATCGCCTCGAGCCGATAGAGCAGGTCGCGGCGAAAGCGGCCGCCCACGCACATCTGTCCCAGATCGGCGTTGGTGGCCGCGACCACGCGCACGTCGACCTCGATCTCGCTGCTCGCTCCGACGCGGGTCACCCGCTTCGTCTCCAGCACGCGCAGCAACGCCGCCTGCACCGGCGCCGGCAGCTCGCCCACCTCGTCGAGCATGACCGTGCCCCCGTGCGCCGACTCGAACACACCCCGATGTTGCTGCGTTGCGCCCGTGAAGGCGCCCCGCTCGTGGCCGAAGAGCGTGCTCTCCACGAGCTGGGCCGGAATGGCAGCGCAGTTGATGCACACCAGGCGCCGCTCGCGTCGTGGCCCGCGCTCGTGGATGGCTCGGGCCACGACCTCCTTGCCCGTGCCGGTCTCGCCGCAGATCAGCACCGGGATCACCGTGGCGGCAATCCGGTCCACGGTCTCGAAGAGGCGCCGCATGATCTCGCTCTGCACCACCGGGCCGCGCTGCGCCGCCGGCGCGAAGTGGTCATCGAGCTTGCCCTCGCTCGCCCAGCCCGCGGCCGCCAGCCGCAGCGGTACCCGCTCGTCCGCTTCCAGCGCGGCCCGGCGACAGGCGGCGAGGAGGTCATCGGCCGTGCCCGCCGCAGCCGGAAACGACGCCAGCCCGCAGCGCAGCGACGCCTCGCCGCTCGCGCCGGGACGGACGATCGCCTTGCAGAGCGAAAACGCCTGCTCCGGCGCGAGCCGCGGCAGCAGCAGATGGACCGCCTCGGAGCCGTAGCCGGCAAGGCGATCCACCGGCCGCAGCTTCCGGCTCACCCGATCGATCCACCGCGCAAGGTGGCTCTCGGGCGCGCCCCGCGGCGCCGCCCGCACGTGCACGACGCTCAGCGCATCGCCGAAGAAACGCGCCCGCTCGATCTCCTGCCCGAGCTCGGCGCAGAGCCGATCGTGAGCGTACAGGCCGAGCCTTGCGGCGGAGCCGTGCTGCGCCGCCAGCACCCGGACCACCACCTGTCCGAGCGCGAGCTCGCCGCCGGGCTGCACCGTGGCCCGCTCGACGCGCTCGCCGCCGACGAATGTGCCGTTGTGCGAGCCCAGATCTTCAACCGCCACGCCCTGCTGCGCGAGCGTGAATCGGGCATGGCAATGTGAAAGGGTTGGGTCGTCGATGACCACGTCGGCGGGCAGCTCGCGGCCCACGACCACGGGCGCCTGCGGGCGCAGGCCGACCGCCTCCGCGCCGCCGTGGTGGCAGATGAGCAGCATCAGCCGGTCCTGCCCGGGAGCCGCCCGCACGGACTCGGCCCCGATCTCGGACAACGTCACGGTCTGGCGTGGCGATCGGTCGTCTGGCACGGCGCGAGCTCCGAGCCGAGGCTAGCACGGCTGGCGCAGGAACCGTTCTAGCCTGCCGCCTGCCGCAGAGCCGCCAGCTCCTGCGCATAGCGCCGCCGCAGCCGCGGCCGCCGCCACACCAGCCAGGCGAACCAGAGGTTCATCGGCCCGGCCATCAGGAGCCACGCGGCCCAGATGGCGCGCGGCTCGACGGTCGCGACCAGCGCCGCGGCCACGAGGAGGAAGATGTGCGTGCCGAACCCCACGAAAGTCCAGCCGCGCATTGGCCCGCGGAAAATCTGCCGGAACAGGGCCCGCTCGGCGTCGGAGCGCGGGGCGAGCTCGCCGCGCCACGGCGCGAGCGACTTCGTCTGCGCTCTGGTCCAGCTCACGGCAAGATCCATGCTCGCCGCCTTGAGGCGCTCGCCGCGCCCGCGCAGCTCGTCGCGCAGGCGCTCGACGTCCTGCACGGCGAGCAGAGTGGAGCCGCCGAGGCCGAAGCCGGGCCGGGCGCAGGAGAGGTAGATGTTCTTCTCCGCGTCGTACTGGGCGGCGTGCCAGATGAAGCTCAGCACGGCGAGCCAGCCTATCGACCAGATGGGCACGTAGCCGTAGCCCTCGCCAAGCAGGAAGAAGGCCATGCCGTGGAAAACGGCGAAGACGGCAAAGCCGTCCATGATGCCGTCGAGCAGGCGCCCGAAGACGGAGCACTGTCCCCTGAGCCGGGCGAGCTGCCCGTCGGCGCAGTCGAGCAGCACGGAGAGGAGCTGCACGGCGCCGCCCACGGCCATGAGCCAACGGCTGCCGAAGGCGGCCAGGCCCATGAAGATGCCGGCCACGACGCTGACCACGCCTGATGCCACCGTCACCTGGTTGGGCGTGATGGGCAGGGGCAAGAGCATCCGGACGAGCAGCGCGGCAAGTGGCCGATGCAGGTACAGATCGACCAACTCCTCCACGTCGCGCGGCTTGAACCCGGCGCGGGCCTCCGCCCCAGCCGGCACTGCGGCGCTCACGACCGCACCCCTTCGAGCCGGGCGCGGGCGCGCTGGAGATCCGCGGCATCGTCGATCTCGGTCCACGAGCCGCCGGCGGTGTCGACCGCGCCGAGCTCCCAGCCCTGCTCGATCAGGCGCTGGTAGACGTCCTCGTAGTAGGCGTCGTGCCGGCCCTCGGCGTCAACCAGTCGCTCGATCGCCTCGAAAAGCCGCGGCGCCGCCGCGGCGGCGATCTTCTCGGCGCCGATCGACTCGCCGCTCGCCTCCTCTACCGGCAGCCACTTGCCGAGCGCGGTCACCCGTCCGGCATCGTCGAGCCGGGCCTTCATCGCCTCGGCATCGAGCCGGGCCTGCCGGTCGACCGCGATGGCCGATGGCCACGGACTGTCCAACAGGCGACGCAGGATGTCCGGGTCGAGCAGCAGATCGCCGTCGAGCTTGACGAAGCCGCCCTCGCCCAGGGCGGCACGGGCCACGTAGAGCGACTGGGCATTGCCGAGCCGCGCCCAGTCGGGGTTGAAGACCGCGCACACGTCGAGGCCGCTCGGGTGCGCGTCAAGCCAGCGCTCGACCGCGTCGCCGCGGTAGCCCGTCACCACCACCACCCGGCGCAGGCCGGTGGTGGTGCAGCAGGCGAGCAGCCGTTCGAGCAGGCTCTGCCCGGCCACCTCGACGAGCACCTTGGGCCGGTCGCTCGTGAGCGGCGCAAGGCGCGTGCCGGCGCCGGCGGCGAGAACAACCCCCGCGAGAGGCTCGGAGACGGCAGGCACGGCCTGCGAGCTAGCACCTGGAGAGGGAGGCTTCAACGGTGCGCGAGCGAGCGCGTGAAATCGTGTATCGTGGCGCGCGATGCCTAGGGTTGCGCCTTTGCCGCTGGCGGTCGTCCTGCTCGCGCTCGCCTTGCGGTGCGGGCACGACGCCCGGCCCGAGCCCGGCGCCGCCGCGGCGACCGGCTCCGCTGCGATCCCGACGTCGACCCGGCCCGCGCCTACGGGCGGCGCAGCCTCCGCGCCGGTGCCCGCTCCCTCCGCCGATGCTTGCGCCCGCTCGCCTGCCTGCGAGCGCGAGGGCGCCTGCGCGCCGGTCGGCTCCGGGGCGGCCTGCGGCGCGCTCGCGGACGAGCACTGCCGCAGCGCCTGGATTTGTCGCGACTGGGGCGCCTGCACCGCGCAGGACGGCAAGTGCGTCGCAGGCTCCAGCGATGCCTGCCGCTCCTCGTGGTACTGCCGGCTCCAGGGCCGGTGCACGGCCGAGGCCGGCGCGTGCGTGGTCGCCAGCGACGCAGACTGCCGGCGCGGGGAGATCTGCACGCTGTACCGGCAGTGCGTCGCCCGCAACGGCACCTGCCACAGGAAGTAGTCGAGGAGGCACAGGCTCGTGAGCAGCGCGACCGGCGCAGAGGCAGCCAAGACGGGGAGGAGCCTGGGGCTGGGAACCGCCACGGGCCTGGTCGTGGCAAGCATGATCGGCACGGGCGTGTTCACGACCACCGGGCTGCTCGTGCCGCTGGTGCGCTCGCCGCTCGGCATCCTGCTCTGCTGGCTGGTCGGCGGCGTGGCGGCCCTGTGTGGAGCGTTGAGCTACGCCGAGCTTGGCGCGGCGCTGCCCAGCAACGGGGGCGAGTACCACTTCCTCTCGCGGCTCTACCACCCCTCGCTGGGCTTCCTCTCGGCCTTCGCGTCGTTCGTCGTCGGCTTCTCAGCGCCTCTCGCGGCCGGGGCGCTGGCCTTCGGGGAGTACTTCGCCGCGTTCGTCCCCAGCGCCCCCCCGAAGCTCGTGGGCGCGCTGCTCGTCGCCGGCCTGTCGGCTCTTCACCTCTGGCGCGTGTCGGCGGGGACGGGCTTCCAGAACGTCTTCACGGCGGGCAAGGTTGCTCTCATCGTCGCCTTCATCGTGGCCCTCTCGCTGCGCGGGGATCCGGCGCGGCTCGGCCTGGGCTCGGGGAGCGCCTTGGCGGCCGTGGTTTCACCCGGCTTCGCCATCGGGCTCCTGCTCGTCTCGTTCGCCTACACGGGTTGGAACGCCGCCTCGTACGTGGCCGGCGAGATCGACCGGCCATCGCGCGTGCTGCCGCTCGCCCTCGCGATCGGCACAGCGCTGGTCACGCTGCTCTACCTCGGCCTGAACGCGGTTTTTCTCGCCGCGGCTCCTCTGCCCTTGCTCTCGGGCGAGGTGAAGGTCGGTCACGTGGCCGCCTTGCAGCTTCTCGGACCGGCCGGGGCCAAGATCCTGTCGGCGGTGGTGATGTTGGGCCTCGTCTCGATGGTGGGTGCCGTCATCATCACCGGCCCGCGCGTGTACGAGGCGCTGGGCGCCGACTTCGCCCGGCTGCGCTTCCTCAGCCGGCGCCGGCCGGGGGGCGGGCCGACCGTCGCCATCGTGCTCCAGGCGATCGTGGCCCTGTGCATGATGCTCACGGCCAGCTTCGAGGCGCTGCTGATCTACATCGGCTTCACGCTGTCCCTCTTCGCCGCCCTGGCCGTGTGCGGCGTGTTCCTGCTGCGGCGCCGGCGGGACATCGAGCGGCCGTTCTCCACGCCGGGCTACCCGGCCACGCCGCTGGTCTTCGTCGCGCTGATGGCCTGGATGGTCATACACGCGGTCGTGCAGCGACCGCTGGTGGCCGCGGCGGGCGGCGCCACTGTGCTCTGCGGCGCCGTGGCGTATCTCGCGGGCCGCTCGGGGCGACCGACATGAGCGAGCCCGACAGCCTGGCACCGCAGCCCGTGCGCGCCGACCGCTGGCTGTGGGCCGCGCGCTTCTTCAAGACCCGCTCGCAGGCGGCTGCCGCCTGCCACGCCGGCCACGTCAAGCTGGGCGGCCAGTCGATCAAGGCCGCGAAGCTCCTGCACCCCGGCGACCGGATCGAGCTCGCCACGCCGCGCGGGCAGCGCCAGATCGAGGTCGTGAGCCTGCACGACCGCCGCGGGCCGCCGGCGTTGGCCCGGACCCTGTACGAGGACCACACGCCCCCGGCCCCGACCCCGCCGCCGGCCGGAGCGCGCGACCGCGGCGCGGGGCGCCCGAGCAAGCGCGAACGCCGCGACCTGCGGAAGCTGCGGGGGCGATGATGTTCCGTCCCGCAAGTGCGGTGCCGAATGCGGCGGGACGGGACACTTCGTGGGAGGGCCTCGCCGCTTGCAGTTGCGCCCTAGCGCGAGCTACTCGCGCGCCGCTGCCCGGGTACGACCTGCCAATCCGCACCCCCATGTCGCGTAACGCCGACCCTCACCGCGAGGGTCCGAGTTGCGCAACGCCTTCCGACTCCACCATGTCGCGTAACGCCGACCCTCACCGCGAGAGTCCGAGTTGCGCAACGCCCTCGGACGCCACCATGT
>JACQWT010000086.1 GCA_016209145.1 Deltaproteobacteria bacterium | reverse complement strand
CTCCTCGACCAGGCTTGCCTGGCGCACGGGCCGGCGCATCATCCTACATCGCCGCCATGCAGCGCACGGGGCGCGCGGGCGACTGCGTCGTCCCATCGGAGATGGCGGCCGTCGGCCCACGGCCGCGGGCCGCCCACGGCAGCGCCGTTGCCAGTCCCCTGCGCGAACCATCTGGCCCTCAATTCTCGAAAAGCGGGAATTGAGGAGGCGATGACCTCGCTATCTGCCCCTCTATTCCCGCTTTCCGGGAATTGAGGCGGGGATGGGGGTAGGCGGACGGCGCGGGCGGCGGGTGCGGTCGGGCGGCCGGCGCCGTGGGGCGCCAGGCGCTGGACGCCGTGGGGCACCGGGCGCGGCGAGCGGCGCGCCCGTCCGGTCCACGCCGGTCCATGCGCGCAGGTGCGCAGAAGTTGGGCCAAGGAAGATGAGCCGGCCCTGTGGCCCTGCCCCTTGCCCCTTGCCCACCTGCTTGGTTCCGGCTACGCCAGGTTGGCGCTATCGTCCAAGAGCTTGCCATGAAACGCGCGAGGCGCACATCGGCTCTGCGCACGGCAACGAGACTGCTGGCCGTGCTCGCGGTTGCCTTCGGCTCCGGCAACGCCGCCGCCGCCAAGCCGCCCGAGACCGCGGCCCAGAAGGCTGCCGCCGAGAAGGCAGCGGCGGAGCTCGAGCAGAAGCGCAACGACGCGCTGCGGCTCGGCGGCGAGGGGCTCGATCTGTTCACGGCCGGCGACTACGGCGCGGCGCTGGAGCGCTTCAAGAAGGCCGACGAGCTGGTCCCGGCTCCGACCCTCAAGCTCCGCGTGGCCCGCTGCCTCGACAGGCTCGCGCGGCTGCGCGAGGCGGCCGAGGCGTACCGCCAGGTCATTGCCATGGAGCTTGCGCCCGATGCGCCCGAGGTGCACCGCAGGGCCCGCGACGAGGCCGTGGCCGAGCTCACGCGCGTGATCGAGCAGACTCCCGTGCTCGTGGTCACGCTGCACGGCGCCAAGCCCGAGCAGACCGAGATGGAGCTCGACGGAGAGCCGCTCGCGGCCGACCGGCTCGGCCAGCCCGTCAGCCTCGATCCCGGGAGGCACAGCGCCTCGGCTCGCCACGGCAAGCTGGTCGCCCGCCAGGAGGTCACGCTCAAGCGCTCGGAGCGCAAGCTCGTGGTGCTGCGGCCGGTGGCGCTGGCGACGGCCGCCGCGGCGCCCGCGGCGCGCGCTTCGCCGTGGCGCACGGTAGGCTGGGTGGCGATCGGGCTCGGTGGCGCGGCGCTCGATGCCGGCATCATCGCCGGCCTGCTCGTCCTGACCGAGGAGGACGACCTGCTCGCGAACTGCCCGGATCGGCGGTGCTCGCACGCCTACGAGGACGATGTGCTCGCCTTCAATGCCACGCGCACGTTCTCGACGGCGAGCTGCATCGCCGGCGCCGCGGTGCTGGCCGGAGGTGCCGCCCTGGTGCTCCTCCACCCGCTGCCCGAGGCGGGCGGCGACGCGGGCGTGGCCCTGCGCCTCGGCCCGGCCGGCGGCAGCATTGGAGGGCGCTTCTGATGGGCCGTCGCCGCCGCGGCGCTCGGCGCGTTGCGCTCGTGCTGGCGGCCGCGCTCGCCACCTGCGGCCTGCTCGCGGTGGCCGGGAGCTGCTTCGTCGCCGGCTTCGAGCTCGTGGACGAGAGCGATGCCGCCGCCACCGGCGGCGGCAACGCCGGGGGCGCGGCCGGAGCCGGGGCTGGCGGAGCCGGCGCCGGCGACGCTGCCGTGTGCCAGCACGCCGTCTGGCCCGAGCCGCCCCAGGATGCGGGCGCGGGCCCCGACGACGTGGACTTCGTCGTCGCCGTGCGGCGGATCTTCCTCGGGGAGGATCCGGCGGACGCGGGACCGCTGCCCGACGGGGGCATGTCGCCGGACGAGATCGGCTACGACCTCGATCGGATGTGCACTTGCCAGGGCGAGGGCGACAGTTGCCTCGTCCCGCAGTACGCCGAGGCGAACCACTGCGACGGTCCCGCGGGCCGCGATCAGGCTTCGGTGAAGCTCTTCCAGGTGGCCGCCATATTCTCGCCCGAGATCGACTCGGAGTTCCAGAGCCAGCGCGTCCAGGAGGGCTTCTGGTCGCTGCTGCTGCGCGTGCGACACTACAACGGCACGGCCAACGACGGGCAGGTTGACCTCGCCGTGTACACTACCCCGGGCTTCCGCGACGATCCCTGCAACCCCGACTTCCCCAAGTGGGACGGCACCGACCGCTGGCCGATCGACGAGTCCTCGGTGAAGCTCAAGGGCGGGCCGGACGGCGGCGCCGGGGGCTCAGGCGGCGCGGGCGGTGCGGGCGGCTCTGGCGATGCAGGCGGCGCGGGCGGAAGCGGTGGTGGAGGCGGCGCCTGCCCCGGCAAGGGGTCGCTCGACCAGCTCTACGACATCAACGATCCCGTCTACGTCGACCACTACGCCTACGTAGCCGACTGGCGGCTCGTCGCCTCGGTGCCGGAGTCCAAGTTCATCATCGTCGGCTCGGAGACGTATCTCTCCATCAAGCTCGCCGCCGCCTTCATCAGCGCGCGCATCGAGAAGCAGCAGCAGCCCGACCAGCCGCCCACCTACGCCCTGCGCGAGGGGCTGGTGACGGGCCGCTGGCGCGCCGAGGACATCTTCGGCACGTTGGAGACCCTCGGCACGACCGGCCATGCCCTGTGCACCGACGACAAGTTCTACTCCATCTTCAAGGACTTCGTCTGCGGCCACATCGACATCCGCTCGCAGCTCGGCAAGCCCACCGACCCGTGCGATGCCATCTCCTTCGTGATGGGAGCCGAGGCCGATCCCGCGCTCCTCGGCAGCGTCCGGGAAACGCCCGAGCCGGCGGCGTCGAGCTGCGAGGAGGGCACGAACCCGGCCAAGGACTCGTGCAGCAACTTCCTGCCGGAGAAGGACGAGTAGCGCTGCGGCCGACCACCATGCGCCACGTCTTCGACGTCCAGCCGCCGCACGCATCACCCTACCCCGTGCTGTGCGGCGAAGATCCCGCTCCGGCGCTGGCGCGGCTGTGGCAGCCGGCCTGGGAGCAGGCGGTGATCATCGGCGACGAGAACACGAGCCGGCTCTTCGCCGATCCGCTCGCGCAAGCGCTGGCGGGCCGCGTGCAGCGCCTGTTGCGCTTGAGCTTCCCCGCGGGCGAGCGGCACAAGACACGGCAGACGAAGGCGCGCCTGGAGGACGCCATGCTCGCCGCCGGCATCGACCGGCGCGCCTGCATCGTGGCGGTGGGCGGAGGCGTCGTCCTGGACGTGGCCGGCTTCGTCGCCGCCACGTTCTTGCGCGCCGTGGCGCACGTCAACGTCGCGACCACGCTGCTCGCCCAGGTTGACGCCGCGTTGGGCGGCAAGACCGGGGTCAACACACCCCGCGGCAAGAACCTCGTGGGCGCGTTCCACCATCCGCGCGCCGTGCTGCTCGACGCGGGCGCGCTGTCGAGCCTGCCGGCGAGCGAGCTCAGGGCCGGGCTCGCCGAGGCGGTGAAGCATGCGGCCGTGGCCGACGCGCGGCTTTTCGCGCGCATCGAGGCATGGTCGAAGGGCGGCAGCCTTCGGCTTCCCGACGAGATCATCGTCCGGTGCGCAAGGGTGAAGGCCGGCGTGGTCGCGCGCGACGACCGCGACCAAGGGCTGCGCCACATCCTCAACTTCGGCCACAGCGTGGGCCACGCCATCGAGCACGCCACCGTGCATCGCACGGCGCACGGCCCGGCCGTGGCCATCGGCATGGCGATCGAGGCGCGCGTGGCCGCGGCCGAGGGAACCTTCCCTGAGCGCGACCTTCGCCGACTCGCCGCCCTGCTGGGGCGCCTGGGGCTGCCCACGGCGGCGCCCTGCGACTTCGCCGCCGCGCAGCCGTTCCTGGCCTCGGACAAGAAGCGGCGAGGGGCCGGCGTGCGCTGCGCCATTCCGCGCCGCATCGGCACGAGCGTGCCCGGCGACGGGAGCTTCACGCGAGAGGTGTCGCTCGACGCTCTGCGTGCGGCCTGGGAGGAGAAGCCATTGGCAGTTGGCCGTTGAGCTGCTAGGAGCGTGTCGGAGAAAGCGTGCTCGAAATGGTCCAAGTTATCGAAATCGCTCACTTTACTCTGACGCTGGAACCGAACAATTCCGCGCACTTAGTTTTTTCTCCGACAGACTCCTAGCACCACTGCATCAAGTTCAGGTTCCGGCGTTTTGGCGGGAAGGGACTGTGGTCGAGAACCATCCCGAAATCGGTCACTTGCGGCTGCTTGATTCGGAAATGCGCCATCAACGGCCCTTGCTTCTGGGTCCATGATTTCAGGTCGTTACGAAAACTTGATGCAGTAGTGCTACCCGGATTCCGCGTGTGCATCATTCCCCACCTCCTCCGGTTCGAGCTTGCAGCCTTCTCTTGACACTTGCACTCCACCCCACCCGGCGCTACCGTGCCGAGGCCCGCGAAGCTGAAAGGAATTGCGGGGTCCGCGTAGTTGCTAGTTGGACGCCAGGATCAAGCACGCCGAGAACCACGTGACCCAACCTGAACAGCCGCCGGTCACCGTCAGGGAAGGGAGTCAGCTCGCCCTCTGGGCGGACGACCCCGTGGCCGAGGACCCTGACTATCTGTCGCGCCAACTGCTCACGTACATCGGAAACAAGCGCGCCCTTCTTGGTCACATCGGTCGCGCGGTTGAGCGAGTCAAGCGACGACTCGGCAAGGTGCGGCTTCGGGTATTCGATGCGTTTAGCGGTTCGGGAGTAGTGTCGCGCTTCCTGAATGCCCACTCCTCCCTGCTGATCAGCAATGACCTAGAGGACTACGCCGCCGTCACCGGTCGTTGCTACCTGCGCAACAGAAGCACCATCGACCTGCCTGCCATTTCCCGCGTCGTCGCCGATCTCAACGCCAGGGTCACGACGGAACCAATGCCTCCCGGCTTCATCGAGGAGCTCTACGCCCCCCGGGACGAAAACCGGATCACCCGAGAGGACCGCGTCTTCTACACCAAGACGAACGCTCGCCGTCTCGACAGCTTCCGGCGACTTATCGACACTGCCCCTCGCGAGATGAAGGACCTCCTCTTGGGTCCACTTCTGAGCGCGGCGTCCATCCATGCGAACACCGCTGGCGTATTCAAGGGCTTCTACAGAAACCGCGAGACGGGGCTCGGTCAGTTCGGCGGCAGCGGTTCCGATGCGTTGTTTCGCATTCTCGGCGAGATCAGGCTGGAGGTGCCCGTTCTGAGCAACTTCGAGTGCGAGCATGAAGTTCTCCACGAAGACGCAAATGCGGTGGCCCGGCGGCTGAGAGGACTTGACTTGGCCTACATCGATCCTCCGTACAACCAGCATCCCTATGGCTCGAACTACTTCATGCTCAACCTTTTGGTCCGGTACGACCGCCCGCAGCACATCAGTCGCGTCTCGGGGATACCGACCGACTGGCGCCCGTTCCTTCTGATTTCGTTCAACAACGAAGGCTTCATCTCACCCCACGAGATGCGTTCACTGCTTGACACGATGGGTGCCCTCGATGTTGTGGAGACGCCGTACAACGCATTCCGTGGAAGCCGGAACCTTAATAATAGGGCGATTCACGTAACGGAACAGCTCTTCTTGGTCGAGCGGAGGTAGGTGGCGATGGCCCGCAAGCACCAGCTACGAGAACAGCGCGCGGGCACCGTGATCAACGTCACCTCCAAGAAGCAGGAATCCGACATTATTAGGGCTCTGGAACAGGTAGTCGAGATCTTGGATCGCAAGTTTGGGAAGAGGATTTCCTTGGCCCACGAGAGGCAGTGGCACCTGAAGGACATCGTCGCCGAGCTGCGCCGCAGTTACCCGGACACGGAGTTTCACTACCACTTCGATAGCAGCTCCATTCGGCCGGATGGAGGCATTCTCCATATTCGGGCGCGGGCCGGGGATAAGTTCATGTATCCAGTGCTGATCGCGGAGGTCAAGAACCAAGGGACGAATGACCTTCGCGCTGAGGAAGGTCTTCCCAAGCAGGCAAGGGGAAACGCGATCGAACGGCTGGGGAAGAACGTCATTGGCCTGCGCGCCGCGCTGATGCGCGAGAGCATTTTCCCGTTCGTCTGCTTTGGCTACGGCTGCGACTTCGAGACTGACTCGTCGATCCTTGATCGTGTCTCCACGATGGCGATGTTCGGACAGTTGAACAAGACATATCTCCACAGCGAACAAGGAGGCAAGTTCAATCGAGGCAGCTTCTACTTCCGGCCGAAGCAGTGGTCGGTCGACGAGATGGTCAGAGTCATGGCCGACGTCGCCGAGCGGGCAGTTCTCTACTACTTCTCGAAGTACCGTGAGAAGCAGTTCCAGAAGTCGTCGTAGGATGAGGAGTTTCGAGGGGCTTCAGGACCTCGGCCAACGGCCAATAGCCAACGGCGAGCGGCTATGCTCTGCGTGACCGGCGGCGAGCGGGGCGCGGCAGAGCTATGCGCCCGCCTCGCGGCGGTGGCGGCCCGGCTTGGCAGCGGCGAGCCGTTTCTCCAGGAAGTACGCCTGGACTTGCTGGAGCGGGTGGACGAGGCGGTGTTCGACCTCGTGGCCAAACATCGCGCCGTCGTCGTGGTCTGCTGCCGCCCCGCCCGCCAGGACGGCGGCTACGACGGCGACGAGCGCGAGCGGCTTGCCCTGCTCGCCCGCGTCGGGCGGCTCGGGGTGGCCTACGTGGACGTGGAGGCGGACGTGGAGGACGGCGATCTCTGCGCCATGAGCCAAGCGGGCGGCTCTCGGCCCCTCTTGTCCTGGCACGAGAAGGCCGCGCGGCCGGCGGATCTTGCCGAGCGGCTTTGCGCCATGGCCGCGCGGGGCCCCGACGCCGTCAAGCTCGCGGTGCCCGTGGACGACGCGGCCGAGCTCGCGGCGCTGCTGGAGGCCGGACGGGCCATCGACATTCCCAAGGTGCTGGTGGGCGTGGGCGAGGCCGGGCTGCTCTCGCGCACGCACTACCGCAGCTTCGGCTCGGCCTGGACGTACGTGGCGGCGAGCACCGCAGTGGCCACGGCCGAGGGCCAGCTCGATCTCGACCGGGCTCTGGTGCACGGCATGCCCGCGACGAGCAGCGGGCCCCTGTGCGCTCTCGTGGGCGGCGAGAACGTGATGCGCTCGCCGGGCCCCGCGATCTACAACCGCTGGCTGCGCCGGCACGCGAGCGAGCTCACCTACGTCGCCGTGCTCACGCGCAAGCTGGGTGACACCCTGGCACTGCTCGAGCGGCTGGGTGCGCGCGGCGCCAGCGTGACCATGCCCCTGAAGCGCGAAGCCCTCCGTCTGTGCGCGCCGGACGATCTCGCGCGTCTCGTAGGCGCGGTCAACTCGCTTCGCCGGCGCTCCGGCCGCTGGGAGGGAACCAACACCGACGTCTGGGGCGTCCGGGCCCCGCTCGCGCGGGCGCTTCTGGCGGCCGGTCTGGGCACGGGCGCCGGTGCGGTCGGGGCGCGCGCGCTTGTGCTGGGCGCCGGCGGCGCCGCCGCTGCGGCCGCCCTCGCCTGCGAGCAGATCGGCCTTGCCGTGTGCCTGAGCGCGCGGCGGCGGGAGGCGGCCGAGGAGCTGGCGGCGCGCGGGCGGCTGGTCGTGCCGTGGGACGAGCGCGCCGATGCCCCCTGCGACGTGCTGGTCAACGCCACACCCATCGGTGGCGCACAGAGCCCCTGGCCCGCGGGCCGAAGCTTGGGCAAGCGGATCGTGTTCGATCTCGCCATGCCGCCCGCCGCGCGGCCCGGTGCGCCGGACACGCCCGCGCCCGGCAGCCTCGCGCGCGGGCGCTCGCAGCTCTGCGCGCAGGCCGAGCACGAGGGGGCCGTCGCGTTGGGGGCGCTGGAGATGTGGCTGTGCCAGGGAGCACGGCAGATTGGCTGGATCCTCGGGCGGGAGATCGATCCTGACTCGCTGCGGGAGCTCGCCGCATGCCTTTGAGCCTGCCCGCCCCCGGCAGCAAGAGCATGACGCAGCGGGCGCTCGTCATCGCGGCGCTGGCCGACGGGCCCACCCGCATCGCGCGCCCTCTGGACTGCGACGACTCGCGCCATCTCGTGGCGGCTCTGCGCCAGCTCGGCTGCGCCGCCCAGTGGAGCACAGAAGCTGCCGAGGTGGTGCCCGGGCCGCTCCGGGCCGGTCCCCAAAGGCTCGACTGCGGCCTCGCGGGCACGGCCGCGCGCTTCCTCGCGCCGTTCGCCCTGCTGCGCGACGGGCCCCTCGTCATCGACGGCGGCGCACGCCTCTGCGAGCGCCCCATCGGACCGCTTTGCGACGCGCTCGGCGCGCTCGGCGTGCGCTCCCGTTACCTCGGCCGGCCCGGCTGCCCGCCGGTGGAGCTCGTGCGAGACCAGCCGGCCCAGGCGGCGGTGCGGATCGACGCCTCCGTCTCGAGCCAGTTCGCGAGCGGCCTCTTGCTCGTGGCGCCGCGGCTGCCGCGCGGGTTGCGCCTGGAGCTCGGCGGGGCGGCCGTCTCGCGCCCCTACGTGCGCATGACCACGCGCATGATGGAAGCGGCGGGGGCCCGGCTGCGCTGGCTCGGCGATGGAAGCGTACAGGTCGAGCCGGGCGGCTACCGCGCGTGCGGCACCGGGCGCGAGATCGCTATCGAACCGGACTGGTCGGCGGCCGCCTTCCTGCTGGCGGCCGGGTGGCTGACCGGGCTCGACGTGCTCGTCCCGGATCTGCTGCCGCCGGAGCGCTCCCTGCAGGGCGACGCCGCATTTGCCGCCATGCTGCGCGAGCTCGGCCGGCCCGGCGCGCACGAGCTCGACCTCGGCGGGACGCCCGATCTCATCGCGCCGCTGTGCGCTGCCTGCCTGTTCGCCGCCGGGCCGAGCCGCATCGCGGGCGTGGCTCACGCCCGCATCAAGGAAAGCGACCGCATCGGCGTGCTCGCCCGCGAGCTCGGCAAGCTCGGCGCCCGGGTCGGCGTGCACGACGACGGTCTAGAGATCGCGCCGCTGGGGAGCGCCGTTCGGGCGGATGTCACCCTGGAGCCCGACGGCGATCACCGCATGGCCATGGCCTTCGGCCTGCTCACGCTGCGCCTCGCCGGCCTGCGCGTCGCCGAGCCCGAGTGCGTTGCCAAGTCGTTTCCCGACTTCTGGATGGTGCTGGAACGCGTGCGCGCCGCCACTGCGGCGACCTGACAAAACTTTTCATATGCCAGCACACTTTTGCGCAGCGGGCCGCGGCCGCGAGCGCGCGATGTGTTGGAAGTTCCGCGGCCCGACAAGTGCCTCCGAGCCGGAACGGAAGTTGCTTCAGTGGTTGCCTGGTCATGGCGACACGGTACGCCGGGGCGAGGGTCCGGCTCGCTTGCGTGCCGGCCGGCGCCGCGGACGGTAGGGCAGGGGCTTGTTTGCAGGCAGCTAGCTTGGGGGATACTTGAACGGCCATAGCTCAGACGACGATTCGGCGCGGGGCGAGCAGTTGGAGTGGCGGCACGCCCGCCCGCACTACCACCACGGCAACCTTCCGGCGACGCTGGTCTCGGCCGCGGCAGCGTTGCTCGACGAGCGCGGGCTTGAAGCGCTCACGCTGCGCGAGGTCGCGGCGCGCGTCGGCGTAAGCCACGCCGCGCCGTACCGCCACTTCCGCGACAAGTCAGCCATACTCGAGGCGGTGGCGAGGCAGGGCTTCCGCGAGCTCGCGCTCCAGATGCGCCACGGCGGCCGCTCGTCGCGCCCGCCGCCGGAGATCAGCGACGACGAAGGCTCAGGGCTACGCGGCGGGCCCGGCGCCGTGGCCCAGGCGTACCTGCACTTCGCCACGAGCCACCCGGATCTGTACCGGATCATGTTCGGCATGAGCGACGAGCTGGGCAGCGGTCGGATCCTGCCGGAGGCCACCAGCGTGGCGCCGCAGGAGCTGGCCACGGCCCTGGCGCTCACGCCGCGCGGCGAGCGGCTCGGCCGGGTCGAGATCGTGAGGATCGCCACGGTGCTCTGGGCGCAGCTCCACGGGCTCGCCACGCTGGCGATCAACGGCCAGCTCGAAGGACCACCGGGAGCAGCCGTCGCCGAGATCGAGCAACTCGGCCGCGACGGGCTGCAATGGCTGCTCTGTGGCCTGGGTACGGCGCCCGCCGGCGCGCCTGGCTCGCGCTCCCAGGCCGCCGCGCGCGGGCCAGAGAGGTTCGATCGCGTGCTGCCGCGACGGCAGCGGGGAACGGGCTGACACGGCCGTTGGCAGCCAGCGGTTGGCAGTTGGCCCCGGAGGGCGAGACGAGGGGTTTCCGAGCCAACAGCTAACGGCTAATAGCTGCTGCAGTGTCATCCAACAGCTTCGGCGACAACTTCCGCATCACGAGCTTCGGCGAGAGCCACGGGCCGGCGCTCGGCGTCGTGATCGACGGCCTAAGGCCCGGTGTCCCGGTGGATGTGGCCGCGATCCAGCACGATCTCGATCGGCGCCGTCCCGGTGTGAGCGCGGCATCGAGCCCGCGCCGGGAGGCGGACCGCGTCGAGGTGCTTGCGGGCGTCTTCGAGGGCAGGACCACAGGGGCGCCGATCGCTCTGCTCGTTCGCAATCGCGACGCCCGGCCCGAGGACTACGCGCCAGAGCGCGAGATCTTCCGCCCTGGCCACGCCGACTTCACCTGGTGGCGCAAGTTCGGCATTCGCGACTGGCGCGGCGGCGGCCGCAGCTCCGGGCGTGAAACCGTGGCCCGCGTGGCCGCCGGCGCGCTGGCGCGCCAGATCCTCGGCGAGCAGGGCGTGCGCATCGTGGGACAGGTGCTGCGCGTCGGGAACATCGACGGCCAGCGCTTCGATCCCGCCGCGATCGAGCGCAACCCCGTGCACTGTGCCGACCCGATGGCCGCGCGTCGCATGCTCCGGGCCATCGAGAGCGCCCGGCGCCGCGGCGACTCGTTGGGGGGCGTGGTCGAGGTCGTCGCCCGCGGCGTGCCGCCGGGCTGGGGCGATCCCGTGTTCCAGAAGCTCGACGCGCAGATCGCCGCGGCGATGATGTCGATCGGCGCCGTCAAGGGCGTCGAGCTGGGTGACGGCTTCGCCCTGAGCCGGTTGCGAGGCAGCCAGAGCAACGACCCGCTGGGGCCGTCCGGGCCCCTGACCAACCGCATGGGCGGGGTGCTCGGCGGAATCACGACCGGCCAGCCGGTAGTAGTGCGGCTGGCGGTCAAGCCCACCCCCTCGATTGCCCGCGCGCAGAGAACCGTAGACACGGCCGGCCGGCCGCGCCGCATCGAGCTCCGCGGTCGCCACGATCCGTGCATTTGCCCTCGGCTCGTGCCCGTGGCCGAGGCGATGCTGGCCCTCGTGCTCTGCGACGCCTTCCTCCGGCAGCAGGCCATCTGCGCCGCGGCGTCGAGCGAGGCCGAGCTTCGGGCAGAGCTCGACTTCTGCGACGCCGAGCTGTTGCGGGCAGTGCATCGGCGCGCCGCGGTGCAGGCCGCGCTCGCGACCGGCGGGGCGGGCGCCAAGCGGCGCGGCGGCCGCGCCCGAAGGGCGCGTCGGGACCCCAACCCCGTCCCGAAGGGACGGACTTACGTCCTCGGCCCGGGTCCTCACGTACAGGAGTACGCTGCGGCCCGGGCCTCCGGGCGCGCTCGCGCTCGCGGCCGCCTGACGAGCCGACTGGGAGAAGGCGTGAACGCGTACCGGCGCTGGGCCCCCTGGACATCGCCGCCGGGACTGGCAGATCCGCAAGCCCGCGAGGGCGGCCGTGATCATCACCCTCGATCCCACCGCGTCGGCCGAGCAGATCGAGGAGCTGCTCCGGCGCTTCCGTCGCGTCGGCCTCTCACCGGCCCACGAGCCTGGAACGCAGCGCGTGGTGGTCGGCACGAACGACGACGAGTTGGTTGCGGCGCGCCTCGGCCTGCGCGGCGATCCGTGCATCCGCAGCGTGGCCACGGACGCCCTTGCGTGCCCGCTCGTGAGCCGCGCGCGCCGGCCCGAGGGCAGCGTCGTGCGCATCGGCACGGCCGGCGTGGGCGGCGAGCGCTTTCTGCTCGTCGCCGGGCCGTGCGCCGTCGAGAGCCTGGAGCAGATGCGCCACAGCGCCCAGGCCGTGCGCCGCGCGGGCGCCCACGTGCTGCGCGGCGGCGCGTTCAAGTCGCGCACCAGCCCCTACAGCTTTCCGGGCCTGGGGCGGGACGGGCTGGCGATCCTGCGCCAGGTGGGCGACGAGATCGGGCTTCCGACGCTGACCGAGGTGGTCGAGGTTGCCGACGTCGGGGCGGTAGCCGCCCGGGCCGACGCGCTGCAGGTGGGGGCGCGCAACATGTACAACGCGCGCCTCCTCGCTGCCCTGGGTCGGTGCGGCCGGCCCGTGGTGCTCAAACGCGGTATGGCGGCCAGCGTCGAGGATCTGCTGCTCGCCGCCGAGCGCCTGGCGCTCGCAGGCAACGAGGAAATCGTGCTGTGCGAGAGCGGCATACGCACCTTCGAGACGGCCACGCGCAACACGCTCGACCTTTGCGCCGTACCCTGGCTCAAGAGTCGCAGCCACCTGCCGGTGCTCGTCGATCCGTCGCACGGCACCGGGCGCCGCGAGCTCGTCGCGCCGATGGCGCGCGCCGCGGCCGCGTGCGGGGCAGACGGGATCATGGTGGAGGTACACCCCGATCCCGACCAGGCCCTGTCCGACGGCGAGCAGGCGCTCACGCCGGCCGAGTTCGAGGCGCTGGTGCGCGGGCTCGCGCCCGTCGTGGCGGCGGTGGGCAGGACGCTGTGAGGCGGGCGGGCTGGCACCACTGCCGGACAACTAGGAACTAGCAACAAGAACGCCAACGCACAATGCGAATTGCCGAGCGCGGGAAGCACCTTGGCCAGCGCTGCTGCGAGATCGAGGAGTCGGTCGGCGATGTCGTCGCCCTTGCGCTGGCGTTGCGTTCCGTGTTCTACGTTCTCGCTCCTGTTCCTGGTTGCTAGTTCTGCCTTGCGCGAAAGAGGTGGCGCGAGCCAATTTTCCCCGGGACGTCCGAGATGACGTGCTAGGGGCCGCCTCCGGTCCCGTCGCTGATCCCGGCTTCTGCCTTCCAGGCGGCGCAATTCTCGCCGCAGTTCTTGAAGCCGCAATTGCCCAGCGCCGCGACTTGGTCGTTCGTCAGGGGGCAGTCCTGTGCGCACTTGCCCGCAGCCGTCTCGACGCAGTCGAGGCACTTCTGGCAGCCCTTCGACGGATCGGCCTTGCAGCACTTCACCTGCTCGTCGCAGCAGCTCGCGAGGCAGTTCCCACAAGTCACTTCGGGCCCCACCGAGCAACTGCTCGTTCCTCCCCCGTCCCCGTCACCGCTACCGCACCCCGTGCTACCGTCGGTGCCGACCGTGCCCCCGCCGCCGCTGCTGCTGGTCGAGCCGCTGCTGCTGGTCGAGCTGCTGCTGCTGCCACCTCCGTCGGCCCCGGCGTCCCCGTCCTGGTACTTGTCGATGCCGATGAGCCAGGCGCAGCCGGGTAGAGCGGTGAGGGCAAGGCCGGTGAGGCAGCGGGTGAGGCGATCCACGGGAGTACTTGATGATAGCGCAGCTCCGGGCCGCTGCCAAAGGGACGGTGGCGGTGGGCCCCCAGTCGGACCGCGCGAGCGGCGCCGTGCCCGCGGTGCCGGTCGGTGCTACAGAGGCTAGCGGCCCCCTTCCGCCCCGCCCCATGGCCCTGCCCCGCAGCCACCTGGCTCTGCTCGCGACGCTGCTCGGTCTGGCCGCCTGTGACGGCCCGATTCGACCGCCCCCAGGTGCGCGGGCGCCGGCGGCGCCATCCGCCAGCGCGGCGCCGGCGCCGAGCGTCGTGCCCGCCGCGCGAGGCAGCGCACCGGCACCGCCGCCGGCGGCGTCCCGGGCGCATGCCCCGGCGCCAGCTTCCGCCGGCGGATCGGCCCCGGCCGGCCCGGCGGCCGCCGCCACCGCAGCGCCGGCCGTGGCGCTGGCGCCGGGCGGGAAGCTTGCGGCCGAGGGCCGCTTCGGCATGGTCGCGTCCGTCGAGGCGAACGCGACGCGGGTCGGCGTGCAGGTGCTCGAGCGCGGCGGGAACGCCGTCGATGCCGCGGTGGCCGTGGGCTACGCGCTCTCGGTCACCCACCCCAACGCCGGCGGCCTGGGCGGCGGCGGGTTCATGCTGGTGCGGCTGCCAAGCGGCGCGGTGCATGCGATCGACTACCGCGAGGCCGCTCCCAAAAAAGCCAGCGCCAAGACCAACGAGGTGATGCTGAAGAAAGGCGGGCACGGCTACGGCTCGGCGCCGGTCCCGCGATCCGACCCTGCGCGCCGTGCTGGGCCGCGGCGGCAAGCCGCTCGGCCCCGGTGGCCGGCTCGTGCAGCGCAGCCTCGCCCGCACCCTGGAGGCCGTGGCGCAGCGCGGCAGCGCGGGCTTCTACGCCGGCGAGGTCGCCGGCCTCATCGACCAGGCCATGCGCCAGCGGGGCGGCTACGTCCGGGCGGAGGACCTGGCGGCCTACCGTGCGCTCGTCCGCGAGCCGCTTCACTTCCGCTACCGTGGCCTGGACGTCTACACCATGCCTCCGCCATCCATGGGCGGCGTCGCCCTGGCGAGCATCATGCTCGATCTGGAGCTCGCCGGCGCCGGCCTGCCGCCGCCCTTCACGGCGCACGGCGTGCACCTGTTCGCCGAGGCTGCGCGCCGCGCCTACGCGGATCGCCGGGCCGTGGCCGCCGATCCGGGCTTCGCCGATGGCGCGCTCCTCGGTCCGCTGCTCGCCCGGCTGCTCGACCCGGCCTACCACGCGGCGCGCCAGCCGCGCATAGACGCGACCAAGGTCACGCCGTCGTCCGCCGTCACGCCGATTGCCAAGCCGACGGAGCTGCCGGCCGAGTCGCATGACACGACCCACTTCTCCGTCGTCGACGCGCAGGGCGGCGCCGTCGCCTGCACCACGACCCTCTCGGCGGCCTTCGGGGCCCACGTCATGATCCCCGAGACCGGCGTCATCCCCAGCAACGCGCTGGGCGGCTTCTCCCCCGCCGGCATCAATGCCATTGCGCCGGGCAAGCGTATGGCCAGCTCGATGACGCCCGCCATCGTCGTGCAGCAAGGCCGGCTCGCCGCCGTGCTCGGCTCGCCCGGTGGCGACACCATCCCCGGCACCGTAGCCCAGGTCCTGCGCAACCTCGTCGATCACCACATGACCATCGACCATGCCGTCGAGCAAGGCCGCGTCCACCACCAGTGGCGGCCCGACGAGCTGCGCCTGGAGAAGGACCGCAGCCCCCCGCCCCCGGTGCTCGCCGAGTTGCGGCGCATGGGTCACAAGATCGCCCGCTCCGGCTCGCTCGGCGGCGCCAACTGTATTCTCGTCGACCTTGCCACCGGCACGCCCTGGGGCCACGCCGACACCCGCCAGGGCGGCCTGGCGCTGGGCCCTGGCGCCGCGCCGCCCGCGCGGTAGTCCTTCAGCAACCCGCCGGAAACGCCAGTCCCTGGATCAACACGTACGCGGCCTGAAGATACGACGTCGGGCACAGCGGGAAGCACCGCTTGCAGGCGGCGCACTCACGAGACGCAATCTCGGGAACGAAAGCGATCTCCTTCTTCGTTCCTCTCTCGACGAACCCAACCGCGTCCTTCTTCTCCACCTGCGCACAGTACCTCACACACAAGCCGCAATGCACGCAGAACGACCCCTCGCCCACGAAACGTGTCGCGTCTGCCCCATACTCCCGACCGAGCTCCCGCAATACCGCCGCCTCCGGCGCGTGAGCCAGGAAGAGCTCCAGCAGCAATTTCCGCAGCCTATCGATCTTCCCCGATCTGGTTCTGACTACCAGATCCTCCTCTACCGGATGCACGCACGAGGCGACGAGCTTCCTCCCGCCGCGGCCCTCGGACTCCACGAGGCAGAGCCGGCACCCCCCATAGGGCGCCAACTCCTCGCGGCGACATAGTGTTGGTATGAACACGCCCGCCTGGCGCGCCGCCCCCAGGACGGTCGTTCCCTCCCGTACCGTGACCCGCCTGCCATCGAGCTCGACGACGAATTCGCTCACGGTAGCGTCCTCGCTTGCCTGCGACCCCTCGCGATGGCTCTTTCCTGCTCGGCGATAGGCGCCGGCACGGGCACGCCCGAGATCTTCATCACCGCCCCGAAACGGGAAGGGCACACCTCGAAGCACGTTCCGCAATTCGTGCACCTATCCTGGTCGATCACGTGGATCCTCTTCTTCCCGCCGTCGATCGCCCCCTCCAGGCAAGCGCGCAGGCAGATCAGGCAGGCTTGGCACTTCGCGGGGTCGATCCAGTAGGCGGTGAGCGCCTTGCACGACAGGGCCGGGCACCTCTTCTCCTTGATGTGCGCCTCGTATTCCTCCCGGAAGTACCGGAAGGTGCTCAGGAACGGGTTCGCCGCCGTCTTCCCGAGCCCGCACAGCGACGCATCCTGGGCGAGATCGGCCAGCTCCTGCAAGACCTCGAGATCGCCCTCCTTCCCCCTGCCCTCGGTGATCTGCGTCAGAAGCCGGTGCATCTGCCGCAAGCCCTCGCGGCACGGCGCACACTTCCCGCATGACTCGTCGGTGAGGAAGCGGACGAAGTACCGGGCGACATCGACCATGCAGGTATCCTCGTCCATGACGATCATGCCGCCCGACCCCATCATCGAGCCGGCCCGCGTGAGCTCGTCGAAGTCCACCCGTGCGTCAAGCCCTGCCTCCGGGATGCATCCGCCGGACGGTCCGCCGGTCTGCACGGCCTTGAGCTTCTTCCCGCCAGGTACGCCACCGCCGATCTTGTAGACGATGTCCCGCAGGGTGATCCCCATGGGCACCTCGACCAGTCCCGTGTTGACTATCTTCCCCACGAGCGAGAAGATCTTCGTCCCCTTGCTCCCCTCGGTGCCTATCGAGGCAAAGGCCACGGCGCCCTCGTTGATGATCGAGGGAACCGTGGCCCACGTCTCCACGTTGTTGATGTTGGTCGGCTTGCCCCAGAGCCCGCTCACGGCCGGATACGGGGGCCGCGGCCGTGGCTGCCCCGCGTTTCCCTCCAGAGACAGGAGCAGCGCCGTCTCCTCCCCGCATACGAATGCCCCCGCCCCGCGGTGTACCCTGACGTGGAAGTCGAACCCCGAGCCGAGCACGTTCGCGCCGAGCAGGCCGTGGCCCTCGGCCTGGGCGATGGCAATGGCCAGGTTCTCCACCGCCAGCGGATACTCCTGGCGCACATAGACGTAGCCCTCGTGCGCCCCGATCGCGTACGCGCCAATCACGAGGCCCTCGAGCACCGCGAACGGGTTCCCTTCCATCAGCGATCGGTCCATGTACGCGCCGGGGTCCCCTTCGTCACAATTGACCACGACGTACTTGGGCTGCCCGGCGGCGCGTCGCGTAGCCTCCCACTTGAGCCCCGTCGGGAACCCCGCCCCGCCCCGGCCCCGAAGCTTCGACTCCTTGACCTCCGCAATCACTTGCGCCGGCGTCATCTCGCACAGCGCCTTCGCCAGCGCCCGATATCCGCCGATGCCGACGTAGTCCTCGATGCTGCGCGGATCTATCCTCCGATTCGCCCCGAACACCCGCCGCTCTTGATTCCGGTAGAACGGGATGTCCGATTCGCAGCGCACCCGCTCGCCCGTCGCCGGATCCACGTACAGGAGCCGTTCCACTACCTCCTTGCCCTGTACGGTCCGGGCCACGATCTCCGGGACGTCATCCGGCTTCACCTGCACGTAGCAGATCTCCTCGGGCTCGACCACGATGAGGGGGCCCCTCTCGCAGAAGCCGTGGCAGCCGGTTCCCCTACAGCCGACGCTCCCCGCGAGGCCCGCCCGAACGAGCTCGGTCTTCACCGTCCCCACCACCTCCGCCGCCCCGGAGGCGAGACACCCCGTCCCCGCGCAGACGGAAATGCGCGGCGCATCTGCGCGCCGGGCCGCCAGCACCTGCTCCCGGTACTTTGCCAGCTCTTGGGGCGAGCCTATCCGCGCCATCGCCTGCTCCTACGCATAGCCCTTCAGCACCTCGGCCGTGCGCGCCGGCGACAGCTTGCCGTGGGTCCGGCCGTCGATCTCCATGACGGGCCCCAGCGCGCAGCAGCCCAGGCAGTTCACCGTCTCCAAGCTGAAGTTCAGCCCGAGGTCCGTGTCTCCCGGTCGGATCCCCGTCAGGTCCTGCACCTTGTCGAGCACCCGCGCCGCCCCCCGCACGTGGCACGCCGTGCCCATGCAGACGTGGACTTCGTGCCGTCCCTTGGGCACGAGGCTGAACGCCTTGTAGAAGGTGGCGATGTGCATTATCCGCGCCAGCGGCACCCCTAGCCTTCCGCTCACCCGGCGCAGCGCCTCGCGCGGCAGCCAGCGGTTCTCCCTCTGGATGTCCAGTAGCACCTGGACGAGAGAGCTCGGCTCGGCGCCGTGGCGCGCCACGATCTCGTCAACCCGCTCGATATCCATGGCCACTACAACCCACTGTAACCGTTCACGCATTCTCCCAGCCGGCTCGTCAGGCGGCCGGGGCACGGGTGACGCGCGCACAGCGCGCGTCGGGACCCGAACCCCGTCCCGCAGGGACGGCCAGCGCGAGCGCGCCCGGAGGCCCGGCCCGGAGCGTACTTCTGTACGTGAGGAGCCGGGCCGAGGACGAAAGCCGCGATCACGGCCGCCTGGCGAGCCGTCGTTGCTGGCGCCGAAATGCGTGAACGGTTACAACCCACTGCTCTCCGCCTCGTGCGCCCGCAGGGCATAGCACCTGCGAGCCGCCTCATATGCCACCACCCCCGCGCGCGACAGGCCGTTCATGTGCCTCGCCACCTCCGACGCGCTCAGTCCCAAGTCCGCGGCGATCTCCGCGCTCGTGCGCCGCCCCTGTGCGAGCAGCACCACGATCTGGCTCGCCGCCACTCGGTCGGCGATGAGCTCGTCGAACACCCGGCCGAACTGCGCGCCCCCGAAGAACGCGTTGTACGCCTGCTCCGATCTCACCGGCGGGCGCAGCCTGGCTCGCGCCACGAGCTTCAGGTACGGCACCAGCCGCCCCAGCGCCTCGAGCCGGCGCGCCAGCCTCTTCCCGTCCGACCCGACGCCACTTCCCAGCGGCCCCAGCGCCTGCAGCGCCTGCGCGAGCTCCGACGTCACTTCGGCGAAGCGGCTCCCCTGCGCCGCCGAGATCCACTCGAGCCTGAGCCTCTCCGGGCTCACGCCGATGTGGCCCAGCAGCTTGCGACACAGATGTGTGTTGGCCAGGGCGTCGTAGTTTCCCTCCGTCACGTAGTGGCACTCGCCCGGCCAGCAGCCACCTATCAGAACGCCGTCTGCTCCTTTGGCAAAGGCCCGCAGCACGAAGGCCAGATCTACCCGGCCGGTGCACATGAGCCGGATTATTCTCGTTGCCGGTGAATACTGTTGTCTGGAAACTCCAGCCAGGTCCGAAGCGGAGTACGCTCACCAGTGGCACAAGAACGCCACGACTCTCGGCTGGAACGCGAGTCCGGTAGACATCTTGTCCTCCTTCTGGCTCATTGCTCGGCAGTCACGGCCCCGACAGGGCCGCGTCGATTTGACCACAGATTTGCGCGTCGGTGAAGTGCCGCAGCACAATGGCCCGCGTCGGGCACCAGGCGTTGCACACGCCGTCCCCCTTGCACAGCGCGGCATTGACTCTCGCCTTCTTGCCGGCGGGCGTCTCCCGCAGCTCGATCGCGCCGTACGCGCAGGCCGTGACGCAGGCGCCGCACGCCACGCAATCGGCCTCTGCCACCGCGCATACGGCGCCCGAAGCTCTGACGCAGTCCTGCGCGAGCAGGCTCGCCGCGCGCCCGGCGGCGCCGTACGCTTGCGCGATCGCCTCGGCCATGTGCTTGGGGTAGTGCGCGCTGCCGCACAGGAAGATCCCGTCGGCGGCGAAGTCAACCGGACGCAGCTTGACGTGCGCCTCCTGGAAGAAGCCGTCGGGGCTGAGCGGAACCTTGAACAGCCGGGCGGCATCCAGGCTGCCCGGCGACGGCACCACGGCGGCGGACAGAACCAGCAGGTCGGCGTCGAGCGCCAGCCTCTGGCCCAGAACCGGGTCGGCCACCGTCACCCGCAGGACCCGCCTGCCGCCCTCCTCGACGGCCTCAACTTCCGGCCTGCCCTCCGGCTCCCAGCGCACGAACCTGACCTCGCGCCGCGCGGCCTCGAGGTAGTAGTCCTCGGCGAAGCCGTAGGTTCTCATGTCCCGGAAAAGAACGTACACCGCCATCTGAGGACGAATCCGCTTGAGCCGGAGCGCGTTCTTGATCGCGTGGCTACAGCACACCCGGGCACAGTAGCTGCGCTGCTCCTCCCGACAGCCGACGCACTGGATCATCACCACGCTCGTGCACCCCGCCAGCGCCTCGTCTCCTCGGCCAATCCGCTCCTCCAGCTCGAGCTGCGTCAGCACCCGGTCGTCGGTCCCGTAGAGGTACTCCGTGGGGCGATGCTCCGCCGCGCCCGTGGCCAGGATGGCCGCGCCGTGCCGGATCTGCTGCGCCCGCCCCTCCGATCGTACCGTGGTCACGAAGCTGCCCACGAAGCCGGACACCTCTGCGATCGTCGCCTCGTGGCATACCTGGATGAGCCGGTGCCGATATACGCGCCCCACCAACTCGCGCAGATACCCCCGCACGTCCAGACCCTGCAGCGAGTAGCGCAGGCGGCGCGCCATGCCGCCCAGCTCGCCGCTGCGCTCCACCAGGTGAACCGCGAAGCCCTGCTCCGCCAGCGCCAGCGCGCTCGTCATGCCCGCCACGCCCCCGCCCACCACCAGACACGCCTTGTGGACGGGAAGATCGAGCTCCTGGAGCGGCTCCAGGCGCGCCGCGCGCGCGACCGACATCCGCACGATGTCCCGGGACTTCCGGCACGCCTCCTCCTTCTCCCGGGAGTGCACCCAGGAGCAGTGCTCCCGGATGTTGGCCATGTCGAAGAAGTACTGGTTGATCCCGCCCTCGCGCAGCGTGTCGCGGAACAGCGGCTCGTGCGTGCGCGGGGTGCACGCGGCCACCACCACGCGATTGAGCCGCTTCTCCCGCACCGTCTTCGCGATCTGCGCCGCGGCGTCCGTCGAGCACACGAACAGGCCTTCCTCGGCATGTACCACGTGCTCCAGCGTCCTCGTGTACTCCACCAGCCCCGGAACGTCCACCACCCGTCCGATGTTGGCGCCGCAATGGCACGCGAACACCCCCACCCTCGCCTCATCGCCCCCGACCTCCCTCTCGGGCGGGTAAGTCCTCTCCCGGGCCAGCCGGCCCCGCCGGTAGCCGAGCAGCGCCCCTACCAAAGCGCTCGCCCCGCTTGCCGCCATGACCGACTCGGGAATATCCATCGGGCCGAGGAAGGCCCCGCACACGAATATGCCGGGACGCGTCGTCTCGATCGGATTCATCGGATTCGTCTTGCAGAATCCGTGCGCCGTCAGCTCGATCCCGAACTGCCGGGCAAGGACCTCCGCGCCCTCCGGCGGACAGAGGCCCACCCCCAGCACGACCATCTCGAACTCCTCCTCCTTCACCCCCGCCGCCGTCGTGGCGTATCTGACCCTGACGTTCTTGGTGCCGGGCTCCTCCCCCGCGACCGCCACGTAGCTGCGCAGGAATCTTGCTCCCGGCAGCCGTTCGGCCCTCCGGTAGAACCGCTCGAAATCCTTCCCGTAGGAGCGGATGTCATTGTGGAACACCGTCACCCGCGTCGCCGCGTCGTGGTCCTTCGCCAGGATCACCTGCTTCTGGATGTACGAGCAACACACCGACGAACAGTAGCTCCTACCGCCCTCCAGCACCTGTCGGGAGCCAACGCAGTGCAGCCAGGCAATGCTGCGCGGATGCCTCCGGTCCGAGGGGCGCAGGATCTCCCCCTGGTGCGGCCCGGTGGCGCAAAGGAGCCGCTCGAAGTCGAGGCTCGTGACAACGTTGGCAAGCCGGCCGTACCCATGGTCGCCTCTCGCCGCCGGGTCAAAAGCCGAGTATCCTGGCGCGAGCACTATCGCGCCTACACGGATCTCCTCGGTTGTGGCCTGGTCGTGGAGATCTATGGCGTTGTTCTTGCATACCGCCGCGCAGATCGAGCACTTCTCTTCCCGCAGGTAGAGGCAGCGCTCGTCGACGAATGGAACCAGCGGCACGGCCTGCGCGAAGTAGATGTGCACGGCCTTGGCGCCCGACAGCCCCTGATTGAATCGGTCGGGCACCTCCACCGGGCAGTACTCCGCACAGACCGTGCAGCCGGTGCACCGGTCCTCGCGTACGTAGCGCGGCTTTCTCCGCAGCGTCACCCGGAAGTCGCCTGCCTGCCCGGCCACGCTGGCGACTTCCGTGTAGGTGAGGATCTCGATGTTGGGGTGCCGGTCGCACTCGATGAACTTGGGCGACTCGATGCACATGGAGCAGTCGTTGGTGGGGAAGGTCTTGTCGAGCTGCGCCATCTTCCCGCCGATGGTAGGCGCGCTGTCGACCAGATAGCCCTACACCACCTCGTCCACAATCTCCGTAATGTCTCTCACCTCCACGACCTCCTCGTATCCCAGCGTCAGCCGGCTGTCCTCGAAGTTCGCGATGCAATAGGGGCACGCCGTCGCCAGCACCTGTGCGCCGGCCTCGCGGGCCTGCGCCAGCCGCAGGTTCGCGAGCCTTTCGGCCTTCGCGGTCTCCGTCCAGATCCCGCCCCCGCCGCCGCCGCAGCAGAGGCTGCCCTGCCGCCGATCGCTCATCTCCACCAGCTCCAGCCCCGGCACCCGGCGCAGCACCTCACGCGGCTCCTCGTAGATGCCGTTGTGGCGGCCGAGGTAGCAGGGGTCGTGGTAGGCGACCCGACGCCGGTACTCCTTGGCGGGCACGAGCCGCCCCTCGTCCATGAGCCTCAACAGGTACTGGGAGACGTGGACCACGTCGAAGCTCACCATGAGATCCGCGTAGTCGCGCCGGAACGTCTCGTAGCAGTGCGGCGAGCAGACCAGGATCCTCCTCACCCCGCGGTCGATGAAGGCCTTGATGTTCTCCCGGGCGAGCCCCCGGAACACGGCCTCGCCCCCGGTCTTGCGCATGCTCTCGCCGCAGCAGCTCTCCGCCTCCCCGAGTATCCCGAAGTCCACGCCCGCCTTGGCGAGAATGCGCGCCGTCGCCGCCGCCGCCTTCTTGAGCCGTGGATCGTAGCTGTAGTAGCAGCCGACGAAGAACAGGAGGTCGGTGCCCTCCGTGAACGTCTTGACCGGCAGCCCCTTCGCCCAGTCCGCCCGCCGCCCGGCCGGTTCCCCCAGCGGGTTGCGGTCGATGCGCAGCGCGGCCGCCGCCGTGCCCGCGGCGCGGATCATGTCCGGGAACACGCCATACTGCGTCGCGATCCGGCGCAGCGACACTCCGATCCTGATCTGCGGCACCCCCCTCGGGCACTGCGCGACGCAGGCGCCGCACGTGGTGCAGCGCCAAATCTCCTCCTGCTCTATCTCGCTCAGCCCGAGGCTCGCCTGCCGCACTATCTTCCGCATGCTGAAGGCCCGGACCCTGTTCCAGGGGCAGACGGCGTCGCACTTGCCGCACTGGTAGCACAGCTTGTAGTCCTCGCCGCCGGCCTCCCTGACGAGCCCGATGATCTCCTCGTACGGGGTTACGGTTTCCACTGCCGGCGGTCTCCCTGCCCCCTAGCGCCGCCCAGACATCCGGGCCACCGCACCCCGCACGCTCTCCCAGCCATGCCGGTCGGCCATCGCCTGCAGGCCGGCATCGAGCTCGCTCGGCCCCGCCTCCGCGCCGGCCTGTGCCGGTCGCTCCTCGTAGCTCAGAGCGCCGTTCAGGCACCACTGCACGCACATCGGCTCGGAAAGCGGCGGCTCCGACTCGCACATGTCGCACTTGAGCGGCAGGCCCGAGTCGGGCTCCTTGAAAATGTCGCGCGACGGGCATGAGGCCCGGCACAGCGCGCACTCGCCGTAGGCCTTGCCGTCAACGGCATACCGCATCCTGCCGGCGCACTCGGCCGCGGCGTAGCCGCCGGCGTACACCGGCAGGAAGATGTCCGCGATGGGATCGCGCACGACACGTATGCGCGCCCGGGCCGGGTTGTTGCTGCTGTTCTTCGGCCTGGCATGAAAGGCCGAGCAGATCACCTCACAGGCCTGGCAGCCGTTGCACTTGTCCGCGTCGACCCGTATGGTCTTCACGGTTCTGGTTCCCGCCTGGCTCACGGCCCGCCTCCTTCGCCGCCGCGGGTCCCGGAGGCGGCGTCCTCGTCGGCGCGCAAGACGCCACGGCGCACCAGATCCTCGGCGACGTCGCCGAGGGCCAGCTCCTGCAGCGTCTCCCGGGTGGGAATACCGTCGCGGTTCCAGCCCTTGAACCTGTAGTACTCGTCCAGCAGCTTCGCCTCGAGCTCGGGAAACCTCTTCCTCCAGTGGTCCTCCGGAGGCTTCTCGTCCCCCCGCCGCAGCCCGCGGCGCACGTTGATCGCCCGGACGAGCGTCCGGTTGCGCTTGGCGACCTGCATGAGGCCGGCCTCGTCCAGGCCGAGGCCCGTCCCGGCCGAGATCAGGCGCGGAAGATTGTGGATATGGTACGGCGGCTTCAACGGGAATGACGACAGCCCGGCGCACAGCCCCGTGGCGTCGTCGAGGTAGTGCAGCATCTCCTGCCAGTTGACGATCTCGCAGGTGGCGTCGACCGGCGGGTAGTAGGGGATCGAGCGCTCGCCGCGCGGCTCCCACTCCAGGAGCCACTGCTTGAACCTTTCGTCGGGCACCTGCACCCACCCCCGCACGAAGGCCTCGCGCTCCTCCCTCGTGGTGAACGGCGCCTGCGGGAAGTTGCCCTCGATCTGGGTGATGTTGGCCTTCTCGCCGGTGCAGTACATGAGGAAGTAGATTGGGTTCAGCATGCCCAGCTTGAGCGGGAGCTGCTCGGTCTTCTTGATGTTGTTGTGCGCGTACGCCGGTGCACCCTTCCCGATCTGCTCGGCCGCCCAGTACGTGCCGTTGGCCAGGATGTCTCCTATGCCTTCGCGCCGCACGATCCGGTCGAGCAGCCAGTAGAATCTCCCCTCGCTGTCGGAGGGCATTCCCGGCATATCCTTGTCGGTCAGGATCCCCGCTTCGTAGAGCTCGATGGCGAAGGCCATGACCTGCGGGGCGGAGAACGCGTCGACGCCGTGCTCCGTGGCCTTCTGGGCGATGCGCAGGCCGAAGTTGAGGTCGGACATGGCCGCCATCGTGTAGGTCAGCTTCGAGAAGCACTTCATCATGTAGGTGCACAGGCCCGTGACCGAAATGGCGGCCCCGCACTTCATGGGACAGTTGTGGCAGCTCAGGAGCCGGCGCCGCATCGTCTCCATGGTGTTGGTCCAGCGCGACTGGACCTCGTCGGTCCAGAAGTCCTTGCGGCGGGTGCGGGCATTGCCCCAGGCGAAGTTCTCGGTGTGCCACTTCTCGTCGTGCACCGCCATCTCCTGCGGCGATCCCAGGCCGGCGAGAATGGGCATGACCCCGGGGATCGGGCTCTTCTCGCGGGCCTTGATGTACTGCAGGGCTTCCTGGCACAGCTCCATGAACTCGGCCGGCCGGGCGATGTAGATGTCCTTCGTGCCGCGCACGGCGATCGCCTTGAGGTTCTTGTCACCCATGACGGCGCCGACGCCGAGCCGGCTCGCGCTGGAGCGGCCCTGCTCGATGGAGGCGAAGTAGACGCGGTTCTCACCGGCGAGGCCGATGGAGGCCACCTGGGCTCCGGGCTCGTCGAGCTCCTGGCGGAGGAGCTCGGCGGTTTCCAGGGTCCCGAGGCCACGCAGGTGAGAGGCGTCGCGCAGCTCGACCTTGTCGTTGCGGATCCACAGGTAGACCGGTGCGGGAGACCTGCCGCGCAGGACCACCTTGTCGTAGCCGGCGTGCTTGAGCTCGGGGCCCCAGTAGCCGCCCATCATGGAGAACGCGAAGAGGCGCGTCTGGGGGGAGATGGTCGAGACGACGGTGCGGTTGCCGCCGGGGGCAGGCGTGCCGGCCAGCAGCCCGGCGCCGAACATGAGGAGATTCTCCGGCGCGAAGGGCTCGATCTCGGGCGCGACTCTGTCCCAGGATATCCTGGCGTTGGTGCCGAGACCGCCGAGGTAGAGCTCGACCAACCGGGGATCGGTGGGCACCCGCTCGACGCTGCCCCGGGTGAGATCGACCTCCAGGTTGAAGCCTGTATCTGCGTACCTCATCGGTGCATGCGCTCCACACTGGAACTATAGTGCATGTTCGGCGGTCGAGTCAATCCCGCTGACCCGGCCTTCGAGGAGGCCGAGCGCGATGCGGTGCAGCTCCTCCGCGCTCTGGGCGGGCGGCCGGCCGGCCGTGTCGAGCACGGCGTGGGCCTGGCCGTAGAACCCTTCACGGGCGTGCAGGATCGCGCGCAGATCGGCCATCGCCGCGGCGTTCTGGGCCATGGGGCGGAAGTCGCCCTGGGCCACCACGCGCGCCATGTGCTCCTCGGGCGTGGCGCGCACCCAGACGCAGTGGGTGCGCTCCAGAAGCAGCGCCAGGGAGGCGGTCGAGCCGACAATGCCGCCGCCGGTAGCGATGACGGCGGCGGGCGTTTCGGCGGTCACGCGCTCGAGGCAGGCGCGCTCGTAGCGACGCAGGGCGGGCTGGCCGTAGAGCGCCAGGATCTCGCCCACGGCCGCACCGTGCTCCTGCTCCAGCAGGCGGTCGAGCTCGACGAAGGGAACGCCGAGCCGGCGGGCCACGACCGCTCCCAGGGTCGACTTCCCGGCGCCGCGCAGGCCGACCAGCGAGATACGCCGCTCGCGCAGGTCGCCGCTCTTGGGCGAGAAGGTCGATTCGAGGAAGCGGCGCGCCTCGGCGAGCTTCTCCGGCGCAAGCCGGCGCAGCGCTGCCACGGCCAGCTTGAGCTCGACCGGATCCTCGTCCTCCTCTGCCACCAGCTCCACGAGCGGCAGGGCCATGGCGTTGGCGATGCGGCGCAGGACGGCGACCGAAGGGTTGGCGGCGCCCGACTCGAGCTGGGCCAGGTAGCGCTCGGAGACACGGGCGTCCTGCGACAGAGCGCGCCGCGTCATGCCGATCCGCGCCCGCGCCGCCCTCACGCGCTGGCCGAGGCGGCCGGGCAAGGGCTCGCAACCGGGCTGCGCCACGTGCACCGACATGATAGGAATTATATTTCATTCGCGCTCGCGGTCAAGCCCCGCCACGGCAGGAGCAGGACGGCGGCCAAGACGGGCGTGCCCTGGCAGCTTGCCCGCCCAGCCGTACCCGTAGTCCACCGACCCGCCCGGCACGAGCACGTGCGAAAGCCGCCCGGCCGAGTCGTACAGCGGGCCGATGGAGCTCGGCGGCCTGCGCCGGCTCCGGTGTGCCCGGCACCGCGATCGCCGTCACGTTGCGGCTTGCGTCGTACGCAAAGCGCACCTTGCTCCCGTCCGGCATCACCTTCGCCGTCACCCTGCCGACAGGATCGTACTGAAAGCCGACGCTCTTGCCCAGTGGCGCCTCGATGCTCGCGAGGTTGCCCTGCGGGTCGTAGACGAGCTGGTAGAGCCGCTCTTCGACGCCGGCAACCTGCCGGATGGCCCGCAGCTTGCCGCCGGGCTGGCTCGGATCGAGCTGGGGGTCGTAGTAGAAGAACTCGGTCGGCACCAGCCCAAGCGCGCTCGGCACCGTGACCTTGATGGGCCGGCCCTTGGCATCGATCTCGGTGATGCTCTTGCGGCCGGCAGGAGTCGTGCGCACGACCTGGTCGTAGGGCAGGTTGTTCGTCGCGGCCGGCAGGTACGTCGTCGTGAACGAGCGCCCGTTGATGGCCACGGCGTCGGTCAGGCTCTTGATGCTCAAAGGGTTCTCCGGGACGAGCAGCTCCGCCGCGCGCTGCGTCGTGACCGTCAGGCTCTTGCCGCCCGTCTTGACGGCAAGCGACGGCAGCGGCGCGGCCGTGCTGAAGCGCGGGTCGGGGCTGTAGCTCGGCGACACCTCGGTGCCGTCGGGCAGGGTTGTCGCCCGGTTCCCACTCGCCTGGACCGTCGATGTGGCCTTGAGCCCGTCCGGGAAGGTGTTGGCGAGCAGCCGCGTGCGGTCGGTCTTGGTGGTCACCTCGTAGTTGCTCGTCCGGCACAGGGCCGTGGTGAGCTTGACGGCGTACTGGTGGAAGACGTTGCCGCTCGGCTCCGTGTCGGTGCGCTCGAGGCTCTTCGCGCCGCTGGCGCCGGGCGGGTCGGCGGCGTGCGTGAGCCGCCCCTTGGGGTCGTAGGAGTAGCTGTAGATGTTGCCCCGGGCGTCCGTGCGGCTCGTCATCAGCCCCTGGTCCGGCGCGTTGTAGCCGAACTTCTCGCTCGCGCCCGAAGGGTCGGTCACGCTCGCCAGGTAGCCGTCCCCATGCAGCCCAAGCAGCGCCTCGTGACCGAAGGGGCCGACGATCTTCTGCACCCCGCCCGGGCCGTAGACGATGCTCGTCTTGCGGCCGTCCACGTCGGTGATCTGCTGGAGCCTTCCGTCGCCGTCGTGCTCGAACTGGTAGCGCGGCTTGCCGCTCAGGGCGTCGAGCGTGCGCAGGTGCCGCGCCTGCTCGCTAAAGACATACAGCTCGGCGCCGTCCTCGCTCGGCACCGCGAGCTCGCCGATTTTCACCCCGGGAAGGGGCGCGTCAATGCGCAGGATCCGGCTCGGGCTGCCCCGGTCGGCGATGTAGAGCAGGTCCTCGCTCTCGAACGGCGTGTCGATCTCCTGGCCGAGCCGCACCGCCAGCCCGCTCGGCACCGCAAGCTGCGCCTCGCGCGGCGGCCCCCCCTCGCCGCAGTACACTCCCTGGTAGCAGTTGGGGTTGCGCCTTCCCACGACGGTGTTGATGACCCCGCCGGCAATGCGACGCACGGCGTAGGTGCCCTGCGGGTCGAGGGTTGCCACGAAGTAGAGCACGCCGTCGAGCGTCACCTCCAGCGCGTCGGGCATGTTGAGCTTCGCTTCCAGCACCGTGGCCGACGTGCCGTCAGGCGCGTAGCCCGCCGGTCCCCAGCCCGCGAAGATGCTCATCACCCCGTTCGGAGTCACCCGGTAAATCCGTACCCCGGAGCCGCCTGTCCCTTGGTCGGCGATGTACAGGCTGCCATCGGGTCCGCCCACGGCAATGCTCACCGGGTAGGCAAGATAGACCTTGGTGGCCGGTGCCGACGGCTTGGGCGTCGGGCCGCTCAGCCACAGTCCCTCGTCGCCGCCGCCGGCCACCGTCATGATGGCGCCGTTGGCGACGCCGCTCGGACTGACGGCGACCCGACGAACCCGGCGGTTGCTCAGCTCGGCGATGTACAGGCTGCCGTCGGCGCCGACCGCCACGCTGCTCGGCCCGTAGAGCCGCGCCGCCGGGGCCGGCCCCCAGTCGCCAGAGAAGCCCGCCACGCCTGTGCCCGCCACCGTCGTGATGATGCCGGTCGTGAGATCCACGTGGCGCACGCGCTGGTCGCCGGACTCCGCGATGTACAGGCCGCGCTTGCTGCCCTGCTCGTAGAGCGCCACGTCGCACGGCGCGCGCAGCCTGGCCGCCGTGGCCGGCCCGCCGTCGCCGAGCGGGCCAGAGTAGCCGCCCCTGCCCGCCACCGTCGTGATGATGCCGTCCTTGTCAATGCGCCGCACGCGCAGCGCTTGCTCATCGGCGAAGTACAGGTTGCCCTCGGCGTCGAGCGCCAGGCCGCGCGGCTGGGTTAGATACGCCTGGAGCGCCGGGCCACCGTCGCCCAGGTTGCAGCACGGCTTGCCACCGGCTGCGGTGCGGATCGCCGCGGCGAGCTGGCCCCCGCTGCTCGGCCCCTGTCCACTGACCCGGCGGCCGTCGCCGCGGTACAGGGTGTGCGCGCCCAAATCGTAGCCGTGATACGGGCTCAGGCTCCAGCCGCCCAAACCGATGGGATACCACGCGCGCGAACGCTGCTCTCGGCGCCGATGACGACCGCGTCCTTGACCGGCGCCCCCTTGTCCTTGCCCTTGCCGTCCTGCTTGATGCTGCCGACGAAGAGCTCCACATCGCCCGCCCCGAGATCGCTTCCCTCGGCCGGACCGAGGTAGGCATCGTTGCCGAGCTCCAGCTTCTCCACGACGCGCAGCTCGCACGGGCTCTGGCACTCGACCCGCGCCCGGTTCGAGGCCTCCAGGCTCACGAGGTCGTACGCTCCGCCGGAGAGGCTCAGGACGGTGGGCGCGTCCTTCTGTCCCGGCTTGAGCTTGACCGCGCCGTGATACGGTCTATTGGCAGGGCCCAGGCGTCAAGATGGAAAAAAAAGCCAGGCCAATTACTCCATAATTACGCCTATATAGCCCACAGACGACGGCCTTGATTGCCTCGCGCTAGGGCGCGCAGTCAGAGCCCGCACGCACGCCCGTGGCCGCCCCTGCCCTCGGTTGCGCCGCGGCCCTGCGCCCGGCGACAGCCGCTGGCCGGAAGGGTCGACCAGCCTCTCATCGTGCGCCGGCCCCGGGGGAGCTGCGCTCGGGCTTGATCCGTGGCGAGCACGGGCAGTACGCTGGCGGGCATGGTCCTCCGCCTGCCTGCCGCGCTGGTCGCGCTCCTCGGCGCCTTGGCCGCCGCCGCGGGGTGCAGCACGTACCGGTCGGATCTCGACCGGGCCATGCAGCACTACAACACGAACCAGTACGACGCCGCCGTGCGGCTGTTCGAGGTGCTCGAGGTCGATCTCGACTCGCTCTCGGACGCCGAGCAGGCCCAGTACGCCTGCTACCGCGGCATGAGCTACTACCGGCTGGGGCAACGCGCCGACGCGCGCCACTGGCTGGGCGTTTCGGCCGCCATCAACAAGGTAAGTAGGGGGGCACTGGCGCCGGACGAGGATAAGCGGGTGACCGAGACGCTGGACGACCTCAACCGCGACGTGTACGGCGGCGCCGCCGAAGTGGGCGGCGCGAGCTGCATCGTGGACAGCGACTGCGGCCCCCAGCAGTACTGCGCCGAGGGGCGCTGCACCGCGGCTCCGCCCGGCGGGGCGGCGCCGGCGCCGGTAGTGACGGCCGCGCCCGCCGGGCCGGCCGGGCAGCCGTGCGGCACGAGCGTCGACTGCCCCCGCGGCTTCGCCTGCGTCGGCGGCACGTGCACCTCCAGCACCGTACGCCACGCGCCCCCGGGACCGGCGGCAACGGCGGCGCCGGTGCCCGCGCCGGCGCCCAAGGCGGCGCAGAAGTGCCAGTTGCACACGGATTGCGAGGGCGCTCAGATCTGCGAGAACGGCGTGTGCGTGAGCCCGATCGGGCCGTAGCGCGCAGTCTCTACGGCACCCGCAAGCGCGCCTGCGCGTACGCGTAGTGCAAGATGTCGTGCTCCCCTCGGCCGGCGTCGCCGAGCACGGCGCGGCCGGCCTCGCCCAGCACGAACAGGCCGTAGCCCGTCTCCAGACGCAGCGGATCCCAGGGCTCGACCCCGACCAGCAGATCGATCTCCTGGCCGAGCGCGCGCGACTCGCCCTCGGGCGCAGCGCCGACCGGGACTAGCGTCGCCGTGCTCCAGCGGTCGGTCGGCTGGGCGAGCCCGACGTACGCCCCGCGCAGGCCGAGATCGAGCCGATCGGTGGGCCTGGCGGTCACGCTCCCGCCGGCTTCGATCAGGTTGGACCAGCAGTACAGGCCCATCATGCCGCTGCGCTCGTGAGCCTCGGGCAGGATGGGATCGAAGCGCGTGAGGATCTGCGTGGCATCGCCGCGCGAGTCATCGCCCGAGGCATAGGCGCCGAAGAGCCCGAAGGTCAGATGGCCCGGCAGGGCGGTCTCCAGCTCCGCCCGCAAGGCCAAGGCAAAGGCGGACAGGTCGCGGTTGCGCCCGATCGCGGCGACCCGGCCGGCCTCGTACGCTCCCTCTGCCGCGTAGCGCAGGCCGCGGTAGTCCCCGAAGATCCGGCCGTCCACCACGTACGTGTCGCTCGGCACGAGCTCGGCTGGAAGCGGTGGTCGCGCAAAGCGCGCGAGCGCGGTGAGCTCGGCGCCAAGAAGCGGCAAGAAACGCACGACCGCGTCAAGCCCGTAGAGCTGCGCGCCGGTGGTGGGCCCCCCCGCCGGCGCGGTCCCGTCGGGCCGCCGGGTTGCGTCGGCGTCCTCCTGCTTCGCTGCGCCGGTGGTTCCGGGAGGCAGCGACCCGGGCGGCGCGAGGAGCGAGGCCAGAAGCTCCACGTCCACCGGGCCGCGCTTCAGACCGAAGCGGGCCGCGTCGAGGGCTCCTCCGGCCGGCGCCCACTCGTTCTCACCGATGAGCCGGCCGTCGCCCCAGACCAGACGCTGCCGGCCCACCCGGCTCCAGAGCACGCTCTCGCCCGAGCTGCGCGTGTCCACGTACGCCTCGATCGGCGCGAGCGTGCTCAGGCGCGTCGGCTGCGCTTCCGGCGGGGCCGAAGGCATCAGGCCCAGCACGCGCGCGTCCTGCAAGACGAGCACGGCCGTGATCGCGCGCCACTGCGCGGCCAAGCCCAGTCGCGCCCGCTCCGCCACGAGCCACTGATCGCCCACCGCGGGCAGGCGCCCCGAGCGGGCAGGCGTCGAGGTGCCCGGGCCGTCCTCGAGCAGCGCGGCCGAGACGAGCTCGTCGCCGCCCGTGTCCACCGGGTGGTGCCGGTACTCCGCGCGCAAGCGCAGCTCCAGCATGGGCCGCAGCGTCCAATCACCCACGGCCAGACCCTGCTCGGGCGCCTCGATCTGCGCCGCAGCAGGGGAAGCGGCGGCAAGTGGCGCCAGCAGGGTGAGCAGCGCGGGCAAGGCGGGGCCGAGCCGCGGGCCGGGGCGGTGGCGGGAAAGAACCTCTCTCATCCTCCCGGCGGTCATAGCGCGGGCCGGGCTCTGTGTCTGCGCGGTAGCGAGCCGCCATCATATTCGCTGGGCGCCGCCGCCGCGGCCGGCTACTCGTTCCCGCCGTGAGCACGCTCGACACAAGGATCTGGCCACTCGTCATCGCGCTGCTCGTCTCCTGTGGCGCGCCTTCTGTGTCCGTGGTGATCGCCCCGACCGGGCGCAGCGATGCGGCGGGCGCCCGTGCGCCCGTGGACGCACGGCTGGCGGCGGGCGTACCGAGCCCCGCACCGGCCGGGGCGTCAGCGCCCCCGGCGCGCTGCGACTCGGTCCCGCCTCCGGCGCCGGATGCCAGGGCAAGGGCCACGCTGGTGGTGCAAGACGGGCACGCGGGCACGGTCATGGCGGCGGAGCTCAGCCCGGATGGCCGGCGGCTCGTGAGCGGAGGTCAGGACGGCACGGCGCGGCTGTGGGACACGACGACGGGCCTGTTGCTGCGCCGCGTGGCGACCGGAGGCATGACCCTGGAGGTGTCCATCGACGCCGCGGGCGAGCGGCTGGCGTACCGGGCCCACCAAGGAAGCGGCGAGGTCATCGGCATCGTGGATGCGGGCACCGGCGCGACCAGGATCATCTCCGACCCGGGCTCGATCGCGCTCGGGCGCGACGGCCGCAGCCTGTTCGTCGGGCTACGCACGCTGCGCCAGCACGATGCCTCGAGCGGCGCGCTAGTGCGTGAGCTCGACTTCCCCCGGGCGAGCGTGCCCTGCATGATGCAACGCTGCGTGGTCCGGGCCCTCGCGCTCGATCCGCCCGGCCGGCGCTTGGCGGTGGCGCTCGAAGGGGAGCTGGCGCTGGTCGACCTCGAGGCGTGGCGAGTCATCCGGCGCTGGCCGCAGGCGTGGTTCGCGGGACCGGCCGATCTGGTCACGCGGCTCGTGTTCGCCCACGACACGCTCGCGGCGTCCACGGCGCGCGCGCTGCACCTGGTCGGCGTCGCGCCCGGAGCGCCGGAGCGGACCATCCCGGGCACGTTCCTGAGCTCGTCCGTGCTGGGCTCGCGCCTGCTCGCCGCCGACATGACGCGCCGCCTGGCGGCCTGGGACATGGGCTCAGGAGCGCCCGCGGCGCTACCGCTCCCCGTCGATCTCAAGGTCGATCGGATCGCGGCGAGCGCCGACGCCAGCACCTTGGTGCTCGGCATCTCCGAAACCGACGAGCGCGTCCTGCAAGTGCGCGACGGGGCGACGCTCGGCCTCTTGCGCTCGCTGCAAGGGCGCACCAACGCGACCTGGGCGCTGGCGATGCGCCCCGACGCAACCCAGCTTGCGGCCGGCTCGTTCAACGGGCGGCTCCAGCGCTGGAGCTTGCGCTCCGGGGCGCTGGAGGGCGCGGGCGGCGGCGAAGAGTGGCACGGCCGCATGGTGCTCTCCTACGACGACTCGGGCGGGCTCGTCGCCGAGACCGTCGGGTCCTGGTACGTACGCGTGCGTTCTTCCGCCACGGGCGCCCTCGATCGCCAGTGGAACGCGCACGCGAGCAGCCCGGTGGCGTTCGTCGGCTTCGTCCCGGGCACCCGCGCCCTCGTGAGCCTCGATGCCCGGGGTGAGATCATGCGCTGGGATCTCGCGGCGCCGCCCGGACCGCGGCCGGCCGGTAGCAACCGGTTCGCCGACTTCGGCCGGCCGGCCGGCACCAGCGTGGGAAGCCTGGGCGGGGCAAAGATCGCTCCCCAACCGGCGCGCGCTCCGAGCGCGGCAGCAAAGGCCGATGCGGCGCTCTACCGCGACGCTACGGCTGCTCTTTCGCCCGACGGTGCCTGGCTGGCGGTCGCCGCCCGGGACGAGCTGCGGACCGTGGGCTTCGTGGCGGGCAGCCGCACCGTGGCCCCGCAGGGACGCGTCTTCGGCGAGGTGCAGGTGGAGCTTGCCAGCACGAAGAACGGCGCGGTGCGCTGGAGGAGGCAGATCGAGATCGCGGCGCCGCGGGAGCGCTGGCTGGCATTCTCGGCCGACGGCCGGCAGATCCTGCTCTCGAGCGACCAGTTCCCGCCGGGCGTGAGCGGGCCGGTGCGTCCCCGGCCCACATTGATCGTGCTCGACGCCCGCAGCGGAGCAACCCTGCGCACGATCGAGGCGCCGAGCGCCGGCCCGGTGGTGGCGCACGGCGATCTCGTGGCGCTCGGGGGCAAGAGGCCGGCGCTGCTCGCCTGGCCGTCGCTCGAGCTGCGCGCTCCGGTCGCCACGCCCGACTCGGTGGCGCGGGCCGTGGCCGCGGACGGCGCCGGGCGCACCTTCGCCTTCGGCGGCGAGAGTGGCGCACTGACCGTCGTCTCGGCGGCGGCAGGCCGTCCCATCGCCGTGCTCGCCGCCACCGGGGAGGGCGACTACGTGACGGCCACCCCCGAAGGCGAGTTCGCGTCCAGCCTGGACGGGGCGCGCAGCGTGGCCTGGACCTTCGACGATCCGCTCGAAGGGTTTTCGTTCGAGCAGTTCGCGGCGCGCTTCGACCGGCCGGAGTTGGTCGCGCAGCGTCTGGCGGGCGTCGCGCTGCCGGCCGGGCGGCTGGCCCGGCCGCCCACCATCGAGCTCGCGGCCGGCTCCGCCCCGGCAACCACGAGCGCCCGCACCATCAGCGTGCGTGCCCGGGTGGCCTCGCCCCAACGCGTCGAGCGCGTGCGCGTCTTCGTCGACGGCCGGCCGGCCGGCGAGCAGCTCGTCTGCCAGAGCGCAGCGCAGGTGGCGCTCCAGGTGCCCCTGCACGCCGGCCGCAACCGCGTGACGGCCATCGCCTACGACGCCGAGGGGCTGGCAAGCCACGGCCGGAGCGCGGACATCGACTGCCGCGCGCCGCGGGCCGAGCGCCCGGACTTGTGGGTCGTTGCGTTGGGGGTGAGCCGCTACCCGGGGCTCGCGCCGGAGCTGCAGCTCGACTTCGCCGATGACGACGCGCGCGCCGTCGCCACCGCCATGGCGGCGCAGGCAGGCTCGGGCCGGCCTTTCGCCGGCCTGCACGCCACCACGCTGGTCGACGAGCAGGTGACCCCGGAGAGCGTCGTTGCCTCCCTGGCCGCCCTGGCAGCCATGCGGCCGGACGACCTCGCGCTCGTGTTCCTGGCCGGGCACGGCGTCCGGCTCGGCGACGGCAAGATGGTCTACCTCACCAGCACGGCCGCGCCCGGCCGCGAGGGCGCGCGGCAGGGCGGGGTGGGCTGGGACCGCATCGAGCAGGCCCTGGGCCGCGTGCGCGGCCGCGTGCTCTTGCTGCTCGACGCCTGCCACTCCGGCCACCTTTCCACGGACATCGTCGCGCCCAACGAGGAGCTCGCCCGGGCCCTGGCCGCGGGCGAGCGCACCGGCGTGCTCGTGCTCGCCGCGGCGCGCGGCGCACAGTTCAGCTTCGAGGTACCCGCGGCCCACCCGGGAGGCGCCGTGCGCACGGCGCGCGGCCTGGAGCTTGCCTGGGAGGGGCAGCCGGTGGCGGCGGCGCCGCTCGGCGCCGGAGGGCACGGGCTGTTCACCGCGGCCCTGCTCGAGGCGCTCGGCGGCCAGGCGCCGGATCGCGACCGCAGCGGAGCGCTGGAGGTGGGCGAGCTCGTGGACTACGTCACCGAGCGCGTCCGGACCGCCTCGAACGGCAAACAGACGCCCTGGGTCGCTCGCCGCCAGCTCTTCGGCGACTTTGTCGTCGCCGCGGCGGGAGGCCCCTAGCGCCCCGGCACCCGGTCGTCGCCCACGCGCCTGGTCACGCCCGCGCGATCCAGGTGCTCGAGCAGCGGGATCGTCTGCTTGCGGCCCAGGCCGGTCATGGCCTTGAGCTGCTGGATGGTGAGCCGGCCTTGGGCCTGCAGATGTTGAGTCACCTGGCGTTCGAGCACGCGCACGGCTTCGGCGGCGAACCACAGATCGCCCGCGTGCACCGCTCCACCATCGCGCACCATGAGCGCGAGCAGCGTACGGACGCGCTTGGCGTCGAGGCCCGCCGCCTGCTGGACCGCGTGCTCGCTCGCGCCCTGCAACGCGGCCTGGCCCAAGAGATCGGTCGCGGCCCGCAGGGCCCCCGCCGCCGCCGCGTCCTGCGCCGCCCCGGCGAAGGAGGCCAGGCGCACGGCGCTGCCCGCGACGCAGAGCGGCGGCGCGCCACCGCCCGGCCGGGCGGCGGTGAGCCGGGCGATGGCCAACTCGGCCACGAGCGCGCCGGCCGCGGCGGCAAGCCGCTCGCGCAGCGTCTGCCGGGGCAGGCCCGGCTCCAGGGGCTCGGCACGGTGATGCTCGGCCACGAGCGCACCGGCCCGCCGCTCGATCTCCTCCAGGCCGGCGCGGCTGACCCAGCCGACGTTTGGAAGCGCGACGAGCTCTCCCGCCCGCGCTAGCTCCGCCGCCGCGCTGTCGAGTTGCGCGCGTGGAACGGACAGGCGCGCTCCGAGCGCGGCGCGCTCGATCGGCCGTGGGCTGAGCTCGGCAGCCAGACCGCGCGCCACCTCGCGCGGCTCGCCGCGCCACAAGGCCGTGAGCAGGGACTGCCGCTTGCCCACGCGCGAGCGCGGCGGCGGGTGGGCGTCGAGCACGACGCCGCCGCCCAGCACGGCGCCGGCCGGGCCGTCGCGATCCGCGCCGCGCAGCACGAAACGGTCGGCGCCGAAGGCCACCAGCGGCCGGCTCAAGCGCAGCCGCGCGAGTCCGGACGCGAGCTCGGGCTCGTGGGCCGGCAGGATCCGGGCCGTGGCGCGCGCCGTGCCGACGAAGAGCGAAGCCTGCGCACCGCGCCGGATGGGGCGTTGGGTGGACGGGGCGCCGCGGCGCCCGAGATCGTGCAGCCAGACGTCGCAGAGCCGCGTCGCGCGCACGTCCGGACAGGTGGTGACCACGTCGCCCCGCTCGATCTGCGCCAGCGCTACGCCCCCCAAGTTGATCGCCAGCCGCGTGGGCGCCGCCGCCTCCTGGCAGGGCTCGCCGTGGACGTGCAGCCCGCGCACGCTCGACGCAAGCTCGCGCTCCGGGCCGAGCACCCGCAGCCCGTCGCCCACGCCGAGCCGGCCCGCCACGAGCGTACCCGTGACCACGGTGCCCGTGCCGTGCACCGTGAAGACCCGGTCGACGCCAAGCCGCGCCGGGGCGCTCGCGTCGCGCGCCCGAATGCCCGTGACCGCGCGACGCACCGCCTCGCCCACGGCCGGCACGCCCTCGCCGGTGCGTGCCGAGCAGCGTACGAGCTCGGCATCGAGGCCGTGGGCCGCCAGGAGCTCCAGGGCTTCCTCACCGGCGAGAGCGCAGAGCTCCTCGTCGGCACGGTCGATCTTGGTCACGGCGACCACCGCCCGACGCACGCCGAGCAGCTCGCAGGCCGCGACGTGCTCGCGCGTCTGCGGCATCACGCCCTCGTCGGCGGCGACGACCAGGAGCACGAGATCTACGCCATATGCCCCGGCAATCATCGTGTGCACGAGCCGCCGGTGCCCGGGCACGTCGACCACGCTGGCGCAGAGGTCGTCCGCCAGGCGCCAGGGCGCGAAGCCGAGCTCGATGGTGATGCCACGGCGCTGCTCCTCGGGCAGCCGATCGGTCTCGACGCCGGTCAACGCGTAGACCAGGGCCGTCTTGCCGTGATCGACGTGGCCGGCAGTGCCGATGACGACGTGACGCACGCCGCCACCGTAGTGGCAGCGGCGCGCCGACGCGAGTAGGAGTGGTGCTGGAGGCGCGCGGCTGGCTGGTGCCGCCCCCGGTCTTCAAAATCGGTGTGGGGCAGCTCCGCTGTCCCGGGCAGGTTCGATTCCTGTGCGCTTCCGCCAGATTCCGCGCCGTTGGCGGATTCCGGGACGATTCCCGGGACGATTCGCGCCCCCTGAGCAAGCATGCCGGCAGCTTCGGGAACGTCTCGCCGAAGCCCGCGCGTACGATAGCGGCCTCGCGCACGTAGCGCTCCGTCATGCTGTAGTTCGCGTGTCCGAGTCGGTCTTGGATCTGCGGCGCCGAGTCACCGCGGATCGCCCACCACGTCCCCGCCGTGGCGCGCAGATCGTGCCACGTAATCGGCTTCCGCGTGGCCCGGTTCGCGAGCAACTCGGCGCGCTTGACGCCGGCCGCGCGGAGCATGTCTCGGAGCGCACTGGCGTAGTTGTGATCGCTGGCCAACTTCACCACGCGGCCTTGTCCGCAGGCCTCGGCATGCATCGCGCGCAGCATCGGCAGCAAGGTCGGATCGACACCAAAGCGCCGCGTGCGCTCGGTCTTCGTGGTCGTCTCGCGACCGGAAAGATCGATCGCGTGGTGCACGGACAGCGCGCCCGTCGCGAGATCAAGATCGTCCCACGACAGAGCGGGGAGCTCGGCGGCGCGGAGTCCGGTGTACGTGGCCACCACGACGGCGCGGCGATCACGCAGCGGGATGGCCTCGCAGCTCGCCAGCGCGAGCACGTCCGCGGGATGGAGGTACGTTCGCGCCTTCATCGCGCCTCGATCCGGACGGTCGAGATCCTCCAGGCACTCGTGCAGCCCGTGCCCAGCGACTACCTCGCGACCAACATCCTCTACGAACTGCTGAGCCCGCATCCACCGCGGTTCGAGCGGCTCCTGCCGTTCTTGGTCCAGTGGGCGAAGTCGCTGCCGGTTGAGTGAGCGGCCCGCGTGGATCTTCGCGCCGCCCGCCTCGCCTAGCACGCACCGTCGCTGCGCACGAGCTTGCAGCCGGGCGGCGCAGCGTCGTCCGAGCGGGGCGGCGGTCAGGGTGCGCCCGGCGCCAACAGCGCCCAGAGGTTCGTGCCGAGCGCAGCGGCGACGCGCACCAGCGTGCGCACGGTCGGGTTGACCGCGCCCTGCTCGATCCGCTGCCAGCGCTTGTAGTCGATCCCCGCCGCGGCTGCGGCGGCCTCTTGCGTCAACCCGGCGGCCTCCCGCGCGAGCCGGACTCGGCGCCCAACCTCCCGGAGAACAGGGCCGACAGCGGGCATGCGCGCCATGCCCAAGACTGCTAGCCGGCACCGCTTTGTGCCAACACCGCACTATGTTACGGCGTGTCTCGTGAACCTCACCACGGCCACCATCGTCGCCGAAGTCGTCGCGCTCGCGGGGGTCTGGTCGCTGTGGGCTTGGTGGGCGAAGCGCTGGGCGCCGTAGCCGGTCAGGTCAAGTACATCCACCGGCCGCGCGTCGCCCCGAGCAGCACGAGCAGCCCGCGGTCGGCGAGCGTGCGGGCAGCGCGCACCGCAGCGGGTTCTCGTCGATGCAAGCCTGCTTCGCCCTCATCCCCTCCTCAACCGCGGGGAGCTGAGCTTCACCGGCTCCGGGTCTGGCGGGATCTTGGGGTCAGGCGGAGGCGGAGGCGGAGGCGGCGGCTTGGCCGGAGGGGGCGGAGGAGGTGCCGGATCCGGCGGCGGCGGCAAAGACTTCTCCTCGCCCGGCTTCCCGCTGGACTCACCGCCAACGCCGCTCACAGGCCGACCACCAAGACAGCGAAGGCTACCAACAAGGTGCAGAGGAAGCCGAGGTAGCACCTTTGGGCATTCTGAAGCCAGTTGGCCTTCGCCGTGTTGGCCGCGGAGTTCGCCTGCGCGATCATCCAGAGATGGGGCACGATGAAGCGCTGGTACCCCGCTACGCCGCGCTCGTCCTCCTGTAGATCCCAGGCCTCCCGCAGCTCCTGCTCGTTGAAAATCGCGTCCTCGGCCGGTCGCCGGTAGCTGTCGGTCACGCGAAGGGTCACGACGGTCAAGAAGGCAGCAGCCAACAGCAGGACCACCGATAGGGTTCCGCACCAGCCGAGCAACCAGTGCATGGTCGAGCTCATGGCAGCCAGGTGCGCCTGGTAGTCGATCAGCATCTTCCCGCCGATCGTGAGCACGACCGTAAGCGACACGCCGACAGCCGTGAGAAGCGACGCGGCCTTGGACTCGAGGCTGGTCCTGCGAGTGGACTCGGAATCGATCTCACGCTTCGCGGTGTCGTGCAACTCGGCGATCAGCTTCGGGGACTTCGACGCATAGCGCAGGCGTTCGGCGATCTCCTCCTTGCGGAGCGCGGAGACGCGGCGCGCGACCCTTGAGGGCAGCCCAGGGGCAAGCGCGGTGGCGTGGGTTCCCAGGCTCACGACGGATATTGTAGCACGGCCGGGCGCCTCCGCTACTCCCTGCATGCTGCCTGCGGGGGCTCCGCAGGTTGCGCCCGGCGCAGCAAGCCCCAGGCGGCGGCAGCGGCCTGCGCTGCCTCCCGCCGCTCTACGATCCGCCGCAGGAGCGCCAGCACGCGCAACAGCTCGGGCAGCGACAGCCCCGGCAGCCACCAGCTCAGGTGCGAGGAGTACAGCCCCTCACGCCGCAGCAGGGCGCCGAGCGCCCCCGACTCCTTGCACGCGGCGGCCTCGCGCAGCATCCGCCTCTTGTACTCGGCGCTGTACCTCCGCCGGCTCGGCTTCGCGTTCACCTCGGTCTCCGGCCTCCCGGCCTCCAAGCTCATCACGTCATGCATGGGTCATGCCAGTCTCGCCCTGCTCGGTTGTTGCTACAGTAAACTTCGCGGGGGCGACTGTCTCACCCTTGTTGGCACGGAGGGGGGCGGGGCCTGCAAGACGCCGTAGCTTCGCGGGCGGACGGCGCTCTCCATGACCGCCACGTCGAGCCTCCGCCGGTCGTGGAGCGCGGGCCCGCCACGGCCGGTGCCGACGATGACCATCGAACCACGACCCTCCGACCACGACCGGCCGACCACAAGCTCCGACCATGACCGGTTTGCCTCTGCTACGCTTGCACCCGATCGGCGATCCAGCGCGTCGCGTTGGCCACCCGCTGCCAGCCCGATGCTGCTATCTTTGGATCCGGGCCCGTTCTGGATGCGGGTCGCGCAACACGCGAGAGGCCGCAACGAGCGGCCAGAGGTGCAACATGAGAAACGAGCTTCATCTTGCATGGCGGGCGGCCGCCCTGGTGGCGTGGGCCGTCGCGGCGAGCGCGTGCTCGGGCGGGGAGCCCATCACGGTGCAGCCGGGCGGCGGCGGCAGCGGCACGACCGGGTGCGGCGGGCTGACGGAGTGCAACGGCAAGTGCGTGGCCACCCAGGTCGATCCCGCCAACTGCGGGAGTTGCGGTGCTGCGTGCGCCCCGGGCCAAAGCTGCCAGGCAGGCCAGTGCGTCGTCGTGTGCGCGGGCGGTTCGGTCAAGTGCGGCGACGGCTGCATCGACACGATGACCGATCCGGCCAACTGCGGCGGCTGCGGCCAGGCCTGCGCCGTGAGCGAGGTCTGCAGCGCCGGCGCCTGCGCCGTGAGCTGCGCCGGCGGGACTACCCAGTGCGGCTCCTCGTGCATCGACACGACCACGAGCACCAAGCACTGCGGAAGCTGCAACAACCCCTGCGAGGCGGGCAAGGTCTGTACCGAGGGCCAGTGCGCGCTCGACTGCGCCGGGGGCACGACCAAGTGCAGCGGCAAGTGCGTTGACACCCAGATCGATCCCGCCAACTGCGGCGCCTGCGACAATACCTGCGGCGCCGGCGAAGTGTGCTCCGCCGGCGCGTGCGGCTTGAAGTGCGTGGGCGGCACGACCAAGTGCGGTGGGCTTTGCGTGGACACGAACCTCGATCCGGCCAACTGCGGCGCTTGCGGCGTGCAGTGCAGCGCCGGCCAGGTGTGCTCCACCGGCCAGTGCGCCCTGGAATGCGGCGGGGGCACGAGCAAGTGCGGCAGCAAGTGCGCCGACACGGAGAACGACCCCAAGAACTGCGGCGGCTGCGGCGTGGCCTGCGCCCAGGGCGAAGTGTGCTCCGCCGAGAAGTGCGCGCTCGCGTGCGCCGGCGGCACGACCAAGTGCGGCAACAAGTGCGTCGACGTTCAGAGCGACCCCACGAACTGCGGGAGCTGCGGTGCTGCGTGCAAAGCCGGCGAGGCATGCGCGGCCGGGCAGTGTGCGCTCTCCTGCGGCGGCGGCACCACCAAGTGCGGCAGCAAGTGCGTCGACGCGCAAAACGACCCCGCCAACTGCGGGAGCTGCGGCAACGCTTGCGCGGGCGGACAGGTGTGC
>JACQWT010000170.1 GCA_016209145.1 Deltaproteobacteria bacterium | reverse complement strand
AGCTGTTTCGCAGTGGCCGCGGACCGGCGCTTCTGACGGCCTGATCTACTGCTTCCGAGAATCGTCGCGCGGCGCGAGGATTTCTCTCCGCCCGCTCCCGCTCCCGCTCCCGCTCCCGACTTCCGCACTTCGGGAGCGGGAGCGGGAGCGGGTCGGAGTGGGTTGCGGGCGAAGCCCGCGCTAGGAGGCTGCGACGGCCAGAATGGCGCCGCAACTTCCTCTCCGCTGGCACCGTTCAGCGACCCCGACCGACTGACGACCGGGCCGCGGCTAGCCGCAACGCCTTGCGCACCGTCGGCCACCTGCTGTCACAGCCACACACGAGCCCTGGCGGGTTTCGCCCGACACGCTCCTAGGGCGATTGAGCTTGACGCAACTCATCGAGATGATCCGCCAATCCGCCGGGGGCCCGCGCCGCCGGAGCCGGGTGCCCCGCCGCCGCTGCCTCGGCCGAGCCGTGCACCGTCCCCATCCTGGCGCAGGGTCGCGTTTGCAGGATCCTGCCGTGGTTTCTGGGGGAGCACCCTGCGGCTTTCGCCCGCCGTGGTGGTGGCGTAGGATCACCCCCGCGCCGATGGGAAGCAGCGATGGGGCCAAGGGTGGCGACGAGGCCGGGCTCGTGGATCTGGCCCTGTCGCATGCTGACCGAGCCGCGCGGATGGGCGCGGTCAAGCGTCTGACGGGCATGGCGTCGCTGGCGCGCGTCGCCACGCTCACCGCGGACGTCGAGGCGGCGAGGCTGGCGCTGCGTTCCCTTGCGGATGCCGGCGCCCTGGCCCAGGTAGCCGAGCAGGCGTCCCTGCGGGCCGTGCGCAAGCTCGCCGTCGAGAAGCTCGACGACGAGCCTCTGCTCGCGGCCGTAGCCCGCCAGGCCGGCGATGCGGTTGTCGCCAAGATGGCGGTGAAGAAGATCGCCGACCAGGAGCTGCTCGCACAGGTGGCCCGCAGCGCGGTCGATCCGGTCGTCTCCTGCGCGGCGGCCAAGCGGCTGACCGACGAGCGGCTGCTGTCCGAGGCGCTGCGGCGCGAGGGGAACACCGCGGCGCGCCGGCTCATGGTCGAGAAGACCACCGACCAGAACGTGCTGGCCGAGGTGGCTTGCTGCGCGCAGGACGTCGAGCTCGCCTCGGCCGCCGCGGCCAGGCTCGCAAGCCAGTCCCTGCTCGCCCAGGTGGCGACGCGGGCGGCAGCGCCCCAGTGCCGCCAGCTTGCGGTGGAGCGGCTGGACACGGCCCCGGTGCTGGTGCGCGTGGCGCGTTCTGATCCCCATCCGGACGTGCGCCGGGCGGCGCTCGAACGGCTCCAGAGCCCGCGGCTCGTGGCAGACGTGGCCCGGCGCAGCGATCACTCCGACACGCGCGCCTTGGCCGTGGGCAAGCTCGACGACGCCCGCGTGGTCGCGGCGGTGGCGCAGAGCGATCCCTCGGGGCGAGTGCGCCGCGAGGCGCTGCGCAAGATCCACGAGCCCGGCGAGATAGCGCGGCTCGCGGCCGAGGATCCGAGCTGGCGCGTGCGCCGCGACGCGGTCCGCCGCCTGGCGGACCGCGAGCTCATGCTCTGGCTCGCGGCCGAGGATCTGGCGTGGCAGGTACGCGCGGCTGCCGTCGGCCGGCTGCGCGACCAGCAGGCGCTGCGCAAGCGCGCCGCCGTGGACCCGGCCTGGCAAGTGCGCCGCGCCGCCCTGAGCCGGGTGCGCAAGCAGGCGGTGCTGGTCAACAGCGCCCGCCAGGACCAGGACTGGCGGGTGCGCTGCACGGCCGTGCGGCGCGCGCACGACCAGCGACTGCTGGCCAACCGGGCCCAGCACGACGAGTCGCCCGCCGTGCGCGCGGCGGCGGTCGAGCGCCTCCAGGAGGCGGCCGTGCTGCACCAGATCGCCCGCTCGGACGGCGACGAGGCGGTACGCCGCCGGGCACGCGAGCGGCTCGACCAGCTCGCCGTCGCCACGGGCTCGGCCGCGGGGGAGCCAGAGCCCTGAGCTCGTGCCCCATGAGAAGACTGGCCGCCTGGCTCGCCGGCCCGCGTGGTCCATGGGCTCTGGTCCTCATCGGCCTCGCTCTGGGCGCGCCGGCCCTACGCCTCGGGCTCGGCGCCGATAATTTCGTCCACCGCGTCCGGTTGGCGAAGCTGCCGCTCGTCGTGCCCGTGCGCGGCAGCGTGCTGCTCGATCTCTTCGAGCTCATCCCGGCCAGCGATGGTCTGCGGGCCGCGATGCGCGAGGCGGGCCTGCTGCCCTGGTGGACCCACCCGCAGGCGCGCGGCGGCTTCCCGCGGCCGCTGAGCGCGGCCACGCACGTGCTCGACTACTGGCTGTGGCCGGACGATCTCGTGCTCCAGCACCTGCATTCCTTGCTGTGGTACGCCGCCGCCATCCTTGCCGCCATCCTGCTCTACCGCCAGCTTCTCCGCGCGCCGGCGACGGCCGCGCTGGCCGCGCTGCTGTTCGCCGTCGCGGACGCGCACGCTCTGCCCGCCGCCTGGCTGGCCAACCGCAACAGCCTCGTCGCCTTCGTCCTCGGGGCCTTGGCGATCGCCGCCCACGTGCGCTGGCGCCGCGGTCCGGCGCGCGGCGCCGGTGCTCCCGCGTTCGCGCTCGCCGCGTTCGCGGCCGCCTTGCTCGCGGCGGAGGCGGCGCTAGCTTCGCTCGGCTACATCGTCGCCTACGAGCTCTTCCTCGCCCACGGGCCGCGCGCCCGGCGCGCGCTGGTCCTCGCCCCCTACCTCGTCTTCGTCGTCGCCTGGCAGGTGGGCTACCGCGCCCTCGGCTACGGCGTCGCCGGGATGGGCCTGTACCAGGATCCGGTCACGGACCCGCTGGGCTTCGCCGCCGCCCTCGCCGAGCGCCTCCCGCTGCTCCTGCTGGCGCTGTGGGCGCGCGTCTCGGGCGAAATCTGGGTCTTCGTCTCGCGGCCGCTGCAACTCGGCGGCCTGGCGCTCGCCCTCGTCGTCGTCGTGCTGCTGGCGCTCCTCTTGCGCCGGCCGCTGCGCGAGGACGCGCTCGCGCGCTTCTGGGCGGCGGGCCTGCTGCTCTCCCTCGTGCCCGCCTGCGCCGTCTTTCCCATGGATCGGCTGCTGGTCTTCGCCGGGCTCGGGGCCTTTGGCCTCCTCGCCGGCCAGGCGGCGCGGCTGGGATGGATCGGCCCGCGCCCGGCGCCCGCGCCGCCACCGGCGCGCGCCGCGCGCGCCGGCATGGGCGTCCTGCTCGCCATCCACCTGGTCGTCGCCCCCGTCGTCTTCCCGCTGCGCATCGCCGGCTGGCGTTGGTTCCTGCGCCGGCTCGACCGCGCCGAGCACGCCTTGCCCGACGACGCGGCCCTGACGCGCCAGAGCGTCGTCTGGCTCAATGGCATGGATCTGAGCAACGTGGCCATGGTCATGTCGCGCCACGTGCGCGGCGCGCCGCTGCCGCGCGCGAGCCACGTGCTCACCTCCTTCTTCACGCCCGCCCTGGTCTCCCGCCCCGACGCGCACTCCCTCGTCATCCGTCCCGAAGGCGGGTTCCTGGCCCGCCCCATGGACCGCCTGATGCGTGCCGCCGCGCCGCCGTTCCGCGCCGGCGAGCGCGTGACGACGCGCGACTACGAGGCCACCGTCGAGGCGGTGACCGCGGACGGCCGACCGGCGCAGGTTGTCTTCCGCTTCCGCACGCCGCTCGAGGACCCGTCGCTGCGCTGGCTCTACCTCAGCGATGGCGTGGTGCCCCACGCCTTCCGCCTCCCTCGGGTCGGCGAAACGGTGTCGCTGCACGCGGGCTGGCTCTGGTAGGCCGTGCGTGAGATCCGGCTTGGCGAGACTGCGGCTATGGGGTTGAGCCCCGCCCCGGCGCCCGCTACGAAGGCCGCGATGGACGCCGCCGCGTCGCCGCCCGCCCGCCTCTGGGCGATGCTCGTCGCCCTCGCCAGCGTGAGCCGCCTGCACATCGTCGCCATCGGCTCCTCGGGCGCCCTGACCTTCGGCTGGATCTTCACCGGCCGCTACTTATGGCTTGCCGCGGGCGTGTGCGCCTTCGACTGGTTCGTGGTCAACCTGCTAAACCGCGTGGTCGATCTTCCCGAGGACCGCCTCAACGCCATCCCCGCCACCGGCTTCGTCGGCCGGCACCAGCGGATCATCCTGGCGGCCGGCTTCGGGCTGCTCGGCCTATCGCTGGGGCTGGTGCACATCGCGGCGCCCGCCGTCACCCCGCTGCGCTTGTGCGGCCACGCGCTGGCGCTAGGCTACAATTGGCCGCTGTTGCCCGGCCGCCGGCGGCTCAAGCAGATCTACTTCTTCAAGAACACGGCCTCGGCGACGGGCTTCCTCTTGACCGTGTTCGGCTACCCGCTGGTCGAGGCCACCGGCTGGCGATGGCAGCACGCCGCGTTGTGCGCCGACATCATGCCGGCCACGATCGCGCTTGCCGCCGCGTTCTTCTTCCTCTTCGAGGTAAGCTACGAGATTGTCTACGACCTACGCGACGCGCCGGGCGATGCGCGCGCGGGCGTGCGCTCGTACCCGGTCGTGCACGGCGAGCGCGGCGCCGTGCGCATCATCGACTCTCTGCTGGCGGCCTCGGTGGCGGTGCTGCTCGTAGGCTACGGTCTAGGCCAGGTGCCGTGGCGGCTGTTCATCATGTTCGCCGCGCCGCTCGTGCAGTTCGCGCTCTACAAGCGCATGCTGCGCCGCGGCATAGGCGCGGGCGACTGCATCCGGCTCACGTGGGTGGGCGTCGGGTTGCTCGCCACCTACCACGTCTGGGTGCTCTTCGACCTGCCGGGCGCGAGGATCTAGCCGTGCTCTGCCTCGAGCTTCTCTGCGCCGCCATCCTCGTGCTCGCGGTGGCGAGTTGGCTCGCGGAGGACACGGTCATCCGCGCCTACGGCTTCTACCAGTACAGCCCGCGCTGGAGCCTGTTCGTCGACCGCGTGCCGCTCACCATCGCGCTCGTCTGGCCGGTCGTGATCCACTCGGCCTGGGATCTCGCCCGCGGCCTCGTGCCAGGCAGGGCCGCGCGCGCCGCCGCGGTGGGCGGGGCGCTGGTGCTCGCCGACGCAGCCCTGATCGAGCCCGTCTCCGTGGCCGCCGGGCTGTGGAGCTGGAACGAGCCCGGCATTTTTCGCGTGCCGCCCATCGGCATCGTGGGCTGGGCCTACTTCGCCCTGGCGGCCATGGCCGTGCTCGGGTGGGCCGAGCACCGCGAGCGTCGGGCGAATCCGTTCACGGCATTTGCGTGCCAGCAACGACGGCTCGCCGAGTCGGCCGCGATCGCGGCGCTGCTCCTGCTGCTCCCGCCGGCGGCGAGCCACCTCTTGCTCGTGGCAAGCTGGTGGGCTGGCTTCAAGTGGGTGAGCGATACCGTGCCGCCCTGGCCCGTGGTGGCCGCGCTCTGGGCGCTCTCGCTCGCGCTCTCGGCCGCCGCGCTGCGCAGCCCGGCCGGCCGCCGCCTGGCGCGCGTGGATCTCATGGCCCGCGTACCCGCGGCCGTCTTCTTCTTCGTGCTGCTGGCGCTTCACGGCCGCTCCCAGCCAGCCCTGGTCGCCTACGCCCTGGCCTTCGCGCCGCCGTACCTCGCCCTCACGGCGATGGCCGGAGGGCGGAGTGCCACCGTCAGCAACCGAGCTTGCGGCCGTCGAGGAAGCGGCCCACCAGCGTCGTGAGCGACGGCTCGCCCTTCTCCTTGAGCGAGTAGCGCACGCGCTGCATGGGCTTGTCGATCGGCATCTGCCTGGTCAGATCGATGGGCGTGCCGACGAGCACCAGATCGCAGTCGACGCGGGCGATGGTCTGCGCGAGGTCGCGGAACTGCTCGTCGCTGTAGCCCATGGCGGGCAAAAGGGGCCCGATGGCGGGGTACTTGGCGAAGGTCTGGGCCAGCGTGCCCTCGAGCCACGGCCGCGGATCGACGATCTCGGCCGCACCGAAGCGCTCCGCGGCGATGACCGCGGCCCCGTACGCCATCTCGCCGTGCGTGAGCGTGGGACCGTCCTCGATGCACAGCACCCGCTTGCCGGCGATGGCTGCCTCGTCGTCGACGCTGAGCAGCGAGTCGGCGTGCACCACGTCGGCCCGCGGATTGAGCTCGCGCAGGCTCTGCCCCAACGTCTGCACGTCCCCGGGCGCGGCCGAGTCCTCCTTGTTGATCACGAAAACGTCGGCCAGCCGCACGTTGACCTCGCCGGGGTAGTAGAGCCGCTCGTGGCCCACGCGATGCGGATCGGCCACGACGATGTGCAGATCCGAGGCGAAAAATGGCAGATCGTTGTTGCCCCCGTCCCAAAGGATGACCTCGGCCTCCTGCTGCGCGGCGGCCAGGATCTCGCCGTAGTCCACGCCGGCGTAGACCACGAAGCCGCGCGTCAGGTGCGGCTCGTACTCCTCCATCTCCTCGATGGTGCAGTCGTGCCGCTCCAGATCGGCCAGCGTCTCGAAGCGCTGGCAGCGCTGCTTGACGAGATCGCCGTAGGGCATGGGGTGGCGCACCACGGCCACGCGCAGCCCGCGCTGTTGCAGCAGCCCGGCGACGTGGCGGCAGGTCTGGCTCTTGCCGCAGCCGGTGCGCACGGCGCACACCGAGATCACGGGCTTCTCGGCCCGCAGCATGGCGGCGAACGGATCGGGCAGCACGAAGCTCGCACCCGCGCTTTGCACGAGGGCAGCGCGGCCCATGACGTACTCGTAGCCCACGTCGCTGTAGGAGAAGTACACGCTGCGGACGCGCTCGCGACGGATGATCTCGGTGAGCAGCGACTCGTCGTGGATCGTAATGCCGCTCGGGTAGAGCGGGCCGGCCAGCTCCGGCGGGTAGATGCGACCTTGGATGTAGGGGATCTGCGTCGCGGTGAAGGCCACCACCTCACGGCTCGCGTCGTCGCGGAAGCGCGTGTTGAAGTCGTGGAAGTCGCGGCCCGCGGCTCCCATGATGAGCACCTTGATTCGTTCCATGGGCGTGAACTGCGATCTACGGCACGGGGCCGAGCAGCACCGGCTGCCCGGTCGACTCGAGCACGCTGCGCCACAGCTCGCTCTCCGGATGGATCGCCTTGCGGCCGGCCGAGACGAGCGTCTTGAGCGGAATGTAGGTGAACTGGCCGAAGGATCTTCCTACGGCCATGCCGGTCTTGCCGGCCATGCCGGCGTGGGCCGCCACCTGCGCCAGGTAGCCGCAGAAGATCGAGTCGATGGGCGAGGCCGGCGCCGAACGGATGGTGTAGCTGGGATCGATGTACTTCAAGGCGAAGCCGGGCACGTCGCGGAACCGCGCACCGAGTTGCGCGCCGAGCCACACGCCGATGTCGCCCAGCTTGGCGTTGCCCGAGGCGTCGGTTCCGGCGGTGGGCTCCAAGAGCTTCTGGCCGGCCCCCTCGGCCACCACGATCACGGTGAACTTGCCCAGCGCGAAGCGCTTCTCCATGTAGCGGAACAGCCCCTCCTCGCCCTCGAGCGCGAACGGCACCTCGGGCACGAGCACGAGGTTGACGTTGCGGTTGGCAAGGGCGGCGTTGGCCGCGATAAAGCCGGAGTGCCGGCCCATCAGCTTGACCAGGCCGACACCGGCAGCAGCGGCGCTCGCCTCGCAGTAGGCCGCCTGCACCGCCTCCGCGGCCAGGCCCACGGCGGTGTGGAACCCGAAGGTGCGATCGACCAGCGGGATGTCATTGTCGATGGTCTTGGGGATGCCGACCACGCCGATCTTGAGGCCGCGCTTGCGGACTTCGTCGTGGATGGCCAGCGCCCCGCGGAACGTCCCGTCGCCGCCCAAGGTGAACAGCAACCCGACGTTCATCCGCTCGAGGGTGTCCACCATCGTCTCGACGTCCTGCGCCCCGCGCGAGGTGCCGAGGATGGTGCCGCCTGAGGCGTGGATGTCGCGCACTACTTCAGGAGTCAGCTCAACCACGGGGTACGCGAACGCGGGGTTGAGCCCCGCGTAGCCGTACTTGAAGCCGAAGATCCCGCGCACGCGGTAGCCGTGGTGCAGGGTCATGACCAGCCCGCGGATGACGTCGTTCAGGCCCGGGCACAGCCCGCCGCACGTCACGATGCCGACCGCCCCGCCCGATGCTGGCCCGGATGCTGTCGAGCGAGATGTCGGCCACGACGCGCATTTCGTCGGGCGTGAAGTCGGCCAGGTGGTCGCCGGGCTCCGTCCCGAAGGCGAGCGGCGAGGCGATCTTCGCCGGGCCGAGCGTCTCGATGCGATAGGGGTCGGTCATGACGCGCTCCGCTTTCGTGCGGGCGCGGCCGGCGCCTCCCCCAGCCGGCAGCGACCGCACCGCTGGCGCGATGCTAGGCGCCGCGCCGCCGGCCGGTCAAGGACCGCACGGCGCCGCCCAGGGCGACGGACATAGTCCGTCGCCGGCTACGGGCTACGGGCCACGGGCTACGGGAAAACGGGCTCTTGGCTTCGAGCAACGGTGGCGCCGCCGGCGCGGCGAGCCGCTGGTCTGGCAGTTCCGGTAGCCCGGTGTCAGTCGCCCAGCTCCACCACCTGAAGCCCCCAGGTGCCGAGGGCGCACAGCACGCGGTCCCCGTCCACGCGCGCGCGGTTGGCCCAGGCGCGTAGCTCCGTCGTCTTCCCGACGTGCAAGTCGTCCAGATCGGCGGCATCCAGCGCCGTCACGGACGGCACGTCGTAGCGGGCGAGCACCAGGCGCCGACCGCTCACCTCGATGGGATAGGCCGATGAGAGCTCCTTGGCGTCCACCGTGGCGAGCGCGATGCTGCCCGTCTCAAAGGCGCTCAGGACCATCAGCCGGCCGTACCAGGAGTAGGGGTCGTCCCCCTGCCAGTCGTAGTTGTACGCCCAGGCGAAGATCCGGTCCTGCCCCTGGAGCAGGCTGGAGAGCTGGGTGCCGTCCTCGATCGGCATGGCCCCGCGTAGGCTTGCCGCGGCGCCCTCGATGTCGAGCAGCTTGAAGACACGGTGCAGGCGCGTGCAGGTGCCCGGGCTCGTGTAGTCGTAGCTGTACTGATCGGCCGGCTCGAAGCAGTAGTCGTAGCCGTACTGCTGCCCGCACTGCTCGGCCGTGACGTCGTGCCGCGTCTCCCGCTGGTAGTCCACCGTAAGCACGCGGCCGCGCTCGGCGTCGTAGGCGAGCAGCGAGCCCGGCACGTTGATCGGAGCGGGCAACTCGGGCGCGCCCGGCTCGCTCACGTCGATTCGGTCGAGGTAGAAGCGCGCCTTGCTCGGGTTGCCCTGGAGCGGCACCCAGTGCGAGGAGAGCACGCTCTTTCCCGCGGCGCGCAGCAGGGTGTGACCCGCGGCCTCGGGCAGCGCCACCGTGGCGGCGCGCACGGGGTGGTCCGGATCGGACAGATCGACCACCTCGAGGTAGGCCTGGCGCAGGCTCGCGCCAGGGGCCGGATCGCCCGTGTACGGATCGATGGGCTGGCCGGAGCAGTCATAGCCGTAGCCATAGCCGTAGCCGTCGTCGGGCGTCGCCACGTGGCGGAAGACCAGGGTCGAGCCGATCTGCACCACCCCGTCGCCCGAAGGCACGAGCTGCGGGGGCAGGTCGTAGGCATAGAGCGAAGAGGGGACCTGGAGCTTGCCGGTCAGGCGCGGCTTGGCCGGCTCGGAGACGTCGATGACGGCCACGTTGGTGCTCTCCCAGTCGTTCGTCCACACGAGGTAGACGTGCGGGCCGTTGGCGAAGGTGTTCTTCGCGCACTTCTCGAGGACGGCGAGGTAGGCATCGCACTCCACGATTCCCGTGCTGACCGCGGCCACGCACTTGCCGTCCCGCAGCATGGTGCCCGCGGGGCACTCCACCTCGGTCACCACCTGCTTGTGCACGCACTGCTCGCCGTTCCAGCTCGACCCCTGCGGGCAGCCGCCCTGGGTGCGGCCCTCGATGGGCACCGGCCCGCTAGGCTGGGGCACGCTGCGCGGCGGCTCACGCTTGGCGTCCGGCTGTGCCCGGTCGCTCGCCCCGGCGTCACCCGCCTGCGGCGGGCTAGGCGGCCCCGGCGCCACCGCACTCTGCGACCCGCAGGCGGCAGCCCCCAGCCCGATCACGAAAGCCAGCCCGGCCGCAGGGCCCCACCATCTCCTTGCGCCGCCCATCCCGGAGCGCAGCGTACACCGGCCGGCTCGCGCCGGTCCAGCGGCTAACGAAAGCAAACCCGGTGGGGCCCGAGGCGACGGTGCCTGCCCTGGCCAAGTGCTGTCCGGGAGCCCGCCGGGGCAGAAGTGACATAACCCTATCTTCTGCCAACCAGGCCCGGGGCATTCCTGGCGACCGCCAAGGTGGCCCCGGAGCTGACATCCCGCGCCGCCGGCACTACAGGGAGCCCATGAGCGAGCTTCTCCTGCGACCGCACCCGCGCTTCTCGCCGCGTTCCGGCCCCGTCATGCTCTGCATAATGGACGGGGTCGGTCTTGGCCCGCGCGACGAGGGCAACGCCGTCCACCTCGCGCGCAAGCCAACTCTCGACGCGCTGCTCGAGACGTGTCCCGCCACGGTGCTGCGCGCCCACGGCACCGCCGTCGGACTGCCCTCGGACGAGGACATGGGCAACAGCGAGGTGGGCCACAACGCCCTGGGCGCAGGCCGGGTCTTCGACCAGGGCTCGAAGCTCGTAGGCAAGGCCATCGCTTCCGGCGGCATCTTCCGGGGCGAGGTGTGGCGCGCCATCGTGGAGCGGGTGGCGGGCCGGGGCACGGCGCTGCACTTCATCGGCCTCTTGAGCGACGGCAACGTGCACAGCCACATCGATCAGCTCTTCGCCCTCATCCGCCGCGCCGCCGCTGAGGGCATCGAGCACTGCTTCGTCCATCCGCTGCTCGACGGCCGCGATGTGCCCAAAACGAGCGCTCTAGAGTACATCGAGCCGCTGGAAGCACTGCTCGCGGAGATCTCGGCCCAGCCCGGGCGCTGCTTCCGCATCGCCTCCGGCGGGGGCCGCATGCTCGTGACCATGGATCGCTACAACGCCAACTGGTCCGTGGTGGAGCGGGGCTACAACGCCCACGTGCACGGCCGCGGCCGGCGCTTCCGCTCGGCGCGCGAGGCGATCGAGACCTACCGCGCGGAGCAGCCGGGGCTGGACGACCAGAACCAGCCGGAGTTCGTGATCGTAGAGGACGGCCGGCCGGTCGGCCCCATCCGCGACGGCGACGCGGTCGTGTTCTTCAACTTCCGGGGCGACCGGGCGATCGAGCTGAGCCGCGCCTTCGACGAGGAGGACTTCGCCGAGTTCGACCGCGGCACCCGGCCTGACGTGCTCTACGCCGGCATGATGCAGTACGACGGCGATCTCGAGATCCCCAAGCGCTACCTCGTGGAGCCGCCGGCCATCGAGCGGACGGTCGGCGAGTACCTGGCGCGCAGCGGTGTGCCCCAGTTCGCCACGAGCGAGACCCAGAAGTACGGCCATGTCACCTACTTCTGGAACGGCAACCGGGGCGGGAAGTTCGAC
>JACQWT010000591.1 GCA_016209145.1 Deltaproteobacteria bacterium | reverse complement strand
TGCGCCGGGGGCACGACCAAGTGCGGCTCGGCCTGCGTGGTCGTGGAGCTCGATCCGGCCAACTGCGGCCAGTGCAACAACGCCTGCGCGGCCGGCCAGGTGTGCTCGGGCGGGATGTGCGCACTGCAGTGCGCGGGGGGCACGACGAAGTGCGGCTCGGCCTGCGCGAACGTGCAGAACGATCCGGCGCACTGCGGAGGGTGCGGCAACGCCTGTCCGGGCGGCCAGGTCTGTGCTGCCGGCGTCTGCAGCCTGCAGTGCAACGGGGGCACGACCAAGTGCGGCAGCAAGTGTGTGGACACGGCCATCGATCCGGCCAACTGCGGCTCCTGCGGCAAGGGCTGCGGCAAGGGCGAGATCTGCTCCGCGGGCGCTTGCGAGCTGTTCTGCGGCGGCAACCTCACCAAGTGCGGCAACGCCTGCGTCGATACGCAGACCGATCCGGCCAACTGCGGCGGCTGCGGCCAGGCCTGCGGGAAGGGGCAGGCATGCCAGGCCGGCAAGTGCGTGTACACCGGCCCGTTCAAGAGCTGCCTCGAGACGCTGGAGAAGGGGCAGAGCAAGGGCGACGGCCCGTACAGCATCGATCCCAACGGCGGCGATCCCGGCGACGCCTTCCAGGCGTACTGCGACATGACCACCGACGGCGGCGGCTGGACCCTAGTCACGAACCTCGTGCTCGCCGACGACAACCCCGCGAGCTACTCGGTCCAGTCGGACTACAGCCAGATCAAGACGTGGGCCGCCAACCGCCTGGCCATTGGCGCCGACGGGCTCCAGGCCCTGCGGGTGGCGATCGGCTGGACGACGCTGCGGTTCAACTGCTTCAAGGACTCGCCGGGCAAGACCATCCACTTGAAGACCTCGGCCCCGCCGGTCATCGACTACTTCACCGCGCAGACCAACAACAAACCCACCGCCGCCGGCTCGTTCGCCATCTTGCAGGGGGACAACTCCTACCTCGCGCAGAACCCGACCAAGTGGGGCTACAAGGGCGGGCAGTACTACACCAACACCTGGAGCCACGACGGCATGGAGAACAACAACCGACTCCAGGACCACGCCTTCTTCGTGTGCGCCACGGCTCACTGGCTGGTTTCGAGTGGCGGCGGCCGCTGGGAGTGCGACGACTATAATGTCGGCTCCCGCAAGGGCTTCTGGAAGGTGTACGTCAAGTAGCCCGCGGGCCCTTGAGGCCGAGGCGCCGGGCGAGGTGGTGGAAGTTGCCCCGGTCCATGCCCAGCGCGCGCGATGCCGCCGCCCAGTTGCCTCCGCTGCGGGCGAGCGCCTGCCGGACCAGAGCCCGCTGGTAGTCGCGCACGGCGTCCCTCATGGTGGCCTCGCCGCCCGGCAAAGGGGGCACGACTGCGGCCGGCTCCTGCAAGGCGACGGGGACCGCGCGCGCCAGCTCGGGTGCAAGCCCGGCCGACGACACGATTACCGGCTGGCCGCGCGGCACCGCCGCCGATGCCTTGAGCACGACCCGCGAGATCACGTTCTCCAGCTCGCGCACGTTGCCCGGCCAGGCGTAGCCCGCCAGGATCTCCAGGGCGTCGGCGGCCAGCCGTACGGGCCCCAGGCCCAGGCGCCGGCGCGCCAGATCGCAGAAGTAGCCGGCGAGCAGCGCGATGTCCTCCGGCCGCTCGCGCAGCGGCGGCACGTACAGCGGGAAGACGTCGAGCCGGTGGAACAGATCGGCCCGGAAGCGGCCCGCCTTCACCTCATCTTCCAGGTTCCGGTTGGTCGCCGCGAGCAGGCGCACGTCGACCGAGAGAGTCCGGTCGGCGCCGACGCGCTGGATCTCGCCCTCCTGCAGGGCACGCAGGAGCTTGGGCTGCACCCCGAGCGGCAGCTCGCCGATCTCGTCGAGCAGCAGGGTCCCGCCGTCGGCCACTTCGAACTTGCCGGGCCGATCGGCGCTCGCGCCGGTGAAGGCGCCGCGCACGTGCCCGAACAGCTCCGCCTCGGCCAGCGTCTCGGGCAGCGCCGCGCAGTTGACGTAGATGAGCGCCTGGCCGCTGCGCTCCGAGGCCGCGTGCACCGCGTGCGCGACCAACTCCTTGCCGACGCCCGTCTCGCCCCGGATGAGCACGGTGAAGTCGCTCCGGGCCACGAGATCGATCTCGCGACGCAGCCGCGCCATCGCGGGGCTCGTGCCGATGATCTGGCTCCCGTGTTGAACCAGGGCGTCGCGCATCAGGTCGCGGGCGACCAGCCCCTGGCGTTCCGCCGTGCGCTCGAGCGCCGCGATGAGCTGGGTCGTGCGCATCTCCGCCGCCGCGAGCGCCGCCACCGCCGTCATGAAGCGCAGGTCGATCCCGGCGAAGGCCCGCGGATCCCGTGCGTCGGCCGTGAGTGCTCCCAGGAGCTCGCCATGGACGTGCAGCGGGCAGCCGAGGCAGGCATGGATCCTCTGCTTGGCCTCCGGGTCGCCCAGCAGAAGACCGTCGAACGGGTCCGGGAGCGCCGTGTCCGCAGGGAACAGCACGGGCTCGCGCGACCGGCAGATGATCTCCAGGCGCGGGTGCTCTCGCAGCAGGTAGCGCCGGCCGAGGGCCGGCGGCGAGAGCCCGCTGGCGACCAGGGGCACGAGCGCGTCCCGCTCCAGCCGGAGCAGGGCCGCGGCGTCGTAGGGAATGACCCGGCGAAGCGCCTCGAGCAGCCGGCGGCTGCGGTCGCCGGCGCTCTCGGCCGCGGTCATGTCGAGAGCGATGCTCACCAGGGCGTCGAGCTGGTCCACGGTCGTTCCCGGAGCATGACAGCGCCGGCTTGGGCCCGCAATCCAGGATGTTGGCGCGGCGACGCCGCCCGTCGTCCGCTCAGTCGCCGGCGCATCGGTCGTCGGCCATCCGTTGGAGGCGGCGAAGGGGCAGGAGCGGAGCGGGCCCAGTGCTTGCCCGGGGCGCTCGCCACGGGCCTGCGGTTCCCGTGGGAGCGCGCTCGGGCTGCGGCGGCGCGCCGCGGCTACGGCTCGCAGACTTGGTCCGTCCAGCCCATGAGGCAGTTCCAGATCGCCGCCGGATCGGTCTCGGCGCGACATGCCTCGAAGTACGCCGGCTCGCGCAGCGGCGCAGGGCCGATGGTCGTGAACTCGGCAAAGCTCGCGTTCGGGTTCTGCGGGTCGTAGCTCGTGTTGTAGACGTTGACCGTGAACTGCTGCCCCGTGCCCATGGTCTTGGCGTGGCAACGAACCTCGAGCACGGCGGACACGCAGCCCACGGCTTCGACGTACTCGGCGAGCGGGATCTCCTCGGTCGCACCCGACGCGCCGTTGAACTGGTACTTGCTCTTCGGCGTGACGCAGATGCGGCCGATGCCGCCGCCGTGCAGGCCCGGCGGCCCGCCGCCGGCTCCAGTCACGATGTGTCGCATCATGGGCTGCCCCCTCCTTTCGCCTTTCCGCCTGGACCCCCTCAGAACCGGACCTTGGTCGGCTGGTCCCAGCTCGCGTCGGTCGTGCCGTTGCCGAGCTGGCCGCATTCGTTCGCGCCCCAGCACCACACCGAGCGATCCTCAAGAAGTGCGCAGCTAAAGTCGAAGCCGAGCGCGATCGAGCGTACCGGCGCCAGGCCCTGGATCACGACCGGCTCGGCGGAAACGCCGCTGCCGTCGCCGGCCCAGTCGGCGCCATGCGCACCCCAACACTCGATCGTGCCGTCGGCGAGGACAGCACAGGCCCATCCCCAGCCCCCCAAACGCACCTGCTTGACGTCCCTCAACCCCGCCACGGCCACCGGAACCAGGCTCATCTTCTCCTTCACCGAGCTGTTGCCGAGCGCGCCAAAGTGGTTGTCACCCCAGCAGCACACCTCTCCGCTGGAGCGTAGGGCGCAGGTCGTCGCCCCGTTCCCGGCCGCTTGCACGGCGTCCGCGAGGCCCTTCACGGGGCCTGGAGCCCAGCGGTGCTGGGTCGTACCGTCACCGAGCTGCCCGACTTCGTTCCATCCCCAGCACCAGACGGTCCCGTCGTCCTTGACGGCGCAGTCCGTGCTCTCGGCGGGCGTGCGCACCGAGTCGAGCCCCTCGATGGCCATGGGCGACCACGAGGGCGACGACGGGGCGTGAGCCCCGTGCCATGGTCCCCAGGTCCAGACCGTGCCATCCCCCCGCAGCGCAAGGGAGCCGAACCCCACGGCGGTCAGCCGTGTCACACCCCCTACGTCCGGCACGGTGAGCGGTATGATGCCGCCAGGCGCCTCCATGCTGCCGAGAGCGCCGTATTTGCTCGTCCCCCAGCACGCGACCGTGCCGTCTCTGAGCCGCGCGCACGTCTGCTCCGTCCCCGGAGCCACCTCGTACACGTCCATGATCGTACGCACGGGCGTCGGCTGCGTGGCACACGGATAGGGGTCGGGCACGCCCGCCTGCCCCCAGTAGTTGTCCCCCCAGCACCGCAGGGTCCGGTCCGACATGAGCGCGCACGCGTGGCCGCCGTTGGCGCCGGCGGCGAGGGCCTCGACGACGGGCGGCTCCTCCGGCCCGCTCCAGCTTGGCCCGCCGCAACCCTGCGGCGGGCAGGACAGCGCCTCCTCGTCCGAGCCCCCCGCGCAGCCGCTGACCGCCAGCGCCGCCACGAACGCGCCCGGCAAGCCCTGCCTGAAGAGACAGCGGGTCATGCCCACGCCCAGCCACTCTAGCCCAGCGACGGCAGGCCCACCGCTGGAAACAGATCCTCCGAGGGCCAGTCGTGCACGCTGTCGGCAAGCTGCGCCAGCACCTCGCCGTGGAGGCCGACGTGAAGCCCCCCGGGGATGTCGCGGTTCATGAACAG
>JACQWT010000590.1 GCA_016209145.1 Deltaproteobacteria bacterium | reverse complement strand
TCTTCAAAGAGAGCGCCCGCTCCATGATCGCGTCCCCGGGAAGCCGGTTGTGCCACCCGAGCAGGAGCACGTCGGCGTAGTCCAGGCCGAGCGCGCGCAGGCCGCGCGTGAACGTCAGCTCCAGCAGCCACGCGAAGCGCGCGTAGCTCTGCAGCACGAGCACGAGCTCCTCGCGCTTGCCCATGGCGAGGATTTCGCGCACGGCCTGCGTCATGCCGGGAGCGCGCCGGGAGCCGTGGTACCAGTAGTTCGCGCCGCGCTCGAAGGCGCGCAAGAGCGCCTTGCTGGGCGCGCCGTAGCCGCCCGCCAGGCCGAGTGGGCCGACGCGCAAGCCGGAGCGGCCGAGCGTCACCTTGTCCGGGAATCCTGCCATGGCGCGCGGGCATACGACGGCTGCGACACGGGCGCCAGCATGGCCTACGAGCCTGAGCAGGAATCCCCTCCCGTCGCCGGCATCGGCGATCCGCTTCGCCGGCCGTCGTTGCGGCCCCTTGAGATAGTTCGACTATGTCTGCGGGGCCGCGCCTAGGCCGGCTCGCGCCTCGCCGCGCCGGCTCGGTCCGGCGATTCCTGCTCAGGCTCTACGTGCTCGGCGCCAGGCACTCGCCGAACTGCGCGTGGGCCCAGCGCTCCAGAGGCCGGCGCAGCCAGCGGCCCGCTCCTACGGCGACGAGCCAGTAGAGCGGCACCGTGGCGGCGGCGGCCGCCGCCGTCGCCCAAGCCGGGGCCACGACGGCGCCCCAGGAGGGCACGAGCAGGAGCACGAACAGCGCGTAGCCCAGCCGGAAGGCCGCCCGCTCGCCCGGCGTCTCCGCGATCTCCGCGGGCTGCTCCGCCTCGGGCGCGGGCAGGCCGCAAGCGCGGCGCAAGGCGGCGCCGACCGCCAGGAGCGCCGTCCGGTCCTTGGCGGACGCGACCAGCACGATCTCGCTCTCCAGGATCAAGTAGAGGCGGTAGACCGTGTGCTCGGGAGTGCTCGTCTCGACGATGCGCGCCTGGACGGCGCGCACGCGCGCGTCCTCGATCCTCCGGCCGTCGGTCACGATGGCGCATCCGGGCAGGCGCTTGCCACCGGCGGCGCTGCCGGAGCTCCGCCCGATCTGCAGCGAGGCGTGCACGGGCGTGACGATGCCGCGGCCGCCGCGGCGCTCGGCGACCCACAGCGCGTGCCCGAGCAGCACGGCGATCGTCAGGTCCATGGCCACGGCCGCGCCGAGCTCGACCAGGCGCACATCAGTCAGGCCCAGCAGCGACAGCGCACCGAGCAACGCGAAGCCCGCCAGCACCGCCCGCCGCCCGGCGCGGGCCCCGGCGCGCGTCGCGAGCTCGATGCCGCCCTCGTGGCTCGACAGATCGAGCCCGATGGCAGCCGCCTGGGCAGCGGCCTCGGCCTGGCGAGCAGAGCAGGGAGCCGTCAATCCCAGCCGCCGAAATACTGGGCGCAGCAGCCGCCAAAGGGCTGGCAGCTCTCGCCGTCGCCCGTGCAGTAGCCGACGGCGTTGCCGTTGAGCAGGCACGTGCAGAAGTGCTGGCCTGGCTCTTCGGAAGCCTGGCACTGCGTTTCGTACAGCCCGCCCTCGCACTTCGCCGTGCAGCCGCAGCTCCCGTCGCTGCCTCCCCAACAGGGGCCGTCCTCGCAGGGCGGCGGACCGGGGTCGGAGCAGCTCTGCATCGCCTGCAGCTCGGCCTCACAGACGGCCTCGAGCTGGCACTCCTGCACCTGCGCCTTGCTCTTGTCCAGGCAGAAGAGCCAGGCCGCGAACAGGTCCTGACACGGCCCGGCCTTGGAGTACTCCTGCATGCACTCCTGGGCACACTTGCCGGGGTCGCCATCGAGGCAGTGCTGCTGGTTGAAGTACTGGCAGATGTCCTGGCAGGCCTGCTGCACGCTCGGACCGCCGCTGCTGCTGCTGGAGCTGCCGGAGGAGGAGCCGCTGGAGCTGCCGGAGGAGGAGCCGCTGGAGCTGCCGGAGGAGGAGCCGCTGGAGCTGGCGCTGGCGCCCCCGCCGCCTGTGCCGCCGGGTGAATCGACAATGGCCGTGCCGCTGCAAGCGGCGGCGGCCGCGGCGAGGCCAGCGACAAGGAACAAGCTGAAACGTGTGATCATGGCCAGTAGCGTAGCGCGTGCTCACGCGCGGATCCACCGCGGCGAAGCGGCTCGTTCCAACTCGCACCTGTTTGCGCGGTTGCGCAAGTCTTTTCATGGCCGTACTCTGCCTGGTCGCCGTTTTTCTGGCCGGTTGAATGCCTGGAACGGGCCTTGCAAGCATCACGGCGGGTTGGAATGTCCGAAGTGGGCAGGGTACAGTAGCGAGACTGGAGCGTGCTTGGCGTGGTGCCGCATGGGCGGGGAGAAGCTGTCGTGCAGGGACGGAAGCCGGCCGTGGTGGCGGCCACGTCGAGGAGATCCATCATGAGAGCATCGAGGGCCGTGTTGGTTGGTTCGCTTGGCGTGCTTGTCGCTGCCGCGTGCGGGGGCGGGGAGGAGTTCGTCTTCGGGGGCAGCCCGAGCAGCTCGGGCGGCTCCGGCCACGGCGGTGCCGGGGTGGGCGGCGGAGCCGGTCACGGCGCCGCCGGGGCAGCCGGTCACGGCGCCGCCAGCGGCTGCCCGGGCGAGTGCTCGCCGCAGGACGACCCGCTGCCTTGCGGCAACTGCGGGACCAAGCCGTGCGGCAGTGACTGCACCTGGGGCCAGTGCCAGGGCGAAGGCGAGTGCCAGCCCGGGGAGCTGAGCGAAGAGGGCTGCGGGCAGGGTCAGAACAAGACTTGCGCCGGCGGCTGCCAGTGGGGCGAGTGCGAGTCGTGCCAAGATGGCGCGCTGCGCGACTGCGGCAGCAAGTGCGGCAAGCAGCAGTGCGTCGAAGGCCAGTGGGGCGCGTGCGAGGGCGAAGGGGTGTGCGCGGCCGGGCAGAAGGACCAGCCCGCGTCGTGCGGCAACTGCGGCAACAAGACGCGCTCCTGTTCCGACGCCTGCGAGTGGGGCCCTTGGAGCGCCTGCCAGGGAGAGGGTCCGTGCGCGCCGGGCGAGGTGAGCTCTGCCGGCTGCGCGGAGGGGCAGAACAAGACCTGCGACAACACCTGCCAGTGGGGGTCGTGCGTGTCCTGCAAGGGCGGCGAGGTCAAGAGCTGCGGCTACTGCGGCCAGCAGCAGTGCCAGAGCGGCCAGTGGAGCGAGTGCAATGGCCAGGGCGAGTGCCCGGCGGGCAAGCAGGAGAGCCAGGCTTGCGGGCAATGCAAGACGGGCACGCAGAGCCACGCCTGCTCGAACTCGTGCGTCTGGGGCGACTGGAGCAACTGCGTCGACCCGGCGCAGTGCAGCCCGGGCCAGCAGGACAGCAAGAGCTGCGGGCTGTGCAACACGGGTACGCAGAGCCGGACGTGCACGAACTCGT
>JACQWT010000596.1 GCA_016209145.1 Deltaproteobacteria bacterium | reverse complement strand
GGCCGATGTCATCGCTGCCCCCCACCGCCCCTCGCCGCCCTGCCCATCACCCCGCAGCGCGGAAACGCCAGATCAAACTCCCTAGCCGCCCCGGCTCGGCCTGGGGCCACGGCCGTGGCGGCAGCAACTCGGCGCCCAGGCCTTGGCGGGCCGCGGCGTCGGCCAGGCTCCCGAGCACGATGCGCTCGGCCCGCTCGTAGTCATCCCCCGCCGGCTCCGCGGTCTCGCAGGAGAAGTGCACTGCCGCGTACCGGCCCTGGGCCGCGAGCCGGCGGGCAATGGCGCCGAGCGTGGTGCTCTTGCCCGTCTGCCGCGGCGCATGCACCACCAAGAAAGCGCCTTGCTCGATGAGCGGCTGCGCCTCGGGCAGCCGCGGCTCGGGCGGCACCATGTAGTGCCGGCCCGCGAGGCACGGCCCGGCGGTGTTGAAGTGGCGCGCCATCAGCCTCAGGCTACCATAGTGGCTCCCCGGGCCGCGCGCCATGGAGCCAGAGCGCGTGGGTGGGGACGCGACGCCATCGCCGCTCAGCGGCCAGAGCGTGCGAGCCCCGCGCTCGGTCCAAGCCGTGGAGGCTGCGCCGGAGGCAGTCCCAGGTACACGCCGCCCGTGCTTGGCTCGAGCGCGTCCAGGATCGGCGCGGCAACCAGGCTCGGTCCGTCCAGGTAGGTGGGCCGGCACGCCCCGAGCGCTCGTCGCCGGCTGCGCCACGCGGCAGCAGCCACCACGGCCACTAGCCCGGCCAACCCGGAGCCTGAGCCCGCACCCGCCGCCCGGCACGTGCAGCCCTGCCCGGCCACCGCCGCCGCCGCGTCCGGCACGCACCGCCCGCTCGAGTCACAGCGGTGGCCCGGCGCGCAGTCGCCCGCGTTGCGGCACGAGTTGCGGCACGTGCCGTCCTCCTCGATGCAGCCGTAGGCTCCGCAGTCCTTGGTCGTGCCGTCGGCCAAGATGCTGGTGTGCCCGTCGGGCGCGCAGACGTTCTTGCTCCGGGGAACGCACTTGCCCGTCGCGCTCTCGCACGCAAACTTCTCCGCGCAGTCCTCGTCGGCCGCGCACGACGCCTTGCACCCGTCCGCGGCGCACGCATACGGTAGGCACTCCTGCAGCTCCGCATCGCCACAGCCACCCTTGCCATCACAGTGGTGCACCGCGGCGACGCCCTCGCGCCCGCCCGTGCAGGCCCGCTCGCCGCACTCGGCCTCCTTGCCCGGGTAGGCGCAGCCGTTGCTCTTGCCGCTGCAGTAGCCCGCGCACTGCGCCTCGCTCGTCTCGCAAGACGGGTGCCCGGGCCGCGGCGGCTCGTTCGCCGGCAAGTTCGCGCACACGCCGAACGTGCCCTCGACGTCGCAGGCCTCGCAGCTCCCGGGGCACGCCGAGTTGCAGCAGTAGCCGTCCACGCAGAAGCCGCTGCTGCACTCCTCGGCGGAGCCGCATGGCTCACCCTTGAGCTTCTTGGGGAAACACGCCCCCAACGAGCAGTACGCTCCTGGCGCGCACTCCGCGCCGCTCGCGCAGGAACTGCCGCAATCGGCCAAGGCGCCCGTGCAGACGTACGGCGCGCAGCTCGGGCTTCCCGCCACGCCGGCTTCCACCTGCGTGCACGTCCCATCCTGGCTCGCCCCGAGCGGAGCCGCACAGACGTCACAAGAGCCAGCGCAGGCCGTGTCGCAGCACACGCCGTCCACGCAGTTGCCCGTCAGACACTCGCCGCCACCTACGCACGGCTGGCCGCCGACCTTCCTGCAAGCGCCGAGGCCGTCGCATCGCCCTCCCATCCCGCACTCGGCGTCGGGGTCAGTCCCGAACTTGTGGGGCGTGCACAGCCCCGTCCCGATGCTGCATCCCTGGCACGTCCCGTTGCACGCGGTCTGGCAGCAGGAGCCGTCGGCACAGAAGTCGCTCGTGCACTCCTCGGCCAAGCTGCACGGGGCCCCGCTCACCTTTTTGAAAGCGCACTCGCCCGCCGCGCAATATGCCACCGGCGCGCACTCCTGGCTGCTCGCGCACGAGTCGCCGCACGCCGCCGACCCGCCCGGGCAGACATGCGGCGCGCAGCTCGGGCTTCCCGCAGCACCGGCCTTCAGGTACGTGCACGCTCCGTCCTTCGTCGCGCCCGCCGAGGCCGCGCACACGTCGCAGGGCCCGGAACACGGCACGTCGCAGCAGAAGCCGTCTGTGCAGTTTGCGCTGAGGCACTCGCCGCCTCCAGCACAGCCCTGGCCGTTCTCCTCCTTGCAGGCGCCGGACCCGTCGCACTGCTTCCCCACGCCGCACTCACCGTTGGGGTCAGTCCCGAACTCGTGCAGCTTGCAGATCCCGGGCAAGCCGTCGCACCCCTCGCAGCTCCCGTTGCACAGCGCCTGGCAACACACCCCGTCCACGCAGAAGTCGCTCGTGCACTCCTCGGCCAAGCCGCACAAGGCCCCGCTCGCTTTCTTGTAGGCGCACTTGCCCCCGGCGCAGTACGCCACCGCCGCGCAGTCCTTGCTGGTAGCGCAAGACGTGCCGCACGCCGCCGACCCGCCCGGGCAAACATGCGGCGCGCAGCTCGGGCTTCCAGCCTCACCTGCCTTCAGGTACGTGCAGGTGCCGTCCTGCGCCGCGCCAAGCAAGGCGGCGCACACGTCGCAGGGCCCCGCGCACGGCGCATCGCAACAGAAGCCGTCGGCGCACTTGCCGCTCAGGCACTCGCCCGGCCCCACGCAGCTCTGGCCACTCTTCTTCTTGCACGCCCCCTTGCCGTCGCACCGCTCGTTCGGCCCGCAGTCGCCCTCCGGGTCGGAGCCGAAGCCATGCGCCGTGCAGGTGCCCGGCACGATGTCGCATGCCTCGCACGGCCCCTTGCAGGCATCGTCGCAGCACAGCTTGTCGGCGCAATCTCCGCTCACGCACTCGTAGGCCCCCACGCACGGCTGGCCGTTCTTCTTCCTGCACTGCCCCGCCCCGTCGCACGCCTTGAGGCCCTCGCACGGTGGCGCCCCGTTCGGATCCTCGACACCGGCAGCCACGAGCTCGCATACCCCGTCATCCCCGTAGCCCTTGGCTGCGGCGCTACACGCCTGACACTGGCCCGCGCACGCGCTGTTGCAGCACATGCCGTCAGCACAGAGGCCGCTCTTGCACTCCGCCCCGCCCTGACACGCCTCCGGAGTGCACCCCTTCGGCACCGGATAATGCTGGCACGCGCCCTTGCCGTCGCAAAGCCCGTTGAGCCCGCACGCTGGTGAGCCCTCGTCCAGGCACTCGTTGTCCGCGTCGCTTCCGATGGCGATCGGCTCGCAGACTCCGTCCTTGCCGTAGCCCTTCTTGGCCGCCGTGCAGGCCTGGCAGAGCTCTTGGCAGGGCTTGTCGCAGCAGTGCTTGTCCGCGCACCAGCCCACGTCACACTCGCCGTCGACGTTGCAGGTGTCGCCGCCTTTGATGAGGCCGAAGAGCTCCGCGCACTCACCGCAAGCGCCATAGCCACCGACCACAAGAACCTTGCCGTTGCCAAGGACCGTGGCAGTGTGCTCGTATCGGCCTTTCGCCATATTTTCCGTCGGCGTCCAGGTGCCCTTGGCCGGGTCATAGAGCTCCGCGCTCTTCCCACCCCCGATCCCTCCCGTGACGAGGACTTTGCCGCCGCCTAGCACGTTGGCAGTATGGAAGTACCGCTTCACGTTCATGCTGCCTGTCGGCGCCCACGTGCCATCATCCGGGTCGTACAGCTCGGCGCCCGATAGCTCGTGGCTCCCGTTGTGGCCGCCAGCAACGAGGACCTTCGCGTTGCCCAACACCGTGGCGGCGTGGACATACCGCGTCTGGAACATGCTTCCCGTCGCTTTCCACGTGCCGTTGAGCGGGTCGTACAGCGCGGCGCTGGCTAGGACTACTCCGCCCGCGACGAGGACCTTGCCGTTGGCGAGCACGCTGGCGGTGTGGCGGCTCCGCCCGGGCAACATGTCTGCCGTTGGCACCCAGATGCCCTTGGCGGGGTCATACAGTTCGGCGCTCGTGGCTCCTGCGCCCGCGACGAGGACCTTGCCGTTGGCGAGCACGCTGGCGGTGTGCTCGAAGTGCTGGCAGTTCATAGGTCCAGTCAGCGCCCAGGTAACTTTGTCCGGGTCATACACCTCGGTGGCCCCTCCTCCCCCCGGCAACGAGCCCCCGCCCCCGGCAACGAGGACCTTGCCGTCGCCCAGAAGACTGGCTGTGTGGAAGGCTCGCACGTAGGCCATGCTGCCTGTCGTTGTCCACAGCGGGTCGAGAACGGCCGGATATCGGCACTTCTCGCAGAGCAGCGTCACGGTGATCCGGCATTCGGCCGCCCCGGGAGGCACGACCGCTCGCCCCCAAGGGCCGCGGGGATTTTCGTCGTAGGCGCAGCCAGCTACCGCGATCGTTGCGTCGTGGCGCTGTCCCTCGTCGTCGACCAGGTAGGGCGAGCCCATCCGAAGCCGTGGCGCGCCGCCGTCGTCGAGGAACTCGAGCACGTTTCCGACGAGCCGCAGGCCAGCGACTTCGTTACTCAGCGCCACCGTGTACCGAACCTCTGCTTGTGCCGGCGGTTGGTCGAAGGTGATGTAGTCCTCGGTCCCCTCGGCGTGCACGCGGTGCACGATGTGCCCGCCGTGTGGCGCTGCGCCGCGGTACGCGACGTAGCCGTCTGTCGCCTCGCCCTCGATGTCGCCCGCGCCCTCCAGGGTCACGCGCACCGACATGCCAGTGTCGTCGTCGCGCAGCCGAAACGGTTCGTTCGCACGCGCCGGCAGCAGAACGCGCGCGCGGTGGATCACCCCGCGCCAGGCGCTGTCGGGAAGATGCGGCCGGATGAAGCCGCCCTCGCGCTCGAAGCGGTCGACAACCGAGGCCCGAAGAACGGGCCTGGCGGTCGCGCGGAGCGCTCGACCAAGCAGGTTCATTGCCGGCGGGCCAACGGGCGAGGGCTCAGGCGATTGCTCGATCCGGAAGCGCGCGTGCAATTCGTCGACCATCTCGCGGGCCTCGGCCGACTCCGCCATCGTCGCCCGCGCCGCGTCCGGGCGACTTCCCTCCGAGCCCCCGCCCACTCCTTGGAGCTCCTCGCTCGGGCCGCACCCCGGGAGGGCCAGCGCCGCGACCGCTACGCTGGCGGCCAGAAGCATCCGAGATGGCTCGCCACGGGACGTCCGACGTTCTGCTCCCGTCGCTCGCCTCGTCGTCTTCGCGCCTGCCGCCCGTCGCGCTTCGCCGGGCGCCCGCCGCCGCCACCGCAGCGCAGCGCCGGCGAGCAACGCCAGCAACGTCCCGCTGCCCGTCGACCGGCCACGGCCACCGGCCGCCCGGCACGTGCAGCCCTGCCCGGCCACCGCCGCCGCCGCCGAATCCGTCACGCCGGCGCAGCCGATCCGCAGCGCCTCGCTGGCGCGCTCAGGCGCCGTCACCTCGATCAGGTTCGCCTCGCCGAAGCCCGTAGCGCGAAGCTGGCCTGAAGCAGCAGGGAAGCGCACGCCGAGCTCGGCGAGCAGGCCGCCGGCTGGCTCGGCCTGCTGGTCCTGGCCGCAGCTTCCAACCAGCGCGAGCGAGAGCACCAGGGCGCTCAGCGAGATCCGAGACGAAAGCTCCGCCAACTGCATGTAGGCCCCCTGTCCGGCAGGACGAGCGCGGAGAAGACACCCGCAGCTCTGGAAGCATCTCACTGCGGCGAGCCCGCGGCAAGGCTGCGCGCTGCACCGTGGCGCGCGCGGCGGTGAGCCCGCGTCCGGATCGCGATCGCATCGCGATC
>JACQWT010000595.1 GCA_016209145.1 Deltaproteobacteria bacterium | reverse complement strand
GCCCGTGCCGACGACGGCACTACGGCTGCGCGGCTCCGCGGCGGACGCGCTCGTGACCATCGACGACCGTTACGTGGGCAAGCTCGGCGAGGTCGGCCGGCGCGGCGTGGCGCTGCCGCGCGGCGAGCACCGCATCAGCGTGGAGAAGGTCGGCTGTTTCCCCTGGGACCGGCTCGTCAACGTGGGCGAAGCGCCGGTCGAGCTGGAAGTCGAGCTGACGCCGGTGCCGGAGTGAGCGGCGGGCCGGGCGGCCAGCGGCGAGAGAACGTACTCCGAATCCCAGCAGAGCTCCCCCAGGCTTGACGGGGTCGCTGCTCTAGGAGTCTGTCGGAGAAAAAACTAAGTGCGCGGAATTGTTCGGTTCCAGCGTCAGAGTAAAGTGAGCGATTTCGATAACTTGGACCATTTCGAGCACGCTTTCTCCGACACGCTCCTAGCTGCGCTCGCGCGAGATGGTTCGGTCCAAATCCAGGTTCCTGGGACGGCGGTGATCCAGCCTCTGCCAACTACCCGCACCTACATTGGCAACGAATGTAGTCATTTCACGTACCCTGGCGCAGGGCTGGAAGCATGCCGCATCGGCTCGGTTCTTGCTTCGCACCCCGGCAACTCACGAGGTACGACCATGAGAAACCAACTCACCGCGCTCGCGACGCTCGCCTTGGCGGCCGTGGCGGGCTGTGGAGGCGCAGATCAGGGTGCCGGCACGGGCGAGGGCGCGTTCTCGTCGCAGTCGGCGGTGCTGGCGTTCGGGGCGGACTGGCGCATCGAGCAGACCGGCTCGCTCGTCGAGGGCGGATCGGTTCGCGTCGAGTACGATGCCGAGCGCCTTTCCGCGTGCCGCGGGGATGATGCGGTCGGCCGGATCCCGCGGATACGACGGGCCGAGACGCGTGCTCTCGACCGCTACTGCGGCGGAGATGGGCAGGACCCGCATGGCGGGGTGAGCTTCGACCTCGCCGAGGAAGGCGTCTACTGGCGCCGCGAGCTGTAGCCGCCCTCGCTCGACGAGCATGGCGATCTCCCAGAACGAGATGCAGCTCACGGCGACGGGCTCGCCCTGCGCGATCGCCGCATCGAGGCGCTCGGCGAATGCCGAGGGCAGGGCCGCATCGTCGGCCCACCACCAGACCAGGATGTGCGTGTCGAGCAGATAGGTCACCGGCGCGACGCCTCGAACTCCTGCGACCAGTCGCAGTGGACGATGTCGCCGATCGCGCGGACGCGGTCCTTCCACGCACCCCGGGGCGAACGAGCCCCGCTCAGCGGCACCAGGCGGGCGACCGCCTTGCCATGCTTCGTGATGAGGTACTCGCGGCCTTCGGTCCGGACCGATTCGACGACGCGGAGGCACTCGGCTTTGAGGCGGCTCACCGGAAGCGACTCGATCGCCTGCCCGTGCACCTCGTCCGCCACGCAGAGATCGTACTTTAGGCTACTTGACTGGTCAAGTGGTCATTTCGACCAGCCGACGGGCCGAGGGGCCGAGCGCGCGAGCGACGCCGATTTGGATCCGGCCCGCGCTACGTGATGTGCACCTTGTCGCCGTTCTTGCCCTGGCTGCCGTCGCCGCCGTTGCCGGCGGGGCTGGTGCCGCCCTTGCCGCCGAGCCCGGGGGCGCCGGCGTTGCACTTGTTGCCGGCGTAGTCGAGCACGGCCAGATCGCCGGCAGCGCACGCGCTCGGGCCGCCGCCGCCACCGCCTGCCGGCCCGCCGGCGCCGCCGCTGCCGCCCGGCCCGCCCGGGCCGCCGTCGCCGCCCGAGTCGTTCAGCCCGCCGCCCTCCTTGCCCTTGCCGCCGCTGCCGGGAGGGCCGCCGCCCTGGCCCGCGGCGCCGTTGCCTCCGTCGCCCCCGTTGCCGCCCTTGCCCGTGGTGATGGTGTTGCCCTCGACCATGCAGTGCCCGGCGACGACGAACACGCCGAAGCTGCCGCCCCCGCCGCCGCCGCCCGCGCCGAGGTTGCCGCCGAGCCCTCCGCACCCGCCGGCCCCGCCCCCGCCGCCACCCTTGGCGCTGCAGAAGACGTTGCCGTCGATGGCGCCGCCGCCGCCGCCTCCGCCGCCGCCCGTGCCGTTCTCACCCTGGCCGCCGCCCGTGCCGCTCGCCGGAGTGTAGTTGCCGTCCTTGACGCTGCCCACGGCGCCGCCGCCCGTGCCCTTGCTGCCGTTCGCGCCGTTCACGCCGGCCGAGCCGTTGCCCCCGTCGCCGACGCCGGTGCTGATGCAGAGCATGCCGGAGTACCCCTTGCCGCCGCCGCCGCCTGAGGCGCCGCCGCTGCCGGGGTTGCCCTGGCCCCCGCTGCCGGATCCGCTGCCGCCGTCGCCGCCCTTGCCGCCCCAGGCGGCGCAGCCTCCGTCTTTCGGGCCGCCCCCGCCGCCGCTGCCGCCCGAGCCGTTGCCTCCGTTGGCGCCGGCCGGCGGCGTTGACGAGCCGTGGGGCGCACCGCTCGTCCCGGCTGCCCCGTCCGAGCCGGGCGTCGCCGAGATCGCGTTGTAGCGGACGTACAGCTTCGCGGCGCCGCCGAGCAGGCGCACGCCGAAGCTGCTCTGGCCCGGCCCGGCCGGCGTCTGCGCCTCGATGGTGATGCCCTCGAGGTGCGTGTCCTGATCGATCTGGGGCGCGAGGAAGACCGTTCCCGTCGCCTTGACGGTGGTGACCGCCTGGGGCGTGCGCCGGAACTTGAACTCGGGGTGGGCCTGGTCGAAGCCGCCGTAGATGTCGATGTCCGAGACCACCGTGACGGCCTCCTCGTAGGTCTCGCCCGAAACGCAGACCGCCGGCACGGCGTGGTCCTTGGCGAAGGCGATCGCCGCGGCAATGGTCTTGAGTGGCCCGAAGCGCGTGCCGTCGCCGCTCGAGTCGTCGCCCTCGGTCACGGAGACGTACACGCACTGCTCCACGAGCCCGTCGCCGCCGTCGCAGTTCGCATCCTCGAAGTTGGGATCGATGGGATCGTCGTTCGAGGTGATGGTGCACTCGTACTCGCAGCCGCACGGTCCGGTAAGCGGGTTGTTGTCGATGTCGTGATGGTCGAGCGGGCAGCCGCCCGAGCACTCGGGTCCGCCCCCGCCGCCCGCGCTGCCGGCCGCGCCGGCCGCGCCTCCTCCCGCGCCGGCCGCGCCCCCTTCTGCGCCCTCGCCGCCGCCGCCTCCCGTCCCGCTGCCGCCGCCTTGACCGCCCGCCGCACCGGCCGCGCCTGCGTCCGGCGCACCCGACGTGGGGCCTGGCTCGTCGACCGAGCTCGAGGCCGCGCAGCCGCCGGCCAGCACCGCGCACACCCACATCGCCACCGCCGCCCGCGTCTGCATGCGACTACGCATGCAGTCATTGTGCGCGCTGTAGTGCCTTTTGCCAAGCGCGGCTTTGTCCGATGCGATAGCCTGAGCCCAGGAGTGAACGGATCCATGCCGGCCGCCGATTCGGTTGCCCGTGCCTGCGCCCTGCTCTCGGCGGCGGCCATGCTCGCCGCCGCCGGTGTGCACGGTTGCAGCGCCGGGGCCGGCCCGCCGGGCGCCGCGCCCTCCGGCGCGGGTGGCTTCGGGAGCGGGAGTGGCGGCGCAGCGGGCAGCAGCAGCAGCGGCGGGGCAGGAGGCAGCGGCGGCGAGTTGCTCGACGCCGGCGTGGGCGACGGCCCGGATCCGGACGCGGCCTGCGCCCTGCTCACGCACGACGCGAAGGCCCTGCCCCTCAGCCTGTACGTCATGCTGGACAAGTCGGCGTCGATGTCCGGCAACAAGTGGGAGGCGGCCAAGGCCGGCCTCAAGGCATTCGTCGAGGATCCGGCCTCGGCCGGCCTGCGCGTGGCCTTGAAGTTCTTCCCGCGCCCGCCGGACGCCGTTCCGGCCTGCGACCAGCAGGCATACGCCGTCCCGAGCGTGCCGTTCGGGGAGCTGCCCGACCACGCCCCCGCCATCGAGTCGGGCATCGAGGCCGAGACGCCCAACGGTCTGAGCACGCCTACCTACCCGGCCCTGGGCGGTGCAATTCTCAAGGGCATCGAGCTCGCGAAGAACAACCCCGGCGAGACCAGCGCCGTGCTGCTGGTGACCGACGGCAAGCCGCAGGGGCCGGCGCCCACCTGCGGCGGAGTCGATCCCGAGGACACCCAGGTCATCGCCGCGCTCGCGGCCAAGGGCGCCGGCTACGCCCCGCCGGTCTACACCTTCGTCATCGGGTTGCCCGGCGTGGACCACGACTTCGCCGACACGGTGGCTGCCGCCGGCGGCAGTGGTTCGGCCGTGCTGGTGGACGCCGACAACGTGCTCCAGGGGTTCCAGGACGCGCTGACCGAGGTTCGCGTCAAGGCGCTGCCGTGCGAGTACGAGATCCCGGAGCTCGTAGCGGGCGGCGAGGTGGCCTACGACCACGTCAACGTGCTGCTCACCCTCGGCGGCGGCGCGCCGCAGATCGTGCCGCAGACCGAGGACTGCGGCGGCAAGGGCGGCTGGTACTACGACGACCCGGTGCAGCCGACGAAGCTGCTCCTTTGCCCGGCCACCTGCCAGCTCGCCAAGGGCGACACCGAGGCCAAGATCCAGATCCTGCTCGGCTGCAAGACGGAGAGGATCAAGTAGGCTGCCGCGCCGGCCGTCGTCGTCGATGCCGTCGCCGGTAGCCAGCCGGCCGGTCAGGCTTCCTGCATCCCGACGAGGCGCAGGCGCGCCACCCGAGGATCCACGATGACGTCGTCCTGCTCGAAGTCGAGCTTCATGCGCCACGCCTGCATGGTCTTGGTGCCGATGATCGCCTGCTCGGCAAGGTCCGGAACCACGAAGAAGTCGTCGAACAGCTCCAGCCCCTTGAAGTGGAAGTCCAGGTGCAGGCTGTCGCTGACCACGATCTCCCGCCCTGCCTCGGCGAGCCCGAATCGGCGTGGCCGCGGCAGCGGCACCGGCGTGCCAAGCCGGCACGCCAGCTCGCGGTCCACACAAGACACGCTCGCGCCGCTGTCGAACAGCATCACCACCGTCTCACTGGCCTTCGGACCGATGAGCTCCACCGCCTTCTCGATGATGGCCATGCTCCTAGCTTGCGCGGCGCCCCTGCGCCGGTCAAGCCCAGGGGGGCTCACATCCCCGCGAAGATCTCCAGCGGCCGCCACACGCGCGCGGCCCAGGCCGCCTCGTTGTGCTCGGCGTCCGGCTCCCACCAGTGCCACAGGTCGGTATCGGGCACGTAGCCGGCCTCTTGGAGCACCTGCTCCAACTGGCGGTTCTCGCAGTAGTTGTCCTCGGCCTCCGGGTCGTCGTCCTCGATGTCGTCGCCGTCGGCGTCGTAGCACGTCCCGCCGCCGCCCGAGTCGAGGTACAGGGCCGTCCCCTGGTGGCCGTGCTTGGCGTAGCGCTCGATCATCGTCTCGTTCTGCGCGCCGTCGCTCAGGCCGATCGAGCCCCAGCCCATCGTGCCCGAGAGGCTGGCGGCGAAGTCGTACTCGCCGGGGTAGCGGTCGGCGATGTGGAAGCTGATGAGGCCGCCCAGCGACGAGCCCATCAGGCCGACGCGGCCCGGCTCGCCGTACTGCTGCTTGACGAGCCCGCGCACGACCTGCTGCACGAGGTCGGCGTAGGAGTCGCCATCTCCGCCGCACAGCTCGCCGTCGATCAGATCTTGAACGTGCGTGTACTCGTCCATGCGCGCCGGCGTGTTGTCGATGCCGACGATCATCATCGCCTCGGGCGCGCTGTCCTGGAGCTTCCAGCTTCCCCACGGCGCCTCCGGGTCGAACAGGTTCTGCCCGTCCTCGACGTAGAGCACGTGCGTGGCCGGCCCGGGCGGGATCCACACGCGCACCGTGCGCGGCTGCATCGCGCCGCCCTCCACGGCGAAGTGCCGCTCGAAGTGCGCCCCGGCGGGCTCGACCGCGCTCATCAGGCCGTACTCGTCGTACAGGTAGGCGCGCGACCAGGGATCGGGCTCCCACTTCACGCCGTCGGTGAGCTTGTAGCGTGTGCCTTGCTCGACGCCGGCGAAAAGCCACGCGAAGCCGTCGTCCGCGTTCATCGGCGTGCCGGCCCAGCCGTCGTGATCGCCGGCAAGCAGATCGAGCCCGGGCAGCGTCGAGACGAAGAGGTAGCCACTGCCCACGGGCACCGGCCAGCCGGTCTTCTGCGACTGGGAGAGCATCGTGCCCTCCAGGTCGGCGCGCAGAGCCTCGAGCAACTCCTCGATCTCCACGCTCTCTTGGCCGCCTCCTCCGCCGGCGCCCGCGGCGCCGGCTTGACCGCCGCCACCGCCCGCGCCGCCTCCTGCCGCGCCGCCGCCGCTGCCGCCGGCACCACCGCCGCCCGAGGCCCCGGCTCCGGGGGCGGGCTCAGTTGGAGCCGAGCAGGCCAGCAGGAGCAGCGCCGCGGCGAACGGAACAGGCCATCGTTGCCTAGCGCGGGCTGCGCCCGCAACCCAATACGCGAAATCGGCAGGCCGGCGGGAGCGGAGCGCGTCCATGCAACGGGCAACGCCCCGCGGCCGTTGCTCCCTGTGGCCGCAGGCGGGCCGTCCGCGGCGAGAATTCCACGCTGGGGCTTCGCCCCAGACCCCGCGAACGGGGCCCCAACCCCGTTCGCCCTGCCCGGCGAGGATGTTGCGTGACTGGCGTATATTCGGTGCAGGAATAGTATGGAGCCTACCGCACGAGCGCCTCGGCCGCCTGAAGCCACGCAGCGTAGGGCTCGTCACCGAACAGGACGAAGCGGATCTCCCGGAGCTCGGGGGCCGCGGCGAGAACCTCGCGGCAGGAGCGCAGTGAGATCTCGGCCGCCTCGCCGCGCGGGTAGCCATAGACGCCGCAGGAGATGGCGGGAAAGGCGATGGTCCCGATGCCGTGCTCGGCCGCGAGCCTGAGACAGGAGCGATAGCAGGAGGCGAGCGGCGCTGCGCTGGCCGCCCCCCGGTACACGGGGCCGACGGTGTGGATGACCCAGCGCGCCTTCAAGTCGAAGCCCGGCGTGATGCGCGCCTCGCCCGTGGGGCAGCGCACGCCCGGCCGCACCTCTGCCACGGCCTCGCAGGCCTCGCGCAGCCCGGGGCCCGCCGCCCGGTGGATGGCGCCGTCCACGCCGCCGCCGCCGAGCATCCGCTCGTTGGCGGCGTTGACGATGGCGTCGGCGTCCGACCGCGTGATGTCGCCCTGCTCCAACACCAGGGCGGTTTGGGGGCCGAGGGAGAAGCGGCGCACCGGCGTCACAGCACGTCGAAGGAGCCCTGGAGGTTGACGTTGATGACGCCGATGTACTGCGAGTACGAGCCGCCCGCGTCCGGGCCCCGGGAGGGCGCCTTGTACACCGCCTGGCACGCGCGCTCCTGGTCCTCGCAGGCGTCCAGGTCGCCGGTCTGTCCGGGCTCGCCCGCGGTGTTGCGCGGGAGGTAGTAGAAGCTCGTGTAGGTGAGCGCCGCCTGCAGCCAGTCGGTCAGCGCGAACCGGCCGCCCAGGGCCACCGAGACCTTGTTGAAGTCCAGCAGGGCCGGCTCGAGCGTGGAATCGGGGATGGCGCTCGAGTCGTATCCCGCGCCGGTCATGAGCTCGATGTTCTTGCGCACCCAGTAGCTCATGCCCGCCCGGACGCCGAACGTGTCGTTCCAGTCGCGCGGCAGGTTGACGATCACGCCGTTCTTGCCGCCCTCGACTTCGGCGTCGGGCACGGCCGAGCCGTCGGCTTTGACCTCGCAGGGCAGATCCTGCGCGCCGATGCACTGGTTCGTAAACGCACTCCAGCGCGTGTAGTCGCCGTGCAGCCGCAGCTCGATGTACTTGGCCGGACGCCAGCTCGCGCCCAGGCGGAAGATGTCGGGCATGTCCTGCGTCATCTGCACGTCCTGCTCGGAGACGGCGCCGTAGTTGTTCTTGAGCTTGCCCTTGAGCGTCATGCCGCCGGCGATGTTCGGCCGGCTTTGGTAGGAGAAGCCGAGCCGCAGCTCGTCGCGGATGGGCTCGACCACCACGCCTGCGCCCAGGCTCCCCTGCCAGCCGTCCGCCTTCAGCAGCGATCGGCCCTCGAGCGTGAGATCGTTGCTGCCCGTGGCGATGCGCGCCCGCACGGAGTTGATCTCCGACTTGATGAGGTTGCCCGAAAGCCCGAGGTGGAAGCGCTTGTCGATGGAGAGCGCCGCGGCCGCCGTGAAGAAGAGCGACCGGATGGTTCCGTCGATGCTGTACCAACGCTGCGTGCCGTCGTAGGGGCCCGGGTACGTCGTGCTGTTGGCGAACGACTCGTCCTTGCCCCAGATCGCCGTGCCGCCGAAGGGCACGTAGAAGCCCAGGCCCACCGCGCCCGCCAGAGGCTTGTCGCCGAACTTGGCGGTCGCGCCGATCATGGGGAGGGCGATGACGTTGAACAGGGTGGCCTGCCCGTTGTTCGCCCCCTTGGCGTCCGCCGGCTCGGGCACCTCGTTGTCCTCGGGCTCGGCCGGCGCCGCGCGGTAGTAGTCGATGCTGCGCAGGGCGAAGCTGCCGTCGAGGAAGACGTTCACGCCATGGCTCAGGCCGATCCCCGCCGGATTATAGTAGATGGCCGTGGGGTTGTCGGTCGTCGGGTGGCCGTGCTCGCCCCCGAAGCGGGCGACGGAGAGGCCGCCGGCCTCGGCGCGCGCGGCGAGCAGGCACAGGGGAAGCAGCGTGGCGGTGGCGAGGGTGATTTGGCGCATTGGAGTCGTGCGGGGTCATGGGGGGCGTTGCGAAGGTGTACCCCGTGCCGGCGTGCGCGTGCTATAGGTCGCGCGCGTCCGGGCTCCCCGCCGTCCGGGGCCGGGCGCGAGTGAACGTTGACTCGCCCTGGGGTGTCAAATGGTTTCAGCTAGATCGTGCTGCTTCTTGCTCGTTGCCGCTCCTGCCCTTCTGACCGCCTGTCCCGATACGGAAGGCGCGTTCGATGCCTTCGCCGCCAGGCAGCCCGTCGTGACCACCGGCGACGCGGGGAGCTGCCCCGGCTGCATCACGGCCCCGGCCGACGCCGCGCAGATCGCCGGGGACTACCTGTTCGCCTTGTCGGCATACCTGGATCCGAGCAATCCCGTGCTGTTCGCGGCAAAGGTGACGGCCGCGCCCGGCTCCGGCGGAGCCATCGAGCTCGGCCTGCACCTCGAGGCCCTGGCGGCGGCGGATCGCAAGACCGTCGTGGGCAACGAGCCGGAGGACTTCGGGCCGTTCACCGCCGGCGCCGACGGCTGCTTTGACGGCGAGCTGGGCCACGTGGCCGTGGCCGGCGCGGCGAACCCGATCAGCGGCTCGAACCTCGTGGTCGAGGAGGCCGTGCTCCACGGCGCCCTCTGCGCCCCTGGCGATTTCCACTGCGGCACCGTGACGGGCAAGGTGACCGAGCCCATCCCCGTCGATCTCTCGTCCAAGGGCGGCTCGCACTTCACGCTCCAGCGCCTGGACGAGCCGGGCAAGTACCCCGAGCCGCCGTACATCAACTGCGAGAAGGACGAGGCCAAGCCGCTGGAGAAATGACTGGTTCGATCTCCGATGGTTACGGCTCGCCCTTAAAGAGCTCGATCACCGTGATCTCGGCCGGCGCGCCGATGCGCATGGGCGGCCCCCAGTAGCCCGTGCCGCGGCTCACGTAGAGCTGGGTGGCCCCGAACTTCGCGAGGCCGGAGACCGCGGGCTGCTGGAGTCGCACGAAAAGGCTCCACGGGAAGATCTGCCCGCCGTGGGTGTGCCCGCTCAACTGCAGGCCGACCCCATTTGCTACCGCCTCATGGATCTGGCGGGGCTCGTGCGCCAGCAGGACCAGCTCGCGCCGCTCGTCCCGGCCGCGCAGCGCCCGGCCCAGGTCGGCCCCGGCGCCCGGCCCGAAGGCCACGAAGTTCTCCACGCCGGCCAGATCGAGGCCCTCAAGACCCGGCCCGCCGATCGCCACCCGCTCGTTGCGCAGCACGCGGATCCCAAGCCCCGTGAGCTCGCGTGCCCAGGCATCCGGACCGTTGTAGTACTCGTGGTTGCCGGTGACGAAGAACACGCCGTAGCGGGCCGAAAGTTGGCCGAGCGGTTGGATCTCGTCGTGAAACCGGGCGGGTGGGCCCTCGGCCAGATCGCCCGTGATGGCGACGACATCGGGCCCGAGGGCGTTCGTTCGCGCGACCACCTGTGCGAGCCAGTCGCGGCCCAGAGTCGGCCCGAGGTGCAGGTCGGTAAGCTGCACCAGGCGAAAGCCGGACAGGCGGGCAGGCAGGCGCGGCAGAAGTACGCGCACGCTTCGCACCGCCGCGGGAGCGCGCGCCTGGGCGATGCCGTGCGCGGCAAGCGCGACGGCGATCCCCAGAACCGCAGCCGCGAGCAGGCGCGCCAGCACGAGGCGTCCGGCCGGCGACAGAGGCTGGCCTTGCAGCCAAGCGCCCGCGAGCATGCCCGCACGGACGAGCTCCGCGGCGGCAAGCAGGAACAGCAACAGCAGGACGAGCCCCAGCCAGACGAATGCCGGCCAGGCCAGCCACGCGGCAAGGCGCGGGGCAAGGAAGCGGCTTGCCACCATCGTGGCCGGGACGGCTAGGGCGAGGCCCGTCACCGCCCAGGCGGCGACGCGCTCGACCGGCGGGCCCAGTCGAGGCGCGCGCACCATGCGCTGGTAGATGTAGTAGTGCACGGCCGCGACGGCGGCGGCCATGAGGACGAAGAAGACGACGAAGGCGAGGGGGCGGCGTGCCACGGCGACCTAGTCGCCCTCGTACGTGCCGAAGCTCGTCTTCCCCGTGGCCGTCTCGGCGGGGTTGGCCTGGCCGACCTGGACGACGATCGACAGGAAGGCGGCCGGCTTGAGCCCCTCGTCGGGACCGTTGGTGTTGGAGATGTACTCCACGCCCGCGCCGGCCAAGACGCCGATGCTCGTCGTGTTCCCGCCCTTGCCCAGGACGGGCAGCGTGGGTGCGATGCCGGCGTAGCCCAGGAGCCCGATGCGCTCCTCGCCCAGATCCTGGACGAAGCCGCCCAACTGCAAGGCAATGGGAAATGCCTCGCGCTCGACCGGATCGTAGCTGTCGATGGCGAAGGCCACGCCCACGGCGCTCAGGATCTTGCGCGTGATGAGGGGCCGCTCCACCCACGGAGCGCGCGTGAGCTGTAGCGTGGCGAGCATCGCCGGCACGGTGAAGTAGCCGCGCAGGCAGCTTCCCGCGGCCTCGACCGTCTCGAAGTTCGACTCGCCGCACAGCGGCGCCGAGTAGATCGTCACGGCGCCGATGAGCCGCTGCAGCTTCTCGTCGGGGACGGCGCTGGCGTTTTCCAGGCGGGCGAGCCGGCCGGCGTCGGAGAGCAGGATCACGTTGCCGTCGGCGGAGCGGGGATCGCTGTAGATCTCGAGCTGAAGCCGTGACTCGCCATCGAAGCCCTCGCCCAGCGGCTTGAGCCGGTAGACGGAGTCGGTGGGCGTGACGATCCAGGGCTCGTCCACCAGGACGGGCTGGGTTGGCGAATCGGTGCGCGTGAGCCGCACGCGCAGCGCCAGCGGCGCCACGAGCCGGCGCTTGATCTGGCCGCGCAGCTCGATGCGGCAGTTGCCGCGCAGCAGAGGTTCGGGCGCGATGATCAGCCCCTGGTGCGCCAGGGGTTGCCCCGCGGGCGTGCTCTCCGGGATGATGCGGGTAATGCGGGGCGGGGGAGGGGAGGCCGTGCCCGGCACGGCCTTGCCGGCGGCCGCTTCCTTGCCCGGCGGGGCCTTGGCCGGCTCTTTGGCCGGCGCGGGGCGCGGGATGTCGGCCGGCCCGGGCGCGGCCCTGAGCACGCGCGGCCCGCAATCGACCACGAGCTCGCTCGGGCTGGGATCGGGGAACAGGATGGGCGGCGTGTCGGCGCTGACCAGATCCTCCAGGGCCGGCACGGTCACGCGGAACGTGGCACTGACCACGTTGCCGGCCGCGGGCTGGTCGAGGTTGAAGGCCGTGATGCGGATCCAGGTGCCCGAGGGAAACACGCGCAGCACCGTGCCGTCGGCTCTGCCGCAGCCGCCCGAGGCGACCTCGTAGACCGGCACCGAGAACTCACGCTGGAAGGGCTGCACGCGGGCGTTGCCGCAGCTATCGACGATGGCCAGATACTGGAAGTCGGCCATCTCGGACGAGCGCGGCCACTGCATGCCCAGGCTGAGCTCGGCGGAATCGGGCGTCGGCACCTCCGGCTTGCCTTCGCGCTGCCTGCACAGGGGCGGCGGGACCGCCTCGCCCGGGGCGGCCGGCTTCTCGACCGGCCCGTACGTGCACACGTGCTTGTAGGAGCGGCGGCCGAGCAGGACCGGATCGAACATGAGCCTGCCCGTGGTGGTGGCCCCGCTCGGCGTGTCCTGGCTGCCGCCCTTGCGGATGGGCCGCCAGATGGTAAGCGGCAGGGGCTGGGTCGGAGTCTGCGCCTTGATGCTACGCAGCATGGCGTCGCCTACGGGCGCGGGCGCGCCCTGGCCCAGGGCGCAGCCCGACGAGCAGATCCACTTGCGGGCGCCGCGGCGGGCCGCCTCGATCTGGCGCGGATCCATGCCGTAGACCTGCATCCAGACCTTGGTCGCGTCCGGGAAGATCTCCGTGGCGGCCTTGGCCTCGGCCGCGCCGGCCGCCGCGCCGGTGACGCGCAGGAGCTGGATCGCGCCCGTCCAGTCGACGGGCATCTCACCGCTGCCCCCCGAGACGGGCGGGGGCGCCCCGAAAGAGCGCGGCGTGTAGGGCGGCGGCTCGTCGGGCGGCGGCTCGTCGGGCGGCGGCTCGTCTCCCGAGGGCTCGTCCTGCGCCGCGGCCGGTGGCGCGCCGCCGAGCAGCGCGATAGCGGCGACGGCCGCCAGAGCTCGCGCGACTTGGAGTCGGTAGGTGCGTTTCATAGGGTGGGGTGCTCGCGCGCCCGCAGGCGAAAGCCGGCGTCCTGTCAATACTCGGGCTCGACGACCGTGAAGGGCAGGGACTCGCACCTCGGCTGGCTGAACAGCCGCGGTGTGACTTGCAGGCGAGCCTCACCGGCAGCGAGCGCGTCCACCGTCACCTGAAGGGGAGGGTTTGGCTCGCCGTCCAGCATCATGGTGGCGAAGTTGGGCACGAGGACCGCGGGCTCGTCGCTGGTGATGTCGATGGGCATGGCGACCTGGACCGCTCCGGCCGCGAAGGCCGAAACCTCCACCGCCGGCAGGGCCGAGCCGCCGGCCACGAGCGCGGGGTTGAGCTGGCGCACGCGCAGCAGCAGCGGCTCGGGCTCCACCACCAAGGTGCGTGGGTTCTCCTCGGTCTTCTCGCCCGAGCGATAGGTCAGCTCGACCGTGCCCCCGAGGTCGCTGAAGCAGAGGTAGAACCTGGGCGACTCGCCCTTGGCGTCGAGCTGCACGCGCAGCCGGCTGCTGCGCCCGGCGCAGTTGCCGAGCAGGCTCAGCATGCCTTCGGGATGCAAGGACTGCACGATCGCGGGCGCGTGCTCGATGGCGCCGGGCTGAGTCGGCGGCGGGTCGGCCCGCACCCACGCCTCGCGCACGCGGATCTGGCCGTCCGGCCACTGGCTTTCAGGCAGATCCGGTTTGGGACCGATGCTGCACGCCAGGCGGCTGTAAGTCGCCAGCACCTTGCCCGTGTCCTCGTCGGTCTGGCCTATGATGAGCCGGAAGTTGGCCGCCTCCGCGGGCAGGCCGGCGGGCTTGACCTCGATGGCTTTGGTCGCGCCCGCCCCGCCCGTCACGGCAAGCTCGGCCTGGCCGGACCAGTCCGCCTCGGAGCGCAGCACGAAGTTGGCGAAGCCGTCCTCCGAGGCCGTGCAACGGAACGTGCCGGAGAGGTGCTCGCAGGTGTCGTCTACCGGCACGAGCGCGAGCACCTGCGCCGGATCGATGCGCACGTCCACGTAGGCTCCGCTGTCCGCCTCGTTGCCGTCGGTGAGCAGGAGCTGGACGGCCTTCTCGTACGGGACCTGCCGCGGCAGCACGGGCGCCCCGTTCGCGTCGAGTATGTCGGCCGCGTAGATGGGCAGTTGGTCGTTGAGGCGGATCTCGACCTGGCCGTTGTCGCCCAGCGGATGGTTCCTGGGCACGCAGCCATTGGCGCCGGCGGCGAACAGCAGGGCCGTGCCGAGCAGGCCGGCTGCTCCGGCGGGCGGCCCTAGCCTTCGAACAGCTCGGTGTACTCGGTCCCGAACGGGTGACGATGCCAGGCGTAGGCCGTCCGGGGGAAGCCCGATTCGTCGGTGTACTCGCATTGCCCCTGCTCCCAGTCCGTGTGCCACTCGCTCGTGCCGGTGGCGGGATCGACGCTCATGGAATGGGCGACGACGTCGTCCTCTTCCGGCTGCTTGCGGTGGATGGCCACCTTGCCGCTGTCCGCGTAGACGTTGATCGTGATCATGGATCCTCCCGCCGGGTCAGGCTCGTGCGTCCGCTCGTCCGGTCCGCCCGGCGCGGCGTCGCTGCCGTGCTGGCTGCGCGCCCCCTCCTCGACGTACCGCTCGAGCACGCCGTAGGGGACGCGCGCCACGCGCCCGCCGGGTAGGACGATGGTGAACAGTTCCTTGCTCTTGTCGGCCATGCCAGGCCCCCTCGCGGTAGGGTCCTCGATCTCGCGCCGGGCCCGCCGCCGGACCCCGACGCGGCGCAGCATAGCGCGGGAGCGCCGTGCCATGCACGCCCGATTGAAGCTGTAGCAGGAGAACGACGCCGCGCGCGCATGGCCAGGATCCTTGGACGGCCAGGGGGCTCGCTTGTTCAGTCGGGCCCGCCGCCGGGGCCGGCGGCCCCTGCCCGCTTCGCGGACATCGAGGGTCTCCGGGTGGTGCCCGTGGCGGTCCCTGGAGTTGAGGGGGCGCCTACTCGATGACAAGCCCCCGCCCTACTTGGCATCGGCAAGCTGGGCCAGCACGATCCTGTCCTTGCGGTCGCCCAGGCCCTCCTGGTCGAGCACCGCGAGCGCGACCCTGGCCATCGATGGCTTCCCCTCGACGAGGAGCCTTCGGGCCTCGGCGTTGGCCGCGGAGACGATCTCGCTCTGCGCCCAGGCGACAGCGTTCCACGGGCCCGATTTCGCCTACCAGAGCCGGCCGGCCCTGGCCGCGCCGAGGCGGGCCCGGCCCACGGCGAGCGTATCCCGGCGCGTGGGCTGGTCGTTCTGGTCCAGCTCGTGCCGGATGCCGCAGGAGACCAGGACCACCAGGACCCGGCTCCGGTAGAGGCGGGCGAGGATCTCCTCGATCTCCGCGTCGCGGCCGAAGAAGATCTCCCGGTCGCCCTTCTCGTAGGCGTCGAGAAACTTGAACGGGTTCTTCGCCTCGCTGCCTCCCTCGACACGGTTGCGGTTGCGGCAAGAGCGCGCCGGGCCCGTCATCGCGCAATTCGAACGCTGGCGCACCGAGATGCTCGCACACCCCGAGGTGGCGGAGGGAACCGCCATCCGACGCGCCTTGCAATACACCGTGAACCATTGGGACGCGCTGTGCCGCTTCCT
>JACQWT010000594.1 GCA_016209145.1 Deltaproteobacteria bacterium | reverse complement strand
TTTTCGGCGCCGGCGTCGCCCCCGCCGGAGCCGGCGTCAGAACCTCCTGGCGGCTCGGCCGCGGGTGGGACTGGCGCCTGTCCCGGCGGCCGCCGCGACGCGCAGGCCCGCCGCGCGGCCTCGGCCCTGGCCTGCGCGGCCTTGGCCTCGGCGCGGGCCGCGTCCTCGGCCTTGACGCGGGCCCGCGACGACTCGCGCAGCCGCTCGCGCAACGCCTCGATGCTCGCGCCGAGGACGGCGGCACGGACGATGCTCTCGGTCGCGCGCGCCACGGGCGCAGAGATGACCGGATCGAGGATCACCTGCACGTTGACCTCGGCCTGCTTCGCGCCCTCGCCGCGCAACGCTGCCGAGCTGCCTTTCGGAACCGCCACCACCAGATCGCAGCGGTGCTCGCGCAGCGCCAGCAGCGCGGCCGCGCGCGCCACGCGCTCGCCCCTGCGCGGCGCCGCCACGCGCAGGGCGCCGCTCTCCTGCATCCTCGTGACGAGCTTGTCCGCCAGCGGGCCGCCGTCTTCGTCGACCAGCACGACCCGGAGCTGGGCCCGGTCACCGGTGGAGGAGAAGGCGCCCTGCAGCGAGACGGACACGACCGCGATGAACAGCGCGGGCAGCAGGAACAGCATCACCAGAGCCGCGGGATCGCGGTACAGGAGCTTGATCTCGCTCGCGATGATGGCCCGGATGGCCGTGCGCTCCGCTCTACTCGGCCACATCTCTCATGCTCCGGCCCGTGAGCGCCAGGAACACGCCCTCCAGGCTCGGCTCGTCCACTCGGCGCAGCGAGACGGCGACGCCGTGGCTCTGCGCCGCGGCCCGCACCCCTTCCAGAAGCTGCATCGCGCCCCCCTGGTCGGACGTGCTGGCAACGAGCAGGCCGTCCCTCTCGGAGATGACGGCCGTCGGGTCGAGCGTGGCGATGGCCTGCGCGAAGGGCTGGGGAAACCGGTCCACCTGGAGCTCGATGCGGTAGCGCCCCTGTGCGGCGACGAGCCCGGCCGGAGTGTCCTCGACCAGCAGCTCTCCCTGGTCCATGATCGCCACGCGATCGCAGAGCTGGCTCGCTTCTTCCAGGTGGTGCGTGGTGTACAGGGCCGTCACGCCGCGGCGGCGCTCTTCGTGCACGATGTCGAAGAGGCGGGCGCGCGACTGGGGATCGATGCCGACGGTGGGCTCGTCGAGCAGCAGGATGTCGGGCTCGTGGACCAGCCCGGCCACGAGGTTCAGGCGGCGCACCATGCCCGCCGAGTAGGTCTCGACGCGATCGTCGGCGCGCTCGCCGAGATCGATCCTCCGGAGCAGCTCCTGGCAGCGGGCGCGCAGCCGCCCGCCGCCCAGGCCGTGCAGGCTCCCGAAGAGCTGCATGTTCTCCCGCGCCGTGAGCCTGCCGTACAGGGCGGGGTTCTGGGGGACGAGCCCGATGCGGCGGCGCGCCCGCAGCGGGTCGCGGGCTCCGGCTACCGCAACGGTGCCCGCGTCGGGGCGCAGCAGACCGCAGAGCAGGAGCAACGTCGTGGTCTTGCCCGCCCCGTTGGGGCCGAGCAGACCGAAGACCGTGCCCCGGCCGATGTCCAGACACAGCCCGCGGACGGCGTCGCGGCTAGCTCCGCGATAGCGCTTGCGCACCCCTCTGGCCTGGATGAAGGCGGGCTCGCGCATAGCCGTTAGCCGTTAGCCCAGCTTCGCGGCGAGCGCGCCCAGATCGCGCCACAGCGCCCGCTCGATCTCGGCAAAAGCCATGAAGCGCCCGCTCAGCTCGGCGAGGCCATCCTCCAGGGGTTGCCGGCTCTCGCGCAGCCAATCGTCGTATTCGTCCTCGACCATGGGAATGGCGCGCGCCAGCACGACGAGCTGGCGCGAGGCCCGGCGCCACTCGCGGCCGTGCTCGACCATCCGCCGGGCGAGGGCCGCCAGCTCCTCCGATCCGCGCTGGGCCGCCACCTCCTGCAGGAAGGCGCCGTACATCAGGCGGAAGGCCCCACCGCCGGTTCCCTGGTCCTCGAAGCCCACGGCGTTGAAGAGCATGCCCTCGCGTAGGGGCACGCCGCGGTAGCGGCTGAGCCAAGAGCGCAGCGCGCGCGCGTACGTCCGGATCCCCGCGATGCCCGCGAACCACACGATACGGCTCGGGACCGGGGGCAGCAGCATGGCCCGGCTGGTCCGGCGCATCGCCCGGGCGGCGGCCCGCGGCCAGTCGATGCGGGGCGGGACACGGCGGACGTAGACCAGCAGGTTGTCCTGGGCCATCGGAGCGCCCGTCGCCCAGGCCGCCTCCAGATCCTCGCGGCCCAGCCGTGCCAGGGCGGGGTGGTAGGGATCCGAGACGGCGTAGCCGTGCTCGTCGCGGCCGACGAGGGCCACGAAGTGCATGGGCGCATGAACGCGCAGGTGCGGCGGCAGGTACTTCATGCGGAACATGTCCACGCAGGCGGCGGGCGGGATCCCGGCGTCGATGAGCGCATCGGCGCGCGCCATGGCCTCGCGCGTGGTGCGCAGCCGGCGGCGAAAGAAGTCGATGCCGCACAGGCGGCCGACCTGCCGGAAGATGTGGCCCGGCTTGTTGCGCAGCGCCACCAGCGGCATGCCGCTCGGCCCCTTGACGAAGAACAGGTAGTAGAAGGCAGGACCGGAACCGACCCCGAACACCATGGGCTCGGAGACGTCGACGCCGGCGTGCCGCAACAGGTTGCGTACGCTGCCGGTCTCGCAATGGGAGGCCACCTCGTGGGTGTAGCCCTCGATCGTGCGCACGGCGTCGGAGTCCATCATGCCGGCCCGACAAATACCTTGATCTGCTCGACGAGGCGATCCTGGGCGTGCTCCGTCTGGGCGCCGAGACCGTCCGCCAGCTCGGTGAACGCGAAGAAGTCGGCCACCGCGATGTCGAACACGCGCGCGTAGCGCCGCAGCGTCCGGACATCGATGCGCTCGAAGCCCGCGGGCGTCAGGTGCGAGCGCACCTGCGCCGGACGCAGCCGCACGCACGAGGCGAGGTAGCGCAGATCGACCCGCTGTAGCCCGGCGAAGAAGCCAATGGGGCTGATCTCGCCGGCGAACAGCGCGCGGTGCAGGCGCACGAGCTCTCGCTGCCGCTGCTCGTGGTAGACCTGGATCTCTTCGTCCAGATAGCTCTTGGCCAGCTTCGGCGAGCACTTGCCCGCGCCGTCGGCTTCGTAGAGAACCATGCGCCACGAGCCGTCGTACTTGTGGCCCGAGCCCCTGAGAATCATTGCTGGATCCGATCGATGTCGCGCTGGTAGTTCGTTCGGACGAAGTCGGCAAGCGTGCCGAGGGTGCCGAAGATCGCCGCGTCGCGCTCGGCCACCGCCACGACGATGCGGTAGTCCTCCTCGAGCATGACCGTCAGCTCCAGGGCGTCGAGCGAGTCTAGCCCCAGGCCCCCGTCGAAGAGAGGCGTGTCGCGCGTGACGCTCGCCGGATCGACGTCGCGCAGGGCGAGCCGCGCGACGATCTTGTCGCGCAGCTCGGTTTCCAGGTTGGGCAGTTCGGGCATGGGATCTCGCGGCGGAGCTCACTGGTGCAGGAGCTGGTTCATGGTGTGCTCCTTCTCGCGCTCGAGGCGCGCGCGCAGGGCGGGATCGTCACTGCCGTGCAGCCGCAGGGCCCGGGCATACGCATCCGCCGCCTGCCCGTGCAGGCCGGCCTGGCTGGCGGCGTCGCCCAGCCTGATGAAGCGCGCCTCCGTGGGCTCCTCCTGCGCGGCGCGCGCGAACGCAGTCACGGCCGCCGCCCACTCGCCGCGGCCGGCGTAGAGCTCGCCGATCCAGCTTGCCGCGGCCGCGCAGGGCTCGGGCTGCATACAGGAGGCCGTGAGCAGCTCTTTGGCCGCGTCACCCAGCTCCCGCGGCCCCTCGAGCTTGGCGGCCGCCAGCGCGCGCACATGTAGGCAGCTCGCGTAGTCGGTGGCCTGCTCGCACTCGCGCACGAGCAGGCCTACCGCCCCTGCCGGGTCACCTACGGCCAGCAGCCACCGGGCCCGGAGCTGCGCCGCCAGCGACAGCTCCGGGCGCGCCAGCCGCAGGGCTGCCACATGCTCCTCGATCGCCTGCTCGCACCGCCGCCGCTGCGCGCAGCCGCCCTGCCCGGCAGAGAGGATCACGTCCTCGGCGAGCCGTCCGTGCGGGCCTGGCCGTAGGCTGTCGCGCTCGATCGTCCACCGGTCGAACGCCGCGCCGAGCCTGCGGTCGCCCACCGCCGTGAGTTGCAGGCCCAGCGCGTCGAGGCTATCGACGGCCCGCTCGCCCTCGGGAACGGTGAGAAGCAGCCCTTCGGTCTCGCGGGTCCAGGCCACGCCGAGCGCGGCCGCCGGCCCGACCAGGCCGCTGTCGTTCTGTACGGCGAGCCGCAGCTCCATGAGCGCCTGGCGCTTCGCGCCGTGCTCGTGCAGCACCTGGGCCAAGAGCAGGTGCGCCTTGCCGTTGCGCAGGGAGCGCTCGAGAGCGCGCTGCAGCCAGGGCATGGGGCTCTGGTCGTGCTCCTGCCAGGCGAGCAGGGCGCCCATCAGCGGGAAGTAGGGCTCGGCCGGATGGCGCTGCATGGCGGCGCGCAGCGCGGCGCGGATCCGGCGGCGCTCGAGCGCGGAGCGCGGCCGCGGCTGCTCCAGGAGGGACTGCTTGACGCGAGCGCGGTCCGCGCCAAGGTCGTCCAGGCCGGTGCGAGCGGCAGCGGCGACGGCCAGGGCTCCCGCGAGCGCCGCCACGCCGATCCAGCGCGCGACCCGCGCCGAGCGCAGGCTCGCGCCCTTGGGGGTGAGCACGCGGCTCTGGTCACCCCACAGCGAGCCGAGCACCACGGCAACCCCCACGCACAGGCCCGGGATCTCGAGGCCGAGATCGACCATGTTCTGCACCAGCACGAGCAGCACGCCCAGCCAGGCTCCGGCGGCCACCGCGCTGCGCCCCACGCCCAACCGCCCGGGCCGAAACAGCCAGCACAGCGCCACCAGGGCCACGGCCGTCACGGGCACGCCCCACTCGGCCAGCCACTGCGCCGGGAAGTTCTCGGCGTGGGTGTAGACGATCGAGCCGGCGCCGGTGCCGGTGCCCTGCTGGAACGCCGGGAAGACGCTCTCGAAGGCGCCGCGGCCTACGCCGAGCCAGCGGAACTCGGACACGAGCGGCCTGACCCAGAGCAGCATGCCGAGCTTGTCCAAGTTCTCGTCGAAGATCTCCTTCCAGGTCCCGCTCGTCCCGCCAAGGAGCGCGAGCACGACTCCGAAGGCGACTGCCAGCACCATCACCAGCCGGGCGCGACGAACCGACGACGAACTGTGCCCCCGGCGGCGCCGGCTCAGCGTCACGATGACGGCCAGCACGAGCACGCCCACCGGAAGCAGGGCCACGCCGCCGCGCGAGCCAGTGGTGACGTTGACGCCGACCAGCACGGCCACGCACACGCCGACCAGCCAGTGTGGAGCGACCGGCTCGCGCGTCAAGAGCAAGCCGAGTCCGCACATCGCGCCGAGGTTGAGGTAGCCCGAGAGGTTGTTGGGATTGAGCAGGGGGCCAACGTGCCAGGGAGCGGGGACGAAGCTCGGCTCGTAGAGGCCGAAGACCTTGGTGGCGCCGACCAAGCCGTGGCCGATGGTCGCCAGGGCCGCCACGAGCGCGGCCATGAACACGAGGCCCACGCCCCACGGCGCGCCCCGGCGCGAGGCCACCACGCTGGCGGCCGCGAAGGCGCCGCCGTAGGTGAGCCAGCGCAGTACCTCCATGCGCGTGGCCCCGGGATCGAGCGAGAGGGGCACCGGGCCGGCCACGCTCTCGCCCAGCGGCAAGAGCGCGCGGCTCCACACGTCTGCGTTCGCCGGACCAAGCACCTCGAGCCAGCCAAGCGGCAAGGGCACCTGCTGCAAGAAGCAGAAGCCGGCCAGGGCCAAGAGCACGGCCACGGGCGAGGTCACAGGCGAGGCCCGCCGCGGCCCCAGGCGCGCCGCCAGGGCCAGGCACAGGGCCAGGATGCCGGTGGCGCCGAGCACGAGCATGACCGGCGGATGGACCGCGCCGATGGCCAGGAGCGAGCCCACCGTGATGACCGGCAGCAGGATCTGGAGCCCGACGACCGGGGTGAGCCGGAGCCGCCAGCGGGATGGGGCAACGAGGCGGGATCCGCCCGCCAACGCGTCGTGGATGCCTGCACGCATGACGGCTCTCGCAAGAACGGGCACGGCCGGGCCGGCCAGAGCCGTGCTGCCATGCTTTCGCGCCGGCGGCCAGAGATCCCGGGCAGGCGCCCGGAGCGACCAAGTCACCAGCCGCCCTCGGGATGGTTGCGGCGGCGGGCCGCCGCGTCCACGCTCCTGTCCTCCGGACAGCAATCTCGAAACGTGGAGGGCTCCCGCGGCCGGGCGGCCACCCGTTCTGGGGTAAGGGGGCGCGGAGGTCGCCATGCGAACGCCCGCTTATGGTGCACTCGGGTCCCGACCTCGCCGAGGTCGCCATGCGAAGGTCCGCCTTTGGTGCACTCGGGTGCCGACCTGCGGCGATCGCTGCTCCCAGCACGGGCCCTTGGCGCTGGCGCACCGCCCGACCTGGGCCGCTCCCTCATAGCCGTTAGCAGTTGGCGGCTAGCCCTTGGCTCAGCCAGTTCGCGGTGTTGCAAGCTCGCTCGGCCAGGCGGCGAGTTGCTGCAAACCTCTGATTCTCCGTTCCGGGGCTAGGCGTCACCGCCGCCTCAATTCTCGAAAAGCGGGAGTAGATGAGCCGATGGTCCAGTGATCGCCCCCTCTATTCCCGCTTCCCGGGAATAGGGATGCCGATAGTGCTAGTTTGGGGGCACCGCGCAGCGGGGCTTCCCATGGCCGAGACTGGCACCGAGATCTTCATCCATCCGTCGGCCATCGTCGAGCAGCCTTGCTCGATTGGCCCGGGCACGCGGATCTGGCACTTCTGCCACGTCATGCGGGGGGCACGGATCGGCTCCGGCTGCACGCTCGGCCAGGGCGTGCACGTCTCCGGCGGGGCGATCGTGGGCAATCGCGTCAAGATCCAGAACCACGTCTCGGTCTACGACGGCGTGGTGGTCGAGGACGATGTCTTCCTCGGGCCCTCGTGCGTGCTGACCAACGTGCGCTCGCCGCGCGCCCACGTAAGCCGCCGCCACGCGTTCGAGACCACGCTCCTTTGCCGTGGCTGCACGATCGGCGCCAACGCCACGCTCGTCTGCGGCGTGAGCGTGGGGCCGTACGCCATGGTTGGCGCGGGCGCGGTCGTCTGCCGCGATGTGCCGGCCCACGCTCTCGTGGTGGGCGTTCCGGGTCGCGTGAGAGGCTGGGTGAGCCGCTGCGGGCGACGCCTCCCGGCGCCGGACGGGGACGGCACGGCCAGTTGCCCCGAGTGCGGGCAGCGCTACCGGATCGGGCCGGACGGCGTGGCGCCGGTCGGATAGGCGGGCGCCACCCACAGGCCAAGGGGGCCGGCTCGCGCGAGCGGCGCGCGCAGCACTGCCTCGGTCGTGGGCGAGGGGCGCGCCACGACGTGTGTGGCCCCCGCCTCGGCTAGCCGCCGCACGAGCTGCGGCCCCGACGCGAAGCTCGATGCCCCAAGCGGGTGGCGCGGATCGATGGACCTGTCCAGCACGAAGCGCTCGGGCCGGCCGCTCGCGGCCAGCACGGCGAAGTAGCCGTAGTCGGCAGCCTCGACGAGCACGCGTCCCGCCGGGCCGGCAGCGGCTCCGGCTGCGTGGCCGACGGCCAGCTCGGCGTCGCGCCGCGCGAAGGGCTCCGCCTGCACGGTGCGCGGCCTCACCCAACCCGCAGCGGCAGCGAGCAGCGCGGCCCCGGCGCAGTAGAGCAGCGCGCGAGCGCGGGGCGAGGCCCGTCCCAGCAGGCGGTGGCCAGCCGCAGCCACCAGCAAGCACAAGAGCAGCCAGATCGCCAGCACGGCGCGCTCCGGGTGGTGGGTCGGCGCTCCGCCGCGCAGGCCGCCGAGGCACGGGCCCGCGAGCAGGAGCAGCGCCAACAGCAGCACCCGGCGCCGCACCGCGGCCGTGCCCAGCCTGCCGGCCTCGGGCAAGAGCAGCGCCGCGCACAGGGCGAGCTCGGGCTCCTGCGTGACCACGGCGATCGGGTAGCGCAGCGCCGCCAGGACGGGATCGCGGGCGCCGAGCAAGGCTCGCTCGTAGTCGGACACGCGGCGCAGGAAGTGCAACGCCTCCCCGTGCGCGAGCGCGTTGTGCAGCAACCACGCCAGCGGGCCTGCTACCGCCAGGCCGGCGGCAAGGGCGCCCAGCGCCCGCTGGGCGCGCGGTCTGGAGCGGCCGGCGGGCGCGAGCAGGAAGTCGTACAGGGTCAGGACCGACAGGCCCGCGCCGAGCAGCCACGGCTCGTAGCGCGACAGGCAGGCGCCGAGCATGGCAAGCGCGCCCCAGAGCCGGCGGCCAGGGGAAGGCTGCGTCGCGGCAGCGACGCCGACCAGGCACAGCGCGGCGGCGTACAACTCGGGAACGGTGGCCACGCCGAGCCGGGCACTCCAGGGGAACACCGCGGCCAGGATGGCTCCGGCGAGGGCAGCGGGGCGGCCAAGCCCGAGCCAGCGCGCCGCGACCCAGACGAGCAGCGCGGCGCCCAGGCCGAGCGCGACAGCGAGCGCGCGCGCCACCTCGAGGGAGCGCCCCAGCGCCATCATGCCGAGGCCGCTGAGCCAGAAGGGCAACGGCAGCCAGCTCGATCCGCTGGGATCGAGCCGGGGCGCGGCGGCCCACTCTTGGGCAAGGACCACCCGGGCGAAGTCGTCGTCGCTCACGGCGCGAAAGCCGCAGGCGAGGACGGCCGCGGACACGGCCAGCTTGACGCCGAGCACGATCAGGGCGTCAAGGGCCCGGGCTGGGGGGCGCGCGATGGGCTCGCCGGGCATGGGCGCCGTTGTACTACGTCCGGGATCCCCCGTGCTCGCCGCGCTCGGCCAAGGCCGGTCGCGGCCCTTTACGGTCCCGGTGCGCTGGGCTACGCCCCGGCGTCGATGGGAAGCGTGCAGTGGGGCTACCTCCTGCCCAGCGCGGCGATTGGCCTGCCGCGGGGCAAGATCCGGCACTGGGAGAGCCATGAGGACCGGCCGCCGCGGGTGGGCGACGTGGTCTACGGGCGCATCGCGCGCATCGGCCAGCACTCCTCCCTGGAGAACGCCGCGGGACGCATCCACCACATCTACGGCGGCACGCGCGCGGTTTTCGTCTTCGGCAACCGCTACGCCCCGGACTACTACGAGGGCGTCGTGCCCGAACGCTGGCAGCCCGAGGCGGATCTCTTGGCCCGCTCGGGGATCGTCGGCGTCATGCGCGCGAAGAACTCCCGGATCAAGGATCCGACGCGTGTAGAGCTCTGGGGCTACGTGCGCGGGCCGGGCGGCGCCATCATGAGCACGCTCGACCATCCCCTGGTACGACCGAGGACCGAGATCCTGCGCTTCCCGCGCGCCCGCATGATCCTGGTGTGCGGCACGGCCATGAACTCGGGCAAGAGCATGGCCGCGGCGGCGTGCTGCTGGGCGCTCACGTCGCTCGGCCTGCGCGTGCGCGCCTCGAAGCTCACGGGCACGGCCAGCCTCAAAGACATCCTGCACATGAACGACGCCGGCGCTCACCCCTACGCCGACTTCACTTTCTTGGGCTACCCCTCGACCTACCTCCTGCCCGAGTCGGATCTGCTGCGGATCTTCCGCCATCTCGACCTGAAGTACGCGAACAACGCGCACAATTTCTGGGTGGTGGAGCTGGCCGACGGGGTGGGTCAGCGTGAGACCGCCATGCTGCTCGAGAGCGAACAAGTACGCAGCCGGATCCACCGGCTCATCTTCTGCGCCGCGGATGCGCTCGGCGCGCGGGGCGGCCTGCAGACGCTGGGGGAGCGATTCGGCCTGACGCCGCACGCCCTGTCCGGCCTGTGCTGCTGCTCGCCGCTGCACCTGCGCGAGCTGCGGGAGCTGACGGCGCTGCCGGCGTTCAACAGCGCGGAGGTGAGCCCGCCCGAGCTCGCGCCGCTCCTGCTCGGGGATGCCGGCGGGGCGGCGAGCACGCGCCTGGCGCCGGCTTCGCCCGCAACCCAAGGGTGAGACCGATACGGCCGCGGGAGCGGAGCGGGCTCACGCAACGAAGTAGCAACGCCCCGCGGCCATTGCCCCTTTAACCGCAGGCGTGCCGTCCGCGGCGAGAATGTCACGCTGGGGCTTCGCCCCAGACCCCGCGAACGGGGCCCCAACCCCGTTCGCCCTGACCGGCAAACGTGTTGCGCGACTGGCGCAAGTCCGGTGGAGGAAGAGTATACCTCATGCCTACCAGCCACTCGACAGATCGCCCTTGTGTAGTGGCAGCAGCGCGACGTTCTGCTCGGCCCAGGCAGCAGCCTTGGCATTGAGCGGGCTCTTGGTGTTGTAGCTCTGGTACGAGATCATCTCGGCCACCCGGACCACCATCTCGGCCAGCGACTGCCCCGCGCTCCAGTGGTCACCGAGGCAGATCTTCTGGGGATCGATGTTGGGATGGAACACCGCTGTGAGCATGCGGCAGATGGGCGGACGCCGGGGATAGTCCAGGGGCAGGAAGATCTCCACGCGGTGCTCGTTGCGCTCGATGAAGGAGGCCTCGCCGCTCGGCACGAGCCCCGTCACCCGGAGCTCGAAGCGGTATCTCTCGGGGGGCGTGCCCTGCGCCTCGAGCAGGCGGATGTGGGGATGGCGTGCAAACGCCTCCAGTACCCGCTGGTAGTCTGCGCTCAAGCGACGGAGACGGGCAGTCATGGCTCGATTCAGGATCCCTGGAGCAGACCGTAGAGCAAGGTGACGATGACCAAGGCCATGGTCTGAGCGATGGAGACGCCGATACCCAGCTTGGCCAGGGCGCCGTAGATCGAGGGCAGAGCCGCGATCTCTTCGCGATGCAGACGATAGTGGGCCGTCCCGCCGACGGCCGCCACCGGTGCGGCGCAGGGCAGCACCGACAGCACGAACCACACGGCCACCGCTCGACGCACCTGCGGCAACCGGCCCTCCCGCGTGACGCGGCGTTGGAACTCGTCGACGGCCTCGGGCTGCGCCGAGGCGAACGTCGTGCCGCAGTGCCGGCAGCGTAGGGCCGCCGCCAGGATCTCCCGACCGCAGGACGGACACGGCTTGCTCTCCTGCCCCCAGAACGAGACCGGGATCTCCACGGCCTTCCTGGGCTCGACCGCGGGCGCCTGGGTGCACCCGTAGATCCCGCAGCCGCCGTTCTCCTGCCAGCAGTCGGCATGATAGGAGGCCAAGCACGCGTGGCACGTGGTCCGGGCCTGTTCGTCCTCGATGGGCGATTGGCAGTACGCGCACGTTGGGCTCGCCACGCTACGGTCACCCCTTTAGGCCATAATCAGCCAATCGCCCGGCGGCCGAGGCGCCGCGCCGGCCG
>JACQWT010000593.1 GCA_016209145.1 Deltaproteobacteria bacterium | reverse complement strand
CAGGGCAACAGCACGCGCCGTGCCAGCCCTGGTGCGAGCGTTGTTCTGCGTACTTGCGCGGGTTCGAGGCGCGCGCCGGGGTGGCGGGCGTTAGCGGCCGTTAGCGGGCGCCAGGTCGCTCGGCCCACAGCCTGGCGCCGACCTGCCGGCCCCAGTCGTCGACCGGGCGCATGGTGTGCTCGTGCCGATCGACCGAGAGATGGCGCCGGTCGCGTGGTCGCGCCCTACATTTTCTGCGCTTGCGCCGCAGCGTCGCGGCGTCGATGCCGAGCACGCGCGCGGCTTGCTCGACCGAGGGGATGCGGGCGAGCACGCGGACGATGTGCCCTCTGAGCCTCGAGAATCGCCGGCGAACGGCCGCCTGCCCGGCTTCCAACCGTGCACGGCGCCCGGCCAGCGTGTAGCCTTGGCGGCCATGGCGCGCGCGCGCTTCTCGTGCTGGGGGCTCTGCCTGCTGTGCGGCTGCGGCCCCTCCGCCACGTGGCAGCCGCCGCCGTTGGAGGGGCCGATCCCCGTGCCGCCTGCCGCTGCCGCGGGGGCGCCCGCGGCCCCGGTCGGCCCGGCGGCGGCGGGCGCAGGCGCAACGCCCGCTCATGCGGCGCCGGCGGCCCCGAGCGGACCGGCGCTCACGGCGATCGAGGACAACGTGCCCGCGGCGCGCCGCCAGGCAGCGGCTGAGGGCAAGCTCCTGCTCGTCGAGATCTGGGCGCCCTGGTGCCACACCTGCCTTAGCATGAGGAGCTATGTGCTCACCGATCCGGCGCTCCGGCCACTCGGCGAACGCGTGGTGCTGGCCGGCGTGGACACGGATCGGCCCGAGAACGCCGCCTTCCTGGATCGCCACGAGGTCACGGCCTGGCCGACGCTCTTTGTGCTCGATCCCAAGACCGACGAGGTGCTGGGCCTGTGGCAGGGCGCGGCGTCGGTGGGCGAGCTGCGCGGCTTCGTCCAGGGCGCCGCGGACGCACGCGACGAGGCGGGCGCCCAGCCGCAAAGCCCGCTGTCCTTCCTGCTGCGCGGCAAGCGGGCGCAGGCGCGTGGCGACTACCGGGACGCGGCCGAGAACTACGCGCGCGCGATCGAGCGCTCCGAGCCAGGCTGGGCGCGGCGCGCGGAGGCGGCCTACGGGCTGCTCCATAGCCAGTACCGCCGCGGGCGCTGGGAAGCCTGCGCCCGCACCGGCGTCGAGCAAGTGGCCTCCATCGCGGGCGCGGCGCTTCCGGCCGACTTCGCGTCGTATCTCCTGGAGTGCGCCGCGCGCCTTCCCGGCACCGAGCTCGCGCGCGGCGCGCGAGAGCAGGCGCTGGCGCGGCTGCGCGCCCACGTCGAGAGCCCCCCGCCGGAGTCGTCGGTTGACGACCGCGCGGACGCGCTGAGCATCCTGTCGGACGCCCTGCGCGCCGCCGGCGACGCGGCAGGCGCGCGCCAGGCCACGCAGGGCAAGCTCGATCTTCTGGAGCACGCTGCGGCGCGCGCGCCCACGGCCGAGATCGCCGCCACCTTCGACTACGGCCGGATGAACGCCTACCTCGAGCTCGGCCGCGGCGAGGACGCGGTGCGGATGCTGGAACAGCGGCGGCGCGAGCTGCCCGACGCGTACGAGCCCGCGGCGCGCCTGGCGCAGGCGCTCGTGGCCCTGGGCCGCCTTCACGAGGCGCAGGGGCCCCTCGACGAGGCGCTGCAGCGCTCCTACGGGCCCCGGCGGCTGCGCTACCTGCGCATGCGCGTCGACCTGCTCGGCCACCTCGGCGAGCGCGCGGCGCAACTCGAGTCGGCGCGCGCGCTCGTGGCCGGCTACGAGGCCCTGTCGCCCGCCGAGCGCGCCCGGCCGCCGCAGCGCGAAGGGCTGGCGGAGGCGCAACGGCTGCTCGGCAGGCTGCAGGCGGGCGGGCGCTAGGCGCGCGCGTTTCGTTGGCCCCGCCCGAGACCGCCGAGAATACTGCGCGCGCTCGTAGTTTGCGGTTCCGGCAAGGACTCGCCAGTCAGGGCGAGCGGGATTGGGGCCCCGTTCGCGGGGTCTGGGGCGAAGCCCCAGCGTGGAATTCTCGCCGCGGACGGCACGCCTGCGTCCACAGTGCGCGACGGCCGCAGGGCGTTGCCGGTCGCGTCTGCCCGCTCCGTTCGTGCGGGCGTATCGGTTTCACCCCCAATCCGCAGGCGCAGCCCGCGCGTGGTATGACTCTCCGAGTGGAAAGGGCAGGTCACGCTTGAGCTGCCACCCGCCGCGGACGCCTTCCGGCACGAGCCGGCGCCTGGCGCTGCTTCTCGCCGCGCTCGTCGCGGCCGGCTGCGCCTCGCCCGGCCACTCTGGCAAGGCATCCGGCGAGACTGCGGCCGCCCCGGCCGCGCCCACGGCCGCGCCGGGCGCTGCCGCGTCGTGCCCGGCGAAGGGGCCTGCCCCGGATCCGCTGCCGCGCGTGCGCGCCGAGCACCAGCAGCTCGGCTACTGGCTCGCACGCGTCGCGAGCGCCGCCGACCCGGACGATGTCGTGCTCTCGGAGCAGGACATCGCCGACCACAACGAGGCATTCGCCGTCGAGCGCGACGGTGAGCTCCTGGGGCACTACGACCTGCTGGAGGCGCCCGATCCCGCGCGCCTGCGGCGCGAAGTGGACGAGCGACTCACCTACTTGCGCGAGCGTGTCGCCGCCGGCTCCTACGTGGGGCAGGACGGCAAGCCGCTCGCGCCGGCACAGCAGCAGCCATTTGCCGCCATTGCCGCACTGCCCCCGCTCGCGTCCGAGCTGCGCGTCGCCTTGGAGCCCGTGGCGCTGCGTTGCGGCCCGCGCCTGGCCGGCCTGTACCAGCGCCCGGACGTCAATCCGGCTTTCGACCGCAACGCGTGCAGCACCATCAGGCCGCAGGAACCGGTGCAAGTCCTGGCGCGCGCGGCGGGCGGCATGACGCTCGTGCGCTCCCGCTACGCGCTCGGGTGGATCGCGCCGGACGCTCCGCTTTCGGCGCTCGTGCCCGCCGCGTGGGCATCTGCCTTCGTGCTCGGGCCCCGGCTGCGCGCGGCGCAGCGGATCGAGCTGCGCGGCCGCGCGCACGGCTTGACGGCATCGATCGAGCCGAACCTGCTCCTGGCCGCCAGCCCGGCCGCCGCCGATGCGGCCGGACGGCGCGCCGTTTTCGCCACGCCCGGCGGCTTCGACGAGAGCCAGCCCCTGACGGCGGAGCAGGCGGCCTACGGCCGTCGGCCCCTTACGCGGCGCGCGCTTCTCCAGGAGGCATTCCGCTACCTCGGCACGTCCTACGGCTGGGGCGACCAGGGCGGCGGACGCGACTGCTCGCGCCTGGTGATGGACGTGTTCGAGTCGTTCGGCCTGCACCTTCCCCGGCACAGCGGGCTCCAGGCCCGCGCCGCCTCGATGAGCATCGATCTCGATGGCCTCGCCGACGAGCAGGAGCGCCTGGCGCTGATCGATGCGGCGGCGCGGCGCGGGATCGTGCTGCTGCACTTCCCGGGGCACATCATGCTCTACCTCGGCCGCAGCGCCGAGGGCCAGCCGATGGTGCTGCACGCCTTCGCCGAGTACCTGGAGCCCTGCTCCAGCACGGCTGCCGACGGCGGCGCCGGGGAGACGAAGCGCCAGCTCGGCCGCGTGACGGTGAGCGACCTGGAGCTCGGCCGGGGCACGAGCCGGCGTTCGTTTGTCGAGCGGCTGACGCGCATCGCCGTCTTCGGCCGCACGCCCGGACCGGAGCTGCTCGGCGCGGCACAGCGCCGGCCGGCGGCCGCGGTGCGCCCGCCCGAGAAGGACCGGTGCCCGCAGGAGCCCGGCGTGGCCGTGCACGTCTCCCCGGCCCGCCCCCACCCGGCCGCGTTGCTCCGGGTCGTGGTCACGAGCGCGCGCGATCTCGGTTCGGTCGAGATCGGGCTGCTGGGGCCGGACGGCCGGCGGGTCGTGCCGGCGTTGCGGAGGCTGGGCGGGCCGCCCTTCGGCTACTTGGCGCAGATCGAGGGCCCGGCTGCGGGGCAGTGGACGGCGCTCGTGGGCGACGGGGCGCGCCTGGAGGCTTGCGCGCGCTGGCGCGTGTACGACACGCCCGCCCAGCGGCAGGCCGGCGACGGACCCGTCTGGCAGCCGCGCCGGCGCTGGAGCGAGGCGATCGAGGGCCTCTACGCCGCCTTCGTCGAGCAGCTCTTCGACTACCCCCTGGATGATCGCACTTGGTCCAGCCTGCGGCAGCTCCTGCGCGACCGGGACCACAACATCCTGTTTGGCCATCTCGGGCAGGGCGAGGACGAGCGGCTCAGTCTACAGCCCGATTGCGCGGATCTGCCCTACTTCCTGCGGGCCTACTTCGCGTGGAAGCTCCGGCTGCCCTTCGGCTTTCGCAAGTGCAACCGCGGCGAGGACGGCCGCGCCCCCTTCTGCGATCGGGAGCTCGGCAGCGACCTTGCCGTACGCGAAGAGCGCGGGGAGGTGGAGGCATTCCAGCGCTTCGTGCGCGCCACGGTCGCGGACGCCGTGCACTCGGGCAACGGCCGCACGGGCCCGCGCGACGACTTGACCGACTACTATCCCATCGCCCTTGGCCGCGAGGCCATCCGGCCGGGAGCGGTGTTTGCCGATCCGTACGGCCACGTCCTGGTCGTCGCCGACTGGCTGCCGCAGGCCGCCGGCAGCTACGGCGTGCTGGTCGGGGCCGACGCCCAGCCTGACGGGACGATCGGCCGCCGGCGCTTCTGGCCGGGCTCCTTCCTGTTCACCCCTGACACCACGAGCGCCGGTGCCGGCTTCAAGGCATTCCGGCCTCTCGTGTATCGCGGCGGTGAGGTGCGGGCGGTCCCGAACGCGCAGATCGCCGCCCGGCCCGGCGCCCCGGCCTACAGCGAGGAGCAGTACGGCGGCAGCGCCGACGACTTCTACGCGCGGGTGGAGGCGCTCATCAACCCGCGTCCGCTCGATGCCCGGGCGGTGCTTCTCTCGCGGGTAGACGCGCTCGCGGCGGAGGCGCAGCGGCGGGTGCAGAGCGTGGCCGAGCGCCACTTGGCAGAGCACCCCGGCATCATCGAGATGCCTCGCGGGCACGCCATCTTCGAGACCACCGGCCCCTGGGAGGACTTCGCCACGCCTTCGCGGGACATGCGCCTGCTCATCGCCATCGACACCGTGCAGCGGTTTCCCGCAGCCGTGGCGGCGCATCCGGAGCGCTACCGCCTGCCGCCCGGTCCAGGGCCGGGCGAGATCGCGGCCGGGCTGCGCCGCGACCTCGAAGCCGAGCTGCGTGCCCGGCGCTTCACCTATGCGCGCACCGACGCCACACCCGTGTCGCTGACTCTCGCCGAGCTCGTGGCGCGCGGCCCGGCGCTGGAGATGGCCTACAACCCCAACGACTGCGTCGAGATCCGCTGGGGCGCGCCCGAGGGATCGGCGGAGCGCTCCACCTGCCGCCGCCGGGCGCCCGACGGGCAGCGCCAGCTCATGGAGGAGTACCGCCGCTGGTTCGCCGCGCGCCGCCGTCCGCCGCGCTGACCTGCTGGCCGGCGTACATCGCGTCGATCTGGGCGGCGAAGTGCTCGCTCACGACGTTGCGCCGCACCTTGAGGGTCGGGGTAAGCTCGCCCTCTTCGAGGCTGAGCGGCCGCGGGAGGATGGCGAACGCCTTGATCTGCTCGGCGCGCGCCAGCCGCTCGTTGACGCGCTCGACGTGCCTCTTGATCTCGGCGCGCACCGCGTCGCTCTCGTCCAGGGCGGCCGCGTCCAGACCGTGCTGTGCCGCGAACGCGGCCGCTCGCTTGGGATGGAGCGCGACCAGGGCCGTGAGATACCGGCGCCTGTCCCCGATCACCACGGCCGTGCCGATGAGCGAGAGCTCCTCCAGCGCCGCCTCGATGTTGCAGGGGGCCACGTTCTTGCCGCCGGCGGTGATGAGCAGCTCCTTCTTGCGGCCGGTGATGTACAGGAAGCCGTCGGCGTCGAGCCGGCCAAGATCGCCGGTGCTAAGCCATCCTTGGGTGAGCACGGCCGCCGTCTCCTCCGGGTCCTTGTAGTAGCCCATGAACACGTTCGGCGCGCGGCACTGGATCTCGCCGTCGTCGAGGAAACGAAGCTGCAAGCCCGGGAGCGGCAGCCCCACCGAGCCGAAGCGCGTCTGCCCGGGCAGGTTGAAGCTCGTGGGGCCGCAGTCCTCGCTCTGGCCGTAGATCTCGTGGATGGTGAGGTCGAAGCCGGCGAAGAACTCCAGGATCTCGGGGGCGATCGGCGCGGCACCGCTGATGCACAGCTTGGCGCGGCCCAGGCCCATCGCGGCCTTGACTTTGGAGTAGACGAGCCGGTCGGCGAGCGCGTGCTCGGCGGCGAGCCAGAGCGGGAGCTCGATGCCGCGGTTGCGGCGCCGCGCTACGAGCGCGCCCACCCGGCGGGCCCGCTCGATCAGCCGGGCGCGCAGCCCGCTGGCCTGTGCCAGCCTGGCGGCGAGCAGAGCGTGGAACTTCTCCCAGAAGCTCGGCACGCCGAACACGAGGGGGGGCTGCACCTCCTTGAGGTTGTCCGCGACCTTCTCGACCGACTCGGCGAAGCAGATCTGCGAGCCCGCCGTCGCGGGACCGTGCAGGCTGAACATCTGCTCGGCGACGTGCGAGAGGGGCAGGTACGACAGCGTGCAGTCGCTGCTCGTGGCGTCCACCAGATCGACGGCCGTGCGCGCCGTCCAGGCCAGGTTCTGGTGCGACAGCATCGCCCCCTTGGGCGGGCCGGTCGTGCCGGGCGTGTAGATCAAGGTGGCAAGGGCGTCGGGGCGCAGCGCGTCGATGCGCTGCCGGAGCGCCGCTTCCTCGACCGAAGCGGCCCGGGCCAGGAACTGCTCCCAGGTCATGACCATCTCGTCTTCGGGCGGCGCCGCGCCGCGCATGAGCACCACGTGCCGGAGCCCGGGCAGGCGCTCGCGCCCAGCCCGGATCTTCTGCCACTGCTCGGGGCCATCCACGAGAACCACGGGCGCCTCGGTGTGCCCCAGGAGGTAGGCTACCTCGGACGGCGAGCTCGTCGCGTAGATGCCGGCAGGAGCCGCGCCCACGGCCATGGCCGCGAAGTCGAAGATCGCCCACTCGGGCCGGTTCGCCCCGAGGATGCACACGCACGATGCCTGGCCGCCGCCGGCGTCGCCGGCCGACGTGGCCCGCACGCCAAGCGCGATGAGCGCCCGCGCGGTCGTGCGGATCTGCCCGACGTACTCCTGCCAAGAGCACGTCCGCCAGACGCCGCCGAGCTTCTCGCGATAGGCGGGAGCACAGGGGCGCACCATCGCCTGCCGCATCAGCCGACTGATGATCGTGTCCGCCATCTGCTTCCCTGATCGCTCGAGCACGCGGGCCAACGGGCTCCTGGCGGCGGCACTGGGTCGGGCCAGCGGGCTCGTCTCGGGCCCTGCCGGGCTTGCTTCATCTAGCCGTCCAGTGGACAGGACCCAAGCGCGTCGCCGTGCGCCAGATGCGCTGGCAGCGCCGCCGGGGCGATTTCGATGGTCTGTGGATTGTCGGGATCCCCCGGCGGATAGTGGCAGATGATCATCTTCAGATCGTACGAGTTTAGCGGAAAACTTGGCCCTTGTCGGTCGCCAAATGGACTTATGCATGTGTGACGGACGCAGAGCGCATCGCGGAGCTGGAGAGGGAGAACGCCGCTCTTCGCGAGGAGGTGGTGCGCCTGCGCAAAGAGAT
>JACQWT010000592.1 GCA_016209145.1 Deltaproteobacteria bacterium | reverse complement strand
GCTTCAAGAATGTGTGCCCAACTGGGCTTTGGAGCACAGTTGCTCGGCAGGTAGGACCTGGGGCGTGCCTCCTGGCCCGGGTCCCCGCCACCGGTTTCTGAGAAGCTACGTTCTCCGTCCAAGTCCGCGAGAAAACGGCTACCATCTCGTCCGCATGGCAAGCGCGCGTGCAGGGGCGCCCAGCGGGCGGCGTGGGCTGGAGGGCAGGCGATGACGGCGCCTCGGGTCGAGGATCTGGTGCCGGGCGCGCGGGTCGAGGGGCCCCTTCTCCCTGAGCCCGTGGAGATCATCGCCACCGTGGCCATGGGCTCGTCCGTGAAGCTCATCGGCCGTGGCCTGCGCACGAACCAGGTGCACCAGCCCGTGCTCGACGCCGCCCGGCTCGCCCAGCTCCGCATCTCGCCCGTGGAGGAGCCCTTCGACGGCGACGCGGCCCGCTTCCGGCTCGGCATCGAGGCCGAGCGGCTCGGGCTCGCCTTCGAGTACGACCCCTACTTCGCGCTCTCTATCGCCCGCATCGATCCGCTGCCCCACCAGCTCGAAGCCGTCTACGACTACTTCCTCAAGCTGCCGCGCATCCGGTTCCTGCTGGCGGATGACCCCGGCGCCGGCAAGACCATCATGGCGGGGCTCCTGCTCAAGGAGCTCAAGATCCGCGGCCTGGTCGAGCGCACGCTCATTGTCGCGCCCGCCAACCTCACCTTCCAGTGGCAGCGCGAGCTGCGCGACAAGTTCCGCGAGCGGTTCAACATCGTGCGCGGAGACGTTCTGCGGGCGGGCTACGGGGCAAACCCCTGGCAGGACAACGCCCAGGTCGTGACCTCGGTCTCGTGGATCTCGCGGGTCGAGGACGCCAAGGAGAGCCTGCTCCGAAGCCGCTGGGATCTCGTCATCGTGGACGAGGCACACAAGATGAGCCCCACGTTCGCGAGCAAGGCCACGCTGGCGTTCGAGGTCGGCCAGGCGCTCGCCGACCGCACCGACCACTTCCTGCTCATGACGGCCACGCCGCACAAGGGCGATCCCGAGCACTTCAGGCGCTTTCTCACGCTGCTGGACCGAGACGTCTACGCCGACGTGGAGAGCCTGTGGGAGGCCATGCGCCGCAAGAGCGCGCCTTTCTACCTGAGGCGCGTGAAGGAGGCCCTGGTCTCGTTCCCCGACCCGGACACGGGCAAGGTCAAGCGCCTGTTCAAGAACCGCGACGTGCGCACGGCCAAGTTCGAGCTCGATGGTCCCGAGGCCGAGTTCTACGACGCGCTCACGCGCTACGTGCAGGCCCAGTCCGCCCGTGCTTCGGCCGAGGGATCCCCGGCGGCACGGGCGCTCGGCTTCACCATGGCCATGCTCCAGCGCAGGTTCGCCTCCAGCGTGTACGCCGTGCGCCGAAGCCTCGAGCGCATGCGCGAGCGCCGGCAGAAGATCCTGGAGGATCCCGAGAAGCACCGGAAGCAGCAGATCGCCAAGTGGCTGCCCGACGACTTCGACGAGCTGCCGGAAGACGATCGGCAGGAGCTGCTCGACGAGCTCGAAGGCACGGTGGCGAGCTTCGACCCGGTCGAGCTGAAGGTGGAGATCCAGGAGCTCGGCGCGCTCATCGACGAGGCGCGGGGCCTCGAGAAGCGCGAGGTCGAGTCCAAGCTCCAGCAGTTGAAGGACGTGCTCTGCAAGTGGGGGCTGTTCGACGACCCCGCGATGAAGTTGCTCATCTTCACCGAGCACAAGGACACGCTCGACTACCTCGCGGGCGACGGCCAGGACGGCCGGCCGCTGGGCAAGCTCCGCGAGTGGAACCTCGCCGGCCTCACGCAGATCCACGGCGGCATGAAGGTCGGGGATCGGGACACGCTCGGCACCCGCATCTACGCCGAGCGTGCATTCCGCGAGAAGGCCCAGGTGCTCGTGGCCACGGAGGCGGCCGCCGAGGGGATCAACCTGCAGTTCTGCTGGTTCATGATCAACTACGACATCCCGTGGAACCCCGTGCGCCTGGAGCAGCGCATGGGCCGCATCCACCGCTACGGCCAGGAGCACGACTGCGTCATCTTCAACTTCGCCGCCACCAACACCACCGAGGGCCACGTGCTCGCCAGGCTCATGGACCGGCTGCGCAAGATCCGTGAGGATCTGGACTCGGACAAGGTGTTTGACGTTGTGGGCGACGTCTTCCCCTCGAACCTGCTGGAGAAGATGTTCCGCGACCTCTACGCCGGGAAGATCGGCGCGCAGGACATCGAGGACCGCGTGGTCGAGGAGCTCGATCCGGCCAGGTTCCGGCACATCACCGAGGCCACGCTGGAGGGCCTGGCGAAGCGCGAGCTCAACCTCAGCGCCATCGTCGGCAAGACGGCCGAGGCCAAGGAGCGCCGCCTCGTGCCCGAGGTCATCGAGGACTTCTTCACGGGCGCAGCTCCGGTGGCGGGCCTGCCCCTTAGGGCGGAGAAGCAACCGGGCCACGTCTACCGCGTGGGCAAGCTGCCCAAGGGCCTCGGCACGCACGCCTCGCGGCTGGAGCCGCGGTTCGGCCCGCTCGCCAAGGAGTACGGCCGCATCGGCTTCGACAAGACGCTGCTCCAGGACGACGCCACGCTGGAGTGGGTCACGCCTGGCCACGCCCTGTTCGAGGCCGTGCGGGCCGAGCTCTCGGCCAAGGTCGCCGACGACATCCGCCGCGGGACCGTGTTCTACGACCTGCACGCGAGCGAGCCCTACCGGCTCGACGTGTTCGCCGCTTCGATCAAGGATGGTCGTGGCAACACCCTGCACCGCAGGCTCTTCGTCGTGCGGGTCGAGGCTGCCACGGCGCCCGCTCCCCTGCGCGAGGGCCAGCTCGACTTCGGCATCACGCCGCCGGCGCAGGGCCGGCTGCCCCTGGCCCGGGCGCACGCGGGGATCGCGCTCTCGATTCGCCAGCCGACGGTCTTGCTCGACCTCATCCCGGCCCCGCGGGGCACGACCCCGCCCACCAAGTACAAGCTCGTGCCGGACGAGGAGCTACCCGAGCGCGCGGCCGTCGAGCAGGAGCTCTACGAGCTCGGGCTCCAGCCCTGGCTGGAGGCCACCCGGGTCGAGCGCGAGCGCGAGACCACGACCGTGCGCGACCACGTCAAGATCTCCCTCGACGAGCTCATCAGGCGCGCGCAGGTGCAGCTTGGGGACTACGCGGATCGGCTCGCGAGCGGCGACACGACCCCTGGCCTGCAGGGCATCATCGCGCAGGCCGAGCAGCACATCGAGGAGCTCAACGCTCGCCTCGACCGGCGCATGAAGGAGCTCGACATGGAGCGGCTGTGCACCGTGGCCGACATCGAGCTTCTCGGCCGCGCCTGGGTCGTGCCCCACCCCGACCGCGCCGAGCCCGCGCTGGCGACCATGGTCCGCGACGACCAGGTCGAGCGCACGGCCGTGGAGCTGGCCATGCGCCACGAGCAAGAGCGCGGCTGGGTGGTCGAGAGCGTAGAGCAGGAGAACCGCGGCTTCGATCTCATCTCCCGCAAGCCCCACCCTCACGACCCGCTGACCTTCACCGAGGTGCGCTTCGTCGAGGTCAAGGGCCGGGCTGCCGTGGGCGAGGTGGCCCTGTCCTCGAACGAGTACAAGACGGCGCAGCGTCTCGGCCGGGACTACTGGCTCTACGTGGTCTTCAACTGCGCGTCGCAGCCCGAGCTTCACACCGTCCGGAACCCGGCCACGCTCGGGTGGAAGCCGGTGGTGCGGGTCGCGCACTACCATGCCACGGCTTCCGCTATCCTGGGCGCCGAAGTCAAGGACGCGGGCTGATGTTTACCCACCTGACCATCGAGAACTGGAAGAACTTCCGGAAAGTCGACGTCGAGCTCGGCCCCCGGGTCTTCCTCGTCGGCGCGAACGCCACGGGCAAGTCGAACCTTCTCGACGTGCTCCGCTTCCTGCGCGACATCGCCGATCCCAAGGGCGGGCTGCAACGCGCGGTCGAGGATCGTGGCGGATTCTCTCCGCTGCGCTCGCTCTTCGCCCGGAAGAATCCGGCCGTGCTCATCGAGGTCACGGCACGGATTGCGAGCCAGTCCTGGGCGTACCGGCTGTGCATCGATCAGCGCAGTCGCGATGTCGTGGCCGTGAGGGAGGAGAGCGTGACCCGGGACGGCGTGGCCATGGGGTGCGCGCGTCCCGACGCCGACGACCGGCGGGATCCCGCCCGCCTGACCCAGACCAGCCTCGAGCAGGTCAACCTGAACCAACGGTTCAGGCAGCTCGCGGAGTTCCTGGCCGGCATTCGCTACCTCCATGCCGTGCCGCAGATCGTCCGCGATCCGGAGCGCGGAGGCAGGCGGAAGCGCGACCCCTTCGGCGCGGACTTGTTCGAGCGGATGCTCGATGCGCCGGTCAAACGGCGCACGGCGACGCTCAGGGCGATCAGCAAGGCCCTGAAAGTCGCGGTGCCGCAGCTCAAGGATCTCAAGCTCGACAAGGATCGGCTCGGGGTGCCTCACCTGTACGGGCTGTATGAGCACTGGCGTCCGAAGGCGGGCTGGCAGACCGAGGAGGCATTCTCGGACGGCACGCTCCGACTGCTCGCGCTGCTCTGGGCCCTCTCGGAGGGTCGGGGGCCGCTGCTCCTCGAAGAGCCGGAGCTGTCGCTCAACGCTGCCATCATCCGCCAGCTTCCTCGCATCATGGGGCGTATGTCGAACCGCACGGGCCGACAGGTCCTCGTGACCACCCACTCGGCCGATCTACTCAACGACCCGGGCATTCCCGGCGAGGCGATCCTGCTCTTGAGCCCGGCCAAGGAGGGCACGATCGTCGAGCCGGCTGCGTCCCGTGCCGACATCCGCCAGCTTCTCGCCGCGGGGGTGCCGCCCGGAGAGGCCTTGCTGCCGCACGTCGAGCCCCAGCGTGCGGAGCAGCTAAGTCTCGGGGAATGGTGAGATGGCTGGCCTCGCTGTCAGCGTCATCGTGGAGGGCGACACGGACGACGCCATCGTGCGACGCGTGCTGCGGGACGATGGCTTCCTCGTGGCGGCCGTGTACGGCCGGCGCGGGAAGGGCTGGATCGACGCCAACGTGCGGCGGTACAACCATGCTGCTCGCTTCGCGCCATGGCTGGTGGTTCGAGATCTGAACCACGACGCCGACTGCGCGCCCGAGCTCGTGCGCCAGAAGCTGCCCGACCCCGCGCCGCTCATGCTGTACCGCGTGGCCGTGCGTGAGGTCGAGGCCTGGCTGCTCGGCGACGTGGGCGGCGTGTGCCGGTTCTTCGCGGTTCGGCCGGAGCACGTGCCTGCGGATCCCGAAGCACTCGCCGACCCCAAGGCCGCGCTCGTGACGCTGGCCCGCCGTTCGGCGAGGCGGGTAGTCCGCAGCGGCATGGCCGCCGGCCCAGGCTCGACCGCCGCGGTCGGTCCCGAGTACGTCGCCCTGCTCGGCGAGTTCGCAGGCCGGCACTGGAGTTGGCGATCCGCCGCACGGCGCTGCCCCAGCCTGCGCGGCCTCGTGCGCGCGCTCGAACGATGGAGGAGCCGTTGACCCCGCCGGCCTACCCGAAGCGCCTGATCGAGGTGGACCTGCCGATAGGCCGCATCTCTGAGAACGCCCGAGCCGAACGCTCACTGGGCCCTATCTCGACCCTTCACCTCTGGTGGGCCCGCCGTCCTCTCGCGGCCTGCCGCGCGGTACTCCTCGCATCATTGCTGCCAGACCCCGCGGATGCCCGCTGCAGCGACCGATTCCGCGACATCGCCCGAGCCAATCTCGCCCGGCTCGCGCTCCTTCCGGACACAGGCCATCCCCCGGAGGATCTGCGCGCCGGTCTCGTCCACCTTGTCACGCTCATTTCCGATCGGCGGGCCGCCGACGATCCCCGCTTGCTCACCCCGGCCAGAGAGCTGATCGCGGCTGCAGCGCCCGATCTCGGAGCCGCCCCCGAGCAGCTTCTGCTCGACCCATTCGCCGGCGGCGGGGCGATTCCGGTGGAAGCCCTGCGGCTTGGCGTCCGCGTGGTCGCCTCTGACCTGAATCCCATTCCCGTCATGCTGAACCGCCTGCTCGTTGAGGCCGTGCCCCGCCTCGGAGCAGCGAGGATCACTGACCACATCGACGCCGCTGCCAAGCGCGTGGAGCACGTCGCCCGCGCGCGCTTGGCCAGAGTGCATCCGGAAACCGACGGGCGACGAGTCATCGCATATGTCTGGGCCCGCACCATAGCCTGCGAAGGCCCTGGCTGCGGGATCGAACTTCCCCTTCTGCGCTCGCTCTGGCTGGACAAGAAGTCCAGCAGCAAGGCCAGCCTGCGTTGCAACCGGAGCGCAGCCGGCATCTCGTTCTCCGTGGCCAGAGGCCCCGCACCGACCTCAAGTGCCATCATGCGTAGAGGTGCCGCTACCTGCCCAAGCTGTGGATACACCACGCCCAACCCTTCGCTCCGCGCCCAGTTGGCCAGGCGCCGAGGGGGAGCCCTCGACGCGCGACTCCTCGCCGTCGTCACGACCGACCGCGCCGGCCGAGGCCGCGAGTTCCGGTCCCCGACAGCCGCGGACCGCGGCGCCGTCGTCGAGGCCGCCCGGCTACTGGACCAGCTAGACCCGGCCGCGCTGCCCACGGAGCCGATCAGTGCACTGCGCCCGTCGCCCAACGCAAGGGGCTTGTCGGCGATTACTCGCATTGGCGTGCGCCACTTCGTCGAAATGTTCACCCGTCGGCAGGCGCTCTGCATGGCGGTTTTCGTGGACGCAATTCGGCGCACGGTTGACGATCTTCGGCCAGACGAGGACGGTACGCTGGTAGATGCGGTGGCCCTGGGCCTCGCCGCTGCGCTGGGCCGCTGTGCTGACCACTGGAACTCCTGCTGCACGTGGAACCCTACCGGGCTGAAGCTCCAGCAAATGTTCAAGCGGCAGGCGGTGCCGGTAGTTTGGGACTTCTGCGAGGCAAACCCATTTGGCGGCTCCGTGGGAAGCTGGGCCTCGGCGGTCGAATGTGTGACTAGCGCTATCAAGAACGCTGGGCACGCCGCCGTTGAGGGCACCGTCCTTCAGGCGGATGCCGCAGAACATCCCCTTCCGACTGACACCGCGGACATCTTGTTCACCGACCCGCCATACTATGACTCCGTGCCGTATGCTGATCTGTCCGATTTCTTCTACGTATGGCATAGACGAATGTTGGGCGACCGATTTCGCGACCTGTTCTCGGAGGGGCTCACTCCCAAGGACGAGGAGGCGATCTGGAATCCGTCGAGGAAGCAGATTCGGACGGGGAGGCCGAAGGACAGAGCGTTCTACGAGGAGAAGATGCGGCAGAGTCTGGCCGAGGCGAGACGCGTGACGAAGCCGTCGGGCCTGGGTGTGGTGGTCTTTGCTCACAAGTCAACCGCGGGTTGGGAAGCGGTTCTTTCAGCCCTCATTGAGGCAGGCTGGGTGGCCACGGCGTCGTGGCCGCTGGATACTGAGTTGGGCACGAGAATGAACGCTATGGGTACGGCATCGCTTGCGTCATCCGTGCATATCGTCTGCCGCCCCCGCGAGAACCCGGACGGCTCGCTGCGCACGGACGACGTGGGCTCGTGGCGCTCCGTGCTCGCCGAGCTTCCCAAGCGCATCCACGACTGGATGCCGCGGCTTGCCAAGGAGGGCGTCGTGGGCGCCGACGCCATCTTCGCCTGCCTCGGGCCGGCGTTGGAGATCTTCTCCCGCTACTCGCGCGTCGAGAAGGCTTCGGGCGAGGTCGTCGCGCTGAAGGAGTACTTGGAGCAGGTCTGGGCCGCCGTGGCGAAGGAGGCGCTCTCGTTGATGTTCGAGGGTGCGGACGCGAGCGGTCTCGAAGAGGACGCTCGGCTCACAGCCATGTGGCTGTGGACCCTCCAGACCGGGAGCGAGACGGCGAACGGCGCGGCCACTGAGGCCGACGACGAGGCGGAGGACGAACCGGAGGACGAGTCCCCCAAGAAGAGCAAGATGACGGGCGGCTACGTCCTCGAGTTCGACGCCGCGCGCAAGATCGCCCAGGGGCTCGGCGCCCACCTCGACAAGCTGCCGGGCGTGGTCGAGGTCAAGGGCGACAAGGCGCGCCTGCTTTCCGTGGGCGAGCGCGCAGGACGGCTGTTCCGCAAGGACGCCGGGCAGGACGGCGGCGGCGGCACAAAGGGCAGGGGCAAGGCCAAGGGCTCGAAGAAGCAGCTCGGGCTCTTCGCCGAGATCGAGGCTGCCGAGCAAGAGGGCCTGCTTGGGGAGGCAGGCCTCCCCGATGTGGGCGAGACCACGCTCGACCGCGTCCACCAAGCCATGATCCTGTTCGGCGCCGGCCGGTCCGAGGCGCTCAAGCGCTTCATCGTGGACGAAGGCGCGGGCAGGGACGGGCGGTTCTGGAAGCTCGCGCAGTCGCTCTCGGCGCTCTACCCTGCAAGCTCGGTCGAGAAGCGCTGGGTGGACGGCGTGCTGGCGCGCAAGAAGGGGCTGGGGTTCTAGCGATGCTCACCAAGGTTCGCGTACGCAACCTCAAGCGGCTCCGCGGGGCAGAGATCGCCCTTGATGGCAACGTCGTGCTCGCGGGCCCGAACAACTGCGGGAAGACGACAGCGCTTCAGGCTCTGAGCATCTGGCATCTCGCCACGCAGCGATGGATCGAGGCACGAGAGAAGACGCGGTCAAAGGCCAAGGAGCGCACGGGCGTGCCCATCGCGCGCAAGGACCTCACGGCCGTTCCGGTCCGGAGCCTGGATCTGTTGTGGACCGGCCGAGCCGTCGGAAGGCGCAGGGACGAGACCCGTCCCCCACAAGTCGAGGTGGTGGTCGACGGCCGCGAGGGCACCGAGGCGTGGACGTGGGGAATGGAGCTCCAGTACCAAAGCTCCGAGCTGCTCTACTGCCGAGCCACCGAAGCTACGCCCGTCCCCAAGGCCGTGCGCGATCTCGCGGTGGTGCACGTCCCGTCGCTGGGTGGCGTCCAGACCGACGAAGAGAAGCGGGAGCTGGGGATCCAGAATCGGCTCATCGGGGAAGGGCGCCCCGGGGAGATCCTGCGGAACCTGCTGTTGCAGATCCACGATCGAGATCCGGGCAATTGGGCCGAGCTCGGCCGGGCGGTGGAGGAGATGTTCCAGATCGCCCTCTTGCCCCCGAGCTTCGCGGGAACCTACATCACCTGCGAGTACCTGCCGAGGCCCGCCCAGGGAGCGCGCCAGCAGAAGCCCCTCGATATCGCCAATGCCGGCAGCGGCTTCCATCAAGTCCTCCTCCTGCTGGCGTTCTTCTACGCGCGGCCCGGGGCTGTCGTGCTGCTGGACGAGCCCGACGCGCACCTGCACGTCATCCTCCAGAAGGACGTCTACGTCCTGCTCCAACGCGTTGCCTCGGAGCGAGGAGCCCAGCTTGTCATATCGACCCACTCGGAAGTGGTCCTTGACGAGACGGATCCAACGCGGATCGTCGCGTTCACGGGCGACAAGCCTCACCCGCTCGTCAACACGTCGCAGAGGGCCCAGCTCCGCAAGGCGCTGACCAGGCTGCGCAGCATCGACTTCCTGCTCGCCGACCAGCTCCGGGCGGTGCTGTACGTCGAGGGGCTGACGGATGCCAACATCCTGCGCGAATGGGCCCGCGTCCTCGGCCACCCTGCCTATGCCTTCCTCGAAAGGCCCTTCGTTCATCCTCTGGGCGGCAACGACCTCGGCGAGGCACGCGAGCATTTCTTCGCGCTGCGCGACGCGTACCCCGACCTGCGCGGCGCCTGTGTCCTCGATCGCCGGGAGCGACTGCCCCCGGAGCCGTGGGCTGGTCCTGTCGTGTTCACGTGGAAGCGCCGGGAGACGGAGAACTACCTGCTGCATCCGGCCGCCCTCCGACGTTTCGTAGCAGCCAAGGCGCCGCTTCTTCGTCTGGCAGCCCCGTTCGTGGATCGGCACTTCGAGCGACAACTGCCGCCCCGGTTCGATCCGCTCGACGACGGAATCGTCTTCCTGCGCGACGTCAAGGCGAGCGATGAGTTCCTCTTGCCGCTTCTGGCAGAATGCGGTCTGTCGACAAGCAAGAAGGATCTGTTCCTCGTTGCGGCGGTGATGGATCGTGCGGAGATCCACGCAGATGTCGTCCGGGCCCTCGATGTCGTGGCTGGCCTCGTTCGAGACGGCCAGGGCATCGAGAGCCCAACGGGTGGCTCCACGGACGGCCACGGTGACGAGGACGGCGGCGCAGGCGAGGTCTGAGGCGGTGAGTAGGGCAAAGGAAGTACCCTCATGATCGAGCGATTTAGGGCTGAGAACTACGGCTGCCTGAAGAACGTGGAAGTGAAGCTCACGCCGATCCACGCGTTCGTCGGGCCAAACGACAGCGGCAAGAGCACGCTGCTGCACGCCATCAGGACGGTCTGCCAGCTAGCCGGGGACAAGTTCACGTTGGACCCGAAGCGTCGCATCGCGCCTTTCGACCCGCACCTGCCCTGGGGCGCGCACTTCACGCTCACCGCATCTGGCACCGATTGGAGCTACTCAGTTTACCCGACACCGAGGTCCATCGACCGACTCACCGACCGACCCATCGGACAGCCGCCTACCTTGCAAGAAGACCTGAGGTGCAAGATCGGCCAGTCCGGCCACATGAACCGTGAGCCCTTCGCGGCGAGCGAGGTTCTGGGCGGGGCAAACCGCGTCCAGCCGCCCGCGGAGCGTCTTGCAATCATGCACCAGATGAGCCCCGGCCGCCTGCTGCGACTGGATGCCGCAGCTCTGCGCGAGCCCAGCTCGCTTGTTCCACCAAGCCACTTCCTGGACATCGCATTCGGCGACGAGCGGGGACTCGGGCTGGCAGGTGTTCTTCACGCGGTCCGCGAGCGCGATCCGGAGGCATTTGCGACCATCGTTCGACGCGTACGGGACCTATTTCCGGCCGTGGCGACGATCAGTCTCCCAGCAGCCTCAGCCAGCACGCTTACCATCGAGGCGGAGCTCACGGACAGGGTCCGCGTGGCCGCCGAGCAACTGAGCGACGGGCTGCTCTACTACTTGGCGTTTGCCGCGCTTCGAAGTCTCAGTCCGCCCGCGGTTCTCTTGCTTGAAGAGCCGGAAAATGGCCTTCATCCGGCCCGGATTGCGGAGGTCGTGCGCGTCCTTCGTAACCTCGTGGAATCCGCCCCCACACAGGTGCTCATCGCGACCCACAGCCCCCTGGTCATCAACGAGCTGAACCCCGAGGAGGTGACGGTCCTGACCCGGTCGTCGGTCGAGGAAGGCACCAAGGCCAGACCGATCAAGGACACGCCCAACTTCGAGAAGCGCGCCGGCGTGTACGCGCTCGGGGAGCTGTGGCTCGCGTACTGCGATGGCAAGGACGAGAGCCCGCTCTTCGACGAGGCCCGGCGATGAAGGTGTTCCTCGGCGGCGAAGGCCCCGATGAGCTCGGAAGCTGGGTCTACGAGCGCCCCTACCGGGATGCGAAGAGCATGCGCCCCGGCGTAGTCGAGGCGCTGCTCCGCAAGGTGAGCGCCGCAGGATGGGCCGTCGTGGATGGGCTGCCGTGGCGGCTTATCCGCAAGTACCGGCACGGGCGGGAGATGCACGCAGCCGAGATGCGCAACGTGCTCGGGCTGGCGTTGCGCGCAGCCGAGGCGGGCTGCCAGATCCTGGCCTTCGTGCGGGACCGTGACGGCGACGATGCGCGCGAGCGGGACGTCGAGGCGGGCATCGGCGATGCAAAGGCCCGGTTTCCGCAGTTGAAGATCGTCGGAGGGGTGGCCATCGAGGAGCTTGAAGCGTGGCTCCTGGCCCTGCTCGGCAGCAGTGGCACGGAGGCCATGCACGACGCCAAGGCGTTGCTTGCCGACCTCCACGAGGTCAGGTCGACCGAGCAGAAGGTCGAGCTCGTCGAGCAAGCCGATCTCCCGCGTGTGCCGAAGGACGCCGTATCGCTCAAGGCTTGGCTTGGCCGGGCCGAGGATGTTCTGCAAGCAGCCGCGCGGAGGTAGGGAGGATCATGTCGCTCAAGCCCTGGTACAAGCTCGTCACCCCGCGGGAGGATCTTCGGGAGGGCCGTCCGCTCGACGCATCCGAGTTCGCCGTACACCTCGACAAGGTGCGCGACGGCACGGCGCCACGCGTCTACCAGAACCCCAAGGAGTTCTTCGAGCGGACGTTTCTGACCCGGAGCCTCGGCGGGCTTGCCGCCGAGGTCGTGCGCAGGCTGAGCGGCATCGAGGTCGAGACCTCGCCCGTTTTCAACCTTTCGACGCAGTTCGGCGGCGGCAAGACGCACGCGCTCGCGCTACTCTACCACCTTGCCCACGGCGGAGCCGAGGCGAGCGGCTGGAAGGGTGTGCGCGGCATCCTGGAGAGCGCCGGGGTCGAGCGCGTGCCCGAGGCCCGCGTGGCGGTGTTCGTGGGCACCGAGTTCGATTCCATCACGGGCCGGGGCGGCAGCGACGGCACGCCGCTGCGCCGCACGCCGTGGGGGGAGATCGCGTTTCAGCTCGGGGGCAAGAAGGCGTTCGAGATCGTGGCCGAGCACGAGAGGACGCTCACGGCGCCGGGGGGCGACGTCATCGCCCGGATCCTGCCCGCGAAGCAGCCGGCGCTCATCCTGCTCGACGAGCTCATGAACTACGTGAGCCGGAACCGCAAGAGCGGGCTCGGCGCGCAACTGCACAGCTTCCTGCAGAACCTCTCCGAGGCGGCGCGCGGGCGGAGCAACGTCGTGCTCGCCGTGTCCATCCCCGCCTCGGAGCTGGAGATGACGGCCGAGGACCAGTCCGACTTCGAGCGGTTCAAGAAGCTGCTCGACCGCGTGGGCAAGGCCATCATGATGTCGGCCGAGGCCGAGACCTCGGAGATCATCCGCCGGCGCTTGTTCGAGTGGGAGGGGCTGCCGCACGACGCCAAGGCGACCGTGCGCGAGTACGCCGACTGGCTCCGGGAGCACCGCGACGAGGTGCCGACCTGGTTCCCCGTGGACACCGCCTGGGACGCCATCGCGGCCACCTACCCGTTTCACCCGCTGGTGCTGTCGGTGTTCGAACGCAAGTGGCAGGCCCTGCCGCGATTCCAGCAGACCCGCGGCGTGCTGCGCTTGCTCGCCCTGTGGGTCTCGCGCGCCTACGTGGACGGGTTCAAGGGAGGCGGCAAGGACGCGCTCATCACGCTCGGCACCGCTCCTCTGGACGAGCCGAGCTTCCGCGCGGCCGTCTTCGAGCAGCTCGGCGAGCAGCGGCTGGAGGGCGCCGTCACCACGGACGTCATGGGGCGACCCGAGGCGCACGCGCTGCGGCTCGACGCCGAGGCCACCGATGCCGTGCGCAAGGCTCGGCTGCACCGCAAGGTCGCTACCGCGATCTTCTTCGAGTCGAACGGCGGGCAGCAGAAGGGCACGGCCACGGGGCCGGAGCTGCGACTGGCAGCGGGCGAGCCCGGCATCGATCTCGGCAGCGTGGATCAGTGCCTCGAAGCCCTGGCCGAAGCCTGCTACTTCCTGCACGCGGAGCATGGGCGCTATCGGTTTGGCTTCAAGCCCAACTTGAACAAGCTCCTCGCCGACCGCAGAGCGAGCGTGCCGGCGGCGAAGATCGACGAGGAGGTGCGCCAGGCCATCCGCGAGGAGATCGCGCGGCCCGGCAAGCCTGACGGCGTCGAGCGCATCTACTTCCCGGACAAGAGCGGCGACATTGCCGACCGCCCGGTGCTGGCCCTGGCGGTGATGGGCCCCGACCGGACGGTGGCCGAGCCCGGGACGCGGAGCCTGATCGAGGTCATGTCGCGGGAGCACGGCGCATCGGCGCGCGTCTTCAAGAGCGCCGTCCTCTGGGCTGTGGCCGACGACCCGGGCCCGCTGCGCGACGAAGCGCGCAAGCGCCTCGCCTGGCAGGACATCCTCGACGACCGCGACGATCTCAAGCTCGACGACCCGCAGGTCAAGACGCTCAAGACGAACGTCGCCAAGGCCCGCGACTCCCTGCGCGAGGCCGTCTGGCGGGCGTACAAGTACGTGTACCTGCTCGCCGAGGACAACACGCTCCAGGCCATCGACCTCGGCAGGATCCACTCCAGCGCGGCGGCAAACCTGGTGGCGCTCATCCTGGGGCGACTCCGGCAGGACGATCTGCTCACGGACTCGGTCGGCGCGAGCATGCTCGTGGACAACTGGGCCACCGCGCTGCCCGAGTGGAGCACGAAGCAGGTGCGCGACGTGTTCTACTCGTCGCCGAAGCTCCCCCGGCTTTCGAGCCCGGACATCGTCAAGGCCACCATCGCCGAGGGCGTCACCCAGGGCAAGCTCGCCTACGCCGGCAAGCAGGGCGGAAGCTACGAGCCGTTCATCTTCAAGGCCAAGCTGAGCGCCGACGACGTGGAGATCGGCGACGACTTCGTCGTCCTGCGCACGCAGGACGCAGAGAAGGTCGGCGAGGCCATCAAGGCCGGCAAGAAGCCGGGCCTGCGCGCTCCCGGGCCGCTCGCGAGCCCGGACGAGAGCCCCGACAGGGGCGGCGGTCCCACCTCGGCGACGGCCTCGACGCCTCCGCCGTCCCCGAACACCCTCGCCAGCATCCGCTGGCAGGGCGACGTGCCCTGGCAGAAGTGGACGCTGTTCTTCGGCAAGGTCGCGTCGCGCTTCTCGAACAGGGGCGTGCAGCTCCACGTGACCCTCGACGTGGCGCCACCGGGTGGCTTGTCCGAGCAGGAGGCAGACGAGACGCGCACGGCGCTGAAGGAGCTGGGGTTGGGGGACGATCTGCAGGCGGTGGAGATGAAGCCGGACGGGTGATCCCGATGGAGCGAAGCACCCCGTGAGCTGCACCGTAGCCCTGCTGGTCGTTCGCGTCGTCGAAGCGCTTGCTCCACAGGTGCTCGCCGCTCCCACACTGCCCCTTGCGACGGCCAGGGCGAGGTGGGGTCGCCCGAGGTGACGGCCTTGGCGGGCTACGCGTGCGGCCAAGGCTCATTCCACTTCATCCCCACCCCCCGCCGAAGATCGGAAGCGAACACCCAGAAGCCGTGGCGTGCGTCGGTCGAGACCAGCTCGATGGTCACGTCGGCGAAGTCCACCACGGGCGGCTCGATCTCGGCGAAGCTACTGAAAGTCGTCTGGCCTTGCCCCATGGTGACCGCCCAAGTCCTCGGCTTCCCGGTCTCGAACACGACGACCGGGATCCGGCGGTCCTTCAGCAGGCGCACGACTACGGTGATGGCGCGGCGGAAGCTGTCACCGAGGCGGGATGTCCGCAGCGAGCGAAGGTCGCCGATCAGCACCCTGCGGACCGTGCCCGCTCGCTCCAGGGCCTCGCATACCGCAGCCAGCAAGGCGTGCCCGCTCAGGTACGCATCGCCGGCAGGCACCACCGTCGAGCCGGGGCCAAGGAACGGGTAGTCCGGCTCGCGGCCGGCACGTGACAGGTTCACCAGGAGGGTGGCTGCGGCTTCCTCTCCGCAGGTCTGTCCGCCAAGCCGGCTGGCCATCCAGGACACGGGCCCCGCGTCTGCGCCGTGGACGGCCGTCACGCAGTCCCCAAACGGCGGCCAGTTCGGGGTGCGGTCAAGCTGGTCCACGCCCCAACGCAACGGGTCTTGCGCCGGGGCTTGCCCGCGGTCGGGGGGTGCCAGACTCAGGTACGCGTTGGGGTGCGGCAGGAGGCGCACGCCGCCTGGACCCATGGCAAGGAGGTGGGGGCCCGGAGCCGCGGGCCCAAAGCGGTTCTTGGTCACGACGACCGGATGCTCCTCAGGCATCACGCTCCACCTGGATCGAACGGCTTCGGGGCCGAGGTCCAGCACCACGTCGCAGGCGAAGCTCCAAGGGGAGCCGGGTGGGCCGGCAGCCTCCTCCAGCAGGATCGCGCAGAGACCTTCTGCGACCGCCAGCTTGCACACGCCGTCCGCCAGCTCGCGGGGAGCGGACGAGCCGAGCCCGTAGCCGTCCGACGGGAGTCCACGACGAGCACGCCAGGCCGTGCGCCCGCGTCTCTGGCCTCCGCGAGCAGCCCCACCAGAGCGGGCCCAAGAAGCTGGCGCTGGTCCTCGCCCGGGCTTGCGAGAGGCAGCGATGCAGCCAGCACTCTCAGCCCCTCCGGCAGGGGCCGCTCCGCCGCCGGCAGCGGCACGACGTGCACGGCGTTGCTCCCGGAGCTGGGAAGCAGCCCCTCGAGCTGGGCAGCCAGTTCGACAGGCAGGAGCTCCACGCAGCCATAGGCGACATCCTTGCCCAGCGATCGGGCCATGGCCGCGGCCAGCGAAGCGCCGAGCAACGTCTTGCCCGAACCGGGCGGGCCCCGAAGCAGGATGGAGACGCTCTCGCCGGCTCCGGGCACGCGCTCCAGCGTGCGGATGCCGCCGCCAAAGATGACGTCAATGCCCGGAAGGTGTTCTCCTACGCAGCCCATGCCGGTCCAATCCTGGACATGTGTTGTCGCCTCAAGGCGTCCCGGTTGTCGCTCAGTACCCCGTAGCGCGGCGGCAGGTCCATGAGGCGTTCAGCAGCGTGCGTCACGTCGAGCTCGCCGGACCCATCCCTGAGCTCGTCGCGCACGAGCGCGGCCCCCTCGGCCGACTGGCCCACCCTGAGCCCAGCAGCGGCGCGCACGACGTCATCGCGGTCGAGCGCCGCGTTGAACAGCCACCAGCTCGCCTCAACGAGCCTGGCATCTGCGCGCTCGGCCGCCGCGCACCTCACGGCTCGCCACGCCTCATCGCGAATGACGCGCCAGAGCTGATCCGCCTGCGAGCGAGAGCAGCACCAGATGTCGAGGTCATCGCGGCGCAGGCAGCGCAGCTCGTCATCCTGCTCCGGGGCATCCTGGTCCAGGCGAGCCAGGAAGCGCCTCCCGGGCTCGTCCAGCCTGCCCCTGCGCAGCTCCGACACGTGACCGCGCTCCATGGGCCCCAACGCCACGACGACATCGTCGCGGAACGCGGGCCAGTGCGGCAGAGGCGTGGCAAGCCCCGGCAGCCCCCCGTCGAGCACGGGGACCGGCGAGATCTCGACGGCCAGCAGACCGGTGCCGTCGGGCCGGTCCAGGCCCACGAGGTGGCCGTCGCCATCTTGCAAGACCGGGCCCCGGCGAGCCGGGGTGGACGACGGATCCACATCTCCGTGGAAACCCACGACGTAGATCCCGGGTAGCTGCCCCTGCGGTGTTGCTCGAACCAGGCTCGACGGCGCGCTCATCCGACGAGCTCCCTGATGAGCGGGCCCGATGCCTGGTAGAGCGCATCCGGCGAGGGGGCGACGCCTGGCCCGAGCGCCCTCACGGCTGCTCCTCGCGACGCAGCCCACGCGCGCGCCAGCCTGCGTTTGTCGCGAGGCACGTGCACCAAGATCGCGCGATCAAGGCCGATCCGCTCCCTGACCCGCGCCTCCCACGTCCAGGCCCGCCGATCGGCGCACCCACCACGATGCGCCAGCAACCCCACTCTCCCGTTTCCGTCTCGCAGCTCGCGGGGCACGGTTCTGTCCGGCAGACCATCGGCGTACCGATCGCCGTCCGCCGCGAGATACCGATCGGGGTTCTGGTAGCAGACCGCAAGCCACTGTGCGAAGAGATCGCGCCAAGAGGCGGCCAGCTCGACCGAATGCTCGCGGAGCACGCGCCAGCGCTGCCGCTCCCCATGCCGGGCGAACGGCTGGAGAAGCCCTGCCGCCAGAGAGCCGGAGTCGAACGGGCAGATCTCGCCGGCCATCGCGTCGACGCCATCACCCAGGTAGACCGCGGCGTCGCCACACGCGTCCCGGCACGTGTAGGCACATGGCCCCGCGTACGCGAAGACGTGCTCCCAGCGGAGGCGATCGAAGGTCCTGGCGGGCGGGGGAGTTGCCTTGACCTTGTCGCTCTCGAGCTCCGTCCATGAAGCCCACTCCCCGAAACGCGCTCTCGCCGGAAAGTGAACGAACGGCATGCGCGCGGCGATGTGCTTGGCGCGGCTGCGCACGCCCCTCGCGACGCTGGCGCTTGCGCTCAGGTCGGCCACGGCCTGGGAGAAGGTCACGCTGGGAGTATACTGCGGGCGGCGGGCGGCAAGGCGACAAACGTACCCGGGCGTTGCGTCGGGAAGTTGGGGGGAAGAGCTAGATCGCGTCGCCGCCGGCCTCCCTGCTGGCCGGCCCGCTGGAGGCGGCGGCCCTGCTCTCCCTCATCGTGCTTGCGCTCGGGACGCACATCGAGATGTCCTACGACCGCAGCAAGGGCTTCCGCTTTCGCTTGCGCAAGCAGCCCGTGCAGGACAAGCTCCTGAGCCGCGTGCTTCGCGGCCTGCTCGGGCTGTTCCCCAAGTAGCGTGCCGGCGTCACTCTCACGGCCCGCGGCTGCCTCATGCGTCTGCGGCGGCACAAGCCGCGAGCGCCAACCCTTGCGACGACCTCGTGCTAGGCTCGAAGGCAGATGGACGATCTGCTCGCCGAGCTCGCTGCCCTCTGCGCCGCCGTGGGTGCCGCCGGCACGGACAACGCTCTGCTCCGCGCGCCCGAGGGGGAGGGGCTGTGAAGCTGTTCCGCTACGTTGTTCTGGCCGACAGGCTTCGGGGGTTCGACACGATCGAGGAAGCAAGGTGCTTCGCACAGGCCAACGTGCCCTCGGTGATTTGCGAGCGCCTCCCTCGGCCGCAAGGCGGCACGGTCCTGGTCGAGATTCTGCGGCACGACTTCGTGTACGATGCAGCGCGGCGCGAGTGGCGAATCATGTTCGCCTGACGCCCCCCGCCGCCATCGGCCAAGGTGCGGGTAGCGGAAGCAAGCAAACTCCGCTACACGGGCGCATGCCCAGCGTGCGCATGGCGCCATCGATCCTGTCGGCGGACTTCGGGCGGCTGGCCGAGGAGGTGCAGGCGGCCGACCAGGCCGGGGCCGACTGGATCCACGTGGACGTGATGGACGGCCGCTTCGTGCCGAACATCACCGTGGGACCGGCGGTGGTCGAGGCCGTGCGAGCGGCGACGAAGCTGCCGGTGGACGTCCACCTGATGATCGTGGAGCCCGAGCGCCACGTGGCCGACTTCGTCCGCGCCGGGGCAGACTTGGTCAGCGTGCACGTCGAGGCTTGCGTTCATCTCGAGCGTACCCTGAGGCTCATCCGCGAGCTGGGGGCTCGATCCGGCGTGGCCCTGAACCCCCACACGCCCGAGGATGCCGTCTCGTATGTGCTCGAGGCAGCGGATCTCGTCCTGGTCATGAGCGTCAACCCGGGCTTCGGCGGCCAGGCGTTCCTGCCGGCCGTGCTGCCGAAGCTCCGCCGCCTGGCGCAGGCGCGCCAGGAGCGCGGCCTGGAGATCGATCTCGAGGTCGACGGCGGCGTGACCCCGGACACGGCCGCTCTCGTGGCCGGTGCGGGGGCCGGCGTGCTGGTGGCCGGCAGTGCGGTGTTCGGCACGGCCCGCGGCACTGCGGCCGGCTCGCTCGGCGATCGCGTGGCGCGCTACCGCGAGGCCATTGCCGCGATCCGCGACGCTGCGCTCCAAGCCCCGCCAGGGTAGCGCCATGGTGCCCCGGCGCCCGCCTTCGTTGCCGGCGCTGCTGCTGCCCTTGGCGGCGGCGCTGGGGGCCCCCGGCTGCGGCCCGGCGCCGCTTCCCGCGCCGGCGGCGGCCGTGGCGTCCAGGCCGAGGCCGGCGCGCCGGCCCTCGCGGCCGTGCTCGGCCGCGTGGCCGCGCTGCGCGGCCTGGGGCCGGAGCGAGGGGTGCAGGCCACGGTGCTCGGCCGCGACGCGGTCATCGCGCGGATCATCGCCAAGACCGAGCGGGAGATCCCCGAGCACGCGTTGCGCGCGCAGGGAGAGCTGCTCGCCGCCTTGGGCCTTCTCCCGACCGGCTACGACTTCGTCGCCGGCGTCTACGCGCTTCTGCGGAGCGAGATCGCCGGATTCTACGATACGACCGAGAAGCGGCTGTTCCTGCTGGACGACCTGCCCGATCGCGAGGCCGAGCCGACGCTGGCGCACGAGCTCGTGCACGCGCTGCAGGACCAGCACTTCGCGCTGGAGGCGCTGACCAAGTACCGGCCCGGCGAGGGTGATCGGATCGGCGCGGCGCACGCCCTGGGCGAGGGCGACGCCACGAGCGCGATGCTGGATCTGACGGCCGGCTCGGCCATGAGGTTCGAACAGCAGTGGCTGCGCCTCGCCATGGTTGCTTCCGTGGCCCTGTCCGAGGCCGGCGTGCAGACGCCGCCCGTGCTCCGGGCCGCGCTCGTCGCGCCCTACGTGGACGGCTTTGCCTTCGTCCAGGACCTGCGCCGCAGGGGCGGCTGGGCCGCGGTGGACGCGGCCTGGCGCCGGCCGCCCGCGAGCACCGAGCAACTCCTGCACGTGGGCAAGTACGACTCAGGCGAGCCGGTTCGCGACGTGGCCGCGCCCGCCCTGGAGCCGCTGGGCGAGGGCTGGCAGGCGCTCGACGCCGACGTGCTCGGCGAGCAGGGGCTGCGCATCGTGCTCGAGCAGTGGACCGACCGGGCCCAGGCTGCCCGGGCCGCCGCGGGCTGGGGCGGCGATCGCTATGTCGTGGCACGGCGTGCTCCGGCCGCGCCGGCGCGGGACGAGCAGCTCGCCGCAGCCTGGCTCGTGCGGTTCGATTCTGCCGGGGACGCGGCCGAGATGGCGGCCGTGCTGCGGCGGGCGATGGGGCACAGGTGCACCGATCGGCCCGAGCGCGGTCCCATCGCGTGGCAGTTGCGGCGCGATCTCGTGGTGCTGGCAGCCGGCCCCTACGTCCGCGACGGGCAGGGCAAGATGGCGCGGCCGGACGCCGTCCCGAACGCCGGTGAACCCTGCCGCTTGACCGGCGCCTGGACTGGCCGCATCCTGGGCGATGCCGCTTTGGCGCCGGCTCGTTGATCTACTAGGTCAGAAAATCGATGCGCTTTGGCACAGAAGACCGGCCGGTCAGGGCGAACGGGGTTGGGGCCCCGTTCGCGGGGTCTGGGGCGAAGCCCCAGCGTGGAATTCTCGCCGCGGACGGCTCGCCTGCGGCTACAGCGCGCAACGGCCGCGA
>JACQWT010000085.1 GCA_016209145.1 Deltaproteobacteria bacterium | reverse complement strand
GCCGGCGCCGCGAGCGCGAAGATGACGCCCGGTGCGAGCGCGAGCGCGCCGCGCACGACGCGCTCGCGGCCGCGTGGCATGCCGAGCCGGCTCGCTGCCTGCGCGACGCTCTCGACTATCTCGCGGCCCAGTGGCTCCCCAACTTCGGCACCCTCTTCGCCAACGGCGAAGGCTACGGCCTCGGCCTGGGCCGGGCTTGCTGCGGCGGCTGCTCGAGCTCCACGGCAGCCCTGCCGCCGCCGACATCGCGCGGGGCGTGCTCCTCGCCTGGCGCTCCTCAGCACTCGACCGGCTCGGACCGCACGGCGTGGACGCCGTCGAGCGCCTCGCCCTGCGCGAGCTCGCTCGGGCCACAGCACAGCCAACAACTCGCTGTGCGACCGCTACCGGCCCTGCTACGCTCTTGCGTGCCGGGCGTTTTCCGCGCCCGCCACCATCCGACCGCTTGCGGAATTAGGCGGCAAGACGTGCGGGATCAACACACGTAGTCCGGGGCGCAACCGTGGCCGAGCCGCTCATTCCCTATCTCTCCGCGCCTGAGCTCCCCCTCGGCTTCCTGCAGTACATCCCGCTGCTGGGTGAGCTCGTCGATCCGGCCGACCCGCCCTCCATCAAGCCCTTCGGGACGCTGGTCGCGCTCGGCGTCTACGTGGGATCGGTGGTGGCTCTGCGGCGCGGGCGGCGGCGGGGCTACGACGAGAAGATGATGGCCGACGCCCTGTTCTGGGTGGTCGCCGCGGGCTTCATCGGCGGGCACGTGCTCGACGCCGTCTTCTACCACCCGCGCACCGTGCTGCGCGATCCGCTCTACCTCGTCAAGCTCTGGGACGGCCTGTCGAGCTACGGTGGCTTCGCCGGCTCGATCATCGGCGCCTTCGCCTGGATCGCCTACCGCCGCCGCCCCGTGCTGCATTCCATCGACGTGATCGTCGGCGCCTTTCCCCTTGCCTGGGTTTTCGGCCGAGCCGGCTGCGCCGTGGTGCACGACCACCCGGGAATGCTCTCCGACGCGTGGTTTGCCGTCCGCTTTCCGGCGCCCGGCGGCGGGTGGGTCGGCCGCTACGATTTGGGCCTCTACGAGTGCCTGCTCACCATTCCGCTGGCCGTGGTGTGCGCGGTCCTCTGGCGCCGCCGGCTCTGGCGGCCGGTGGGCTTCTACATCGCCGTCACCTGCACGGCCTACCCGCCGATGCGCTTCTTGCTCGACTTCCTACGCGCCGGCCCTCAGGAGCGCGTGCTCGGCGCGGATCCGCGCTACGGCGGGCTGACGCCGGCGCAGTGGGCCTGCTTCGGTCTTTTCGGCCTCGGCCTCTACTTCGTCTGGCGCGTGCGCCGCGCCGGGCCGGCCGTGGCCAGGATCGATCCGGCGCGCCGCCCGGCACCGCCGCCCCCGGAGCAGGAGGCCGGCCCGGAGCAGGCGGCCGAGGCGGCGCCGACGGCCGCCGCCGCAGTAGAGCCTCCTCGCGGAGCCGAGCCGGACAGAACGCCGGAACCCGAGCGGGGCGCCGCGCGAGCCGCGGCGGTCGAGGAGACCGACTCCGGCTAGTGGGCCGTCCCGCCAGTCCCGCGGATATGGGGGCGGGACGGCCCACTTCGCGGGGAAGGCCACGCCGCTTGCAATTGCGGCCTTCGGCCGCGCAAGCGGCGTGCCCTCCCCGCGGGCCGGAAACGTGCAATGTGAAACAGAGAACAGGGAATATGGAATGTCATCCCTGGACTCACAGAAACGATCGAACCCGGGCAGGCTCCGGAGCAGCGCCACGGCAAACCCCTCCAGGCGCCGGGCGAGGTCATCGCCCTTGCGGCCCACCGCTTGCCCCGGCCGATCGCTGCCGTTGCACATTCCACATTCCCGTTACATTCCACATTCGCCGCGGCGGGCGCCAGGCCATGGCCACGCCTGCCGGCGTTTCTTGGCCCGTGCCTCGACCGCAAGGATCTCGGACGGATAGAGCTGCAAACGGCGATGCCCCCGGACCCCCACCCGCGTGGCGCGTCCCGGCAAGCCTTTCTCCGCACGACTTGTGGGACGCGCCACTAGCTCGGCCGCCGCTGTCCGAGCTACACGAGCTGGCCGCCCCAAAGCAGCCGACAGAAGTGCTGCCAGGGCAGGATCTCGATGTCGTCGTCGGTCCGGCGCGGCTCGGGCTCCCGGCTCACCACGAGCGAGCGGCGGGCGCCGTGCTCCTCGTGGAAGACACGCAGCCCCTTGAGGTCGCCCGCTTTCACCTCGATCGCCGCCTTGCACTCGATGGCCAGCAATGCCTGGCCCACGATTGGTGCTAATCGTTGTGCCATGATCTGATTTTTTGTGCAAATCGACATGCTTGACAACGATTATCAGGAGCTGTCGGATCCGGCCGGCCTCCGGCTCGATGAGGCCAAGAGGATGCTCACCACCTTCATCCAGGATTCTGATCTAGCGGCTGACTGCTAACCGCCAACGGCTGCCGTGGAGGATGCGATGTTGCCTCGTGCTCTGGTGCTCTCCGTGCTGCTCTTGCTGCCGCTGCTGCTCGCGCCCGGCGTGGCCCACGCCATCAAGAAGCCGACGTGCACCGATCCGTACGACGCCGTGGACTCGGTCTGGCGCTGGCAGCAGAAGGAGGGCGAGATCCGCCTCGACTACGCCTCGGCCTGCTTCGATGCCGCCGGGCGCTCCCTGCGGCAGCGCCAGCGGCTCGCCCAGCGGCTCGCGGTCGTCTACGATCACGAGCCCGCGATCATCGATCTGGAGCGGCTCCGGGAGATGAAGGCCGACCACGTCGATCCCGCCACGCGCGAGGCCAAGGTCGTCCCCCACGAGCGCTTCCCCGAGGTCTACCTCGAACGCCGCGCCGGCAGGTGGCTCTGGAGCAAGCGTTCGCTCGACTGGATCGATCGTTACTACGTCGAGAACCTCTCGGGCTTGGACCGCGCGGTCGAGAGCATGCCGAGCTGGTTGAAGGGCGAGGTCTTCGAGGTCGCCTACTGGCAGTACCTGGCCCTGGCGCTGCTCCTCGCCTGCGGCCTCGTGCTGCGCAAGGCGCTGCGCGTGGTCGTGGCGGCGCGCCTGCGCCGGCTTTCGCAGCGTATCGGGCCTTCGCTCACGCGCTCGCTCGTGGACGTCGTGGCCTCACCCGGCGCCACCCTGCTCGTCGCCGTCCTGCTCCGGCTGGGCTACCCGCAGCTCCGCTTGCCGGCCGACGCGGCTCTCGTTGTCCAGCTCGCGGTGCGCCTGCTCATCATCGTCTCGGTGCTGTGGGCCACCTACCGGGCCATCGACTTGCTCGCCGTCCATCTCGAGGCGCGGGCACAGAAGACCGAGGGCAGGCTCGACAGCCAACTCGTGCCGCTCTTGCGCAAGGCCCTCAAGGTCGTGCTGGTCGTCGCCGGCGCGCTGATCGTGCTGCAGATGCTCAACGTGAACGTCCCCTCGCTGCTCGCCGGCCTGGGTCTCGGCGGCCTGGCCGTCGCGCTGGCGGCCAAGGAGACGCTGGCCAACCTCTTCGGGAGCCTGGCCATCCTCCTGGACGGCCCCTTCCAGATCGGCGACTGGGTCAGCGTGGAGGGTGTCGAGGGCACGGTCGAGGAGGTGGGGCTGCGCTCGACGCGCCTCCGCACCGCGCAGGACTCGGTCGTGGTCTTCCCCAACGCGAAGCTCGCCGACGCCAGAATCGACAACTTCCAGCACCGCCGCTACCGGCGCTGCCTGGCGACCGTGGCGCTCGGCTACGAGGCCGCCCCGGAGCAGGTGCAGGCATTCGTCGAGGGCGCGCGGGCCGTCGTGCAGGCCAACCCCGGCACGCACAAGGACGCCTACGAGATCCACGTAGCGGGGTTCGGCGCTCAGGGGCTGGAGGTGCAGGTGCTGTTCTTCCTCGCGGTACAGGACTGGAGCGAGGAGCTGCGCCTGCGGCACAACGTCTACTTGGAGCTCGTGCGGCTCGCGCGCGACCTGGGCGTGCGCCTCGCCGTGCCGGCGCGCGCGCTGCTGGTCGAGCGGCCGGCCGCGCCCGGGGCGGAGCCGGCCCGGCCCGCGGTCCCCGCGCCCGAGGAGTTGCGGCGCGTGGTCGAGGGCTACGGGCCCGGCGGCGCGCTCGGCCGGCCGGCGGGCGCCCCGGTGAGCCACGGCTTCTGGCCGGTGGCGGAGGGCGCGGCGTGAGCCGCCCGCATCACGCCGCCGCGTACGCGCGCACCGCCACGCGGAAGCCCGCGCTCGTCGCCGCCTTGGCCTCCTCGAACAGCCGCGTGGTCGTCTCCTCGGTCAGGTAGCTCTCGCCGCAGTTGTCGCACACGTCGGCCGGGACGTTCTCAAACACGATCGTCGAGCCCTCGCGGCTCAGCGTGACGCTCGTCGTCCCTGGCTGGCGCTCGCCGTGCTTGCAGATCGGGCACGCCTTCATGAAGTCCTTAACTTCCCGACGGGCACAGCTCATCCTAGCGCGCGCCCAGGCCGGCGGCGAGGTTCTCTGCACTAGTCTGTAGCGCGGGCTTCGCCCGCAACCCAAGCAAGAAGATGAACCGCCAAGGCGCCGAGAACGCCAAGGAAGAAACAAAATCGGATTCGATCTTGGCGCCCTTGGCGTCTTGGCGGTTCGTTTTTCTTCGCGCCACGCGACGAT
>JACQWT010000574.1 GCA_016209145.1 Deltaproteobacteria bacterium | reverse complement strand
CGCTCAGCCCCTGCACGCCGCGGCACAGCGCCCGCCGGTCCGAGGCCTCGCACTCCAGGTGCAGGTGGTAGTCCTGCACCGAGTAGTGCACGAGCCTGATGCCCAGACGCTCGGCCCCCGCGCCCAAGGCGCGCCGGATGACCTCGAAGCGCGGCCGCAGCCGCAGCCGGCCCACGGCGCTCTTTGACAACCCAGGCCGTCGCCGACCGCAAGCCCGACCCGGTGCAAGCCCGGGCGGGCCCACGTCCACCCGCCGGCCGCTGCCCACGCCCGCGCTAGCCGCGCCAGCGCCCTCCGCCGACCTCGTGACCACCCCGGGAGCCGGCCGCCCGGGCTCGCCCGCGGGAGCGCCGATCCAACCTGCCGCCGCCGCTTGACATATGCCTAGTCCTGCACCAACGTATGTATGCACGGATGGGCGATCCAGGGAGATGGCGATGCGAGGGGCAACGGTTCTGAAGCGGAAGTCGTTCTTCATCGACGAGCGCACGCTGCGCAGGGCCAGGAAGGCCCTCCGAGCGCGCACGGACGCGGAGGTGGTCCGCCTGTCGATCGCGCGCGTTGCGGAGATGGAAGAGCTCTGGCGCTTCATGGACCGGACCGGCGGTACGCTTGCGCCGGGGAGCATCGAGGTACCATAGGGTGCACTGGGCGATTCTCGACACGTGCATCTACATCGGCCACTGGGAGGGAAACCTGTACCGCGCCGAGTTCGACGCCGTGCGCCGGCGCTACGTCGTCAGGCACTCGTCGGTGGTCTTGTCCGAGCTGCGCCGGGGGGCGCGCGCGCCGGGCGCGCAACGCCTCGTGGACTCCCTGCGCCGTCTCGCTGCCCAGCAGTGGGAGCCGACGCCGGCGGACTGGTGGGAGGCGGGCCGTCTCGTCCGCGAGATCGGGGACGCGCGGGGCTGGGACAAGAGCAAACGGCGGGACTTCCAGAACGACGCTCTGATTGCGCTCACGGCGCGGCGTCACGGCGCAACGGTGGTGACCGCAAACGCGGCGGACTTCGAGTTGCTCGCGGCCGAGCTGTCCATCCATGTCCTCACGCCATGCCCGGGCAAGTAGCCTCTGCACCCACCAGGCGGGCGTGGACCACCGCCGGATTCGAAACCTCCGGACCTACCCGGCGCCGGGAATGTCCGGTTGTCTCGGCGAGGGCCGCGGAAGGCGTGTGCCTGGGACGAAGGGAACGGCGAATGGAACAAGGAACAAGGAACGTCGTCGTGCGCCCTCGACCGCGTCGAGCAGCCGTTCGGCGATCTCATCGCCCTTGCGCCGCCCGTTGACGGTTCCTAGTTCCTAGTTCCTAGTTCGGAAGCGCCGCTCCGGCCTCGATCCACGCCCGGCCAAGGGGCCAAGGGGTCAGGGGCCGGGGTTTGCTCGACCCCTCGACCCCTCGACCCCTTGAATCCTCGGCCCCTGCTTCGGCAGCCGGCCCAGAATTTGCGCGCGGCGCGCAGAAGGCCCAAATTAGTAGATCAGCGCACGCTCGCGCACTTCACGCCGGTGGCCGCCGCCGTGTTGTTGTCCTCCAGGCACTCGGCCACCTTGCCGCCGTCGGGGTCGGGATCCACCACGGCGAGGAAATCGAAGGGGCCGCTCTGGCCCTCGGGCACCGGCGTCGATGTGCTCACGGCCTCGCTCTGACCGGGAAGTAGCGGCTTGGTCGTCTTGGCCGTGCCGATGAGCTTGTCCGGCGCCGGGCTCTTGCCCCAGTAGAACGCCACCGCCACGCCCGGCGCGACGCCGAGCGAGCCGAGGTTCTTCACCGTCGCGGTCAACGTGATGGCCTGCTGGCAGTACGTAGCGGCCACCGCCAGATCGAGAGCCAGATCGGGCGCGTTGAAGACGCCCTCGCCCTGGACGTTGGTGCGGTAGTTGTTGAGATCCGCAACCTGCCAGTTGTTCTGCTCGACCGCGGGGATGCTGCCGAGCGCGCCCACGTTGGTCACGTGATAGGCGTGCTGGTTCCACACCCGGCGGGTGGGTACCCAGTGGTCGTGGCTGTCGCCGTAGACGAACACCCCTGCGAACTGCTTGCCGTGGCCGCAGCTCCAGTTGTTCGCCACGACGACGACCTCGGAGTTGCCGTCGCCGTCTACGTCGGCCACGAGCGGATTCTCGTGACCGGTGCCCGAGCTGTTGGGCACCTCCATCAGAATCTTGCCGTCGGCGCCCTTGTAGACGCGCAGGTAGCACTCGTCGGCGTAGACCACCTCGTCCGAGCCGTCGCCCTCGAAGTCGAACACGCTCGAGCCGGTCACGTTCGAGCTCATGTCCTGCGTCGGGCTGGCCCACACCACCTGGGGCTGCGCGTCGGGATCGATGACGACGTAGCTCGCGCCCCCGGCGACTCCGATTTCGGGCTGGCCGTCGCCGTTGAAGTCGGCGACCGTGGGCGGACCCCCGCGGCCTCCGCCGGGGATGGTGACGGGAGCGAAGTCGGCCTTGCCGCTCGTGCCGTCGTAGACGGTCACGACGCCGTTCGCGACGAGCACGATCTCGGCCTGCGGATCGGCGTCGAAGTTCGCCACCGCCGGGTAGCCGTCGGCACCGAGGTCGAACTTGAGCTTGCCCTGATAATCATACACCTTCGCGCCCGGAATGACCTCCGGCTTGCCGTCGAGATCGACGTCCGCGATGGCCGTGAACCCGCCTGGGTAGCCGGCGTTGGAGCCGGCGGCGGCGCCGTGGTCCCAGACGACCTTCCCGTCCGCGTCCAGCACCAGGGCCCCGACCACGATCTCGGGCGAGCCGTCGCCGTCGAGATCGGCGATCGAAGGGCCAGCCGTGTCCACGCCGCTGAGCACCGGCGCGGCCGTCCATTTGAGCTCGCCGGTGTGCTCGAAGCAGACGACCTGATTGGTACTGGCAATGCCGACGATCTCGGGATAGCCGTCGCCGTCCACGTCGCCCGCCGCGATCGCGGCCGGACCGTTCAGGAAGACCGTCTGGTTGGTCCACTTCTCCACGCCGCTGTCGCCCGCGAGCGCGCGCAGCCTCCCGGTCATGCCGAGCCAGCCACCGAGCGAGGCGTTGATGACGACCTCGGGGGAGCCCTGCTGGTCGAGGTCGATGACCAACGGCGTCGTTACCGACTGCACGTGCTCGGGATCCTTCGCGCTCTGCGTCCAGCTCCACTCCAGCACGGGCTCGAACGGGAAGAACGCCGGCTTGTACTCGCACGTGACGGGATCGAACTGCGGCAGGCACTTTTGCAGAGTGGGCTCGCAGAAAGAGCCGAGGCCGCAGTCGAACGAGTCGATGCACTCCTTGCCCGGCGAGACGCACTTCGCCGAAACGCAGACCTCACCTTGCTGGCAGCACGTGAGCAGGTCGGCGCCGCAGCGCACGCCGCTCGGGCAGGCGGGGACGCAGCCCTTGGCAAGGCACTCCTCGCCGGGAGCGCAGCAGACCACCGGATCGCCGCACAGCACGCCGTCCTGGCAGGAAGGGGCACACTCGCCCGCCACGCACCACTCGTCCTCGGCGCAGCAGGCGTCGGCGCACTGCCGCTCGACCGGGCACGCAGGCGCGCCGCCCTGCCCGCCTCCACCGGCGGCGCCGCCGCTCGCCGTGCCGCCGGAGCTGCCGGTCGAGGTGGGGGAGGTTGTGTCGGAGGACTCGCAGTTGCATCCCTCCAGCCCGCTCGCGGCACACCCGGCGAGGAGCACGACCCCAAACGCCGCGGCAAGGTTCGCAGGCCTTGTCCCGTTCTTGGTGCTATCCATAGCCACGGCGCCGCATGCTAGCATGCCTCGCCGCCCGACGCCGGAGCGGTGGCCGCGGCGCGGACCGGCCGCCCGCGTTCGCCCGCAAGGAGGAGTTATGATTCGCGCCATCATCGTGGACGACCATGCCGTCGTGCGAGCCGGGCTGTGCCGGCTGCTGGACGCCGAGGCGGACATCAAGGTCGTGGCGCAGACCGGCCTGGCGCACGATGCCGTGAAGCTGTGCCGGCAGCACAAGCCGGACGTCGTCGTGCTCGACTACGGCCTTCCGGATCTCGACGGACTGGAGGCAACCCGCCAACTGGGCGAGCTCGATCCCAAGCCGCGCGTGCTCGTGCTCACGATGCACGCGAACGAGGAGTACGCCACGCGCGTGGTGCGCGCCGGCGCCACTGGCTTCGTGCCCAAGGCCGCCCCCGCGGATGAGCTTCTCGCGGCGGTGCGCAAGGTAGCCGGGGGCGGCGTGTACGTGAGCGCCGCGATCATGGAGAAGATGGTAAGCCGGATCGGCCAGGCCACGGCCGATGCTCCCGAGGCGGTGTTGTCCAACCGCGAGCACCAGGTGCTCACGAGGCTGGCGCGCGGGATGACGACGAAGGAGGTCGCCACGGCCCTGCACCTGAGCCCGAGCACGGTGGAGACCTATCGCAGCCGCATCCTCGAGAAGCTGAGCCTGCGCAACAACTCGGACATCACCCGCTTTGCCATCCGGCGCGGGCTGATCGGGCCGGAGTGAACGGTTGCGCGGGCGCCTTGCGGCCACGGCACGGATGAAATAGCCTGGAGCTATCTCGCCATGCGCCGCGCGCCCAGGATCTGCACCACCGGCCGGGCCGGGCTGCTCGCCGGCGCGTGGCTCGCCATCGCCTGCTGCGCTCGCGCCACGGGCGAGACGAGCGCGCCCGGCTCCTCGTCTGCCGGCGGCGGCGGGGGCGGGGACGGCGGCGGCACGCCTGTCCTTCCCAAGACGCTGTGCATCCTGAACTGGAACGTGCACAACCTCGTGAACGACAAGGATGACGACCCGGCGCCCTACGAGGAGCCGGTCTCCTCGGCCAAGTGGGAGGCGCATCGCAAGGCTGCCGGGAAGGTGCTGGCGGACATCGACGCCGACATCGCCGTGCTCCAGGAGATCGAGAACCTGGCCGTGCTCGACGCGCTCAACGACGAGGAGCTGGGCGGTCGCTACGTCGCTTCTGCGCTCGTCGACGCCAACGACCCGCGCGGTCTGGATATCGGCGTACTGTCCAAGATCGAGCTCGGCGAGGTCAAGAGCCACAAGGACGAGGACTTCGTCAAGGTCGGCACCGAGGGTCCGTACTACCGCTACTCGCGCGATTGCCTCGAGGTGCACCTCGAGTACAACGGCCGCCGCCTGGTGCTGCTCGGCGTGCACTACAAGGCGAAGGAGAACGACGATCCGGACAAGCGCCTGGCCGAGGCGCAGCGCACCCGGCAGATCGCGGACGAGATACGCGCCGCGGACCCGGCGGCAGGCATCGTCATCCTCGGCGACTTCAACGACACGCCGGGCTCGCCTGCCTACTCCTGGACCGTGGGCAAGGAGCCGGAAGAGTACACCAACGCGCCCGAGAGCGTTCCCGAGAAGGACCGCTGGACGTTCAACTACAACGGCAAGCTCGAGTTGGTCGACCAGCAGATGTCGAGCCCGGTGCTCGCCCCGATGCTCGACAAGAAGCAGGTCCGCATCCTGCACACCGACGCGGTCGAGGCCGCCAGTGACCACGCGCCGGTCGTGGCCTGCTACGAGGTGTACTGACACGCTGGCCCGGATCATGCCAGAAGCGCCGCACTTCGCCGGTGGGGGACGGGCATGACCGGGCCGCGCTACTACATGTCTCCCGACATGCGCCGCCCGAAGCGGCCCGCCTGGCGCCGCCGGCGCGACTGGGGGCGGATCGTGGCGCGCGCGCTCTGCGCGCTGCTGGGCGTGCTCGGGCTCGTCCCACTCGGCCTCGGGCTGGCGGTGCGCCTTCCCGCCGTGCAGATCCGGCTCGCCCGTGAGGGCGCGGCGCTGCTGCGCGCCCGGCTGGAGATCTCGGCCCGCTGCGATCTGCGCGTTCGCCCCTGGCCGCCGCTCATCGCCCTCGAAGACGTCGTGGTCGATGCTTCGGACGGCGGCGGGCCGTTCTTGTCGGCCCGGCGTATCGTCGCCCGGCCGCGGTTCTTCTCACTGCTCGCCGGCAAGCTCGATCTGGGTGACATCAGCATCGAGGCGCTCCGGCTGCGCGCCGTCGTCGCAGGGGGCCGCCTGTCGAACTTGCACTACGCCTTGCCCCCGCGGAGCGCGACGCCGCCGGGCGTCGCGCCGGCCGCGCCCGAGCTGCCCCTGTCGGCCGTGACGCTGACCGATGCACAGGCCGATGTTTCGGTCGAGGGCACCCGCATTCGCACGCAACAACTCGACGTGGATGCCACGGTGGAGCGCGCCTCGGGCCCGCGCGGCCCCGGACTGGCCGGCCTGGCGCCGGTGGAAATCTCACTGCGCTCCGGCGTAACCAGCATCGACCGCACCCATCCCGATCCGGCGCGGCCGGCCGAGGATCTGGTCGACGAGGACGTGCTGTGCAAACTGGATCTGCGCGCCCGGATCGAGCCGGGCGCCCTGGTCGTGCGCCGGCTCGACGTCCAGGGCGCCGCCGATCTCGACCCCGATCCGGGCAGCCGTCCCTCGTGCGAGCTCTTGCCGGAGGATTGGCGTCGCGTCGAGCTGCGGATCGAGTCGTTCCAGGCGCGGCTGGGCCCGCAGGCCCCGCGGCTCGCGGGCCGGGTGCACGCGCGACTGCCCGCCGCTCTCGCCCACCGCTTGGTGGCCATGCCCCGCGCCGCCGGCTGGATGCAGGCGGACGTGGAGGTGTTTTACGACGGCACGAGCCGGCTGCCCGCGTTGACGGGCTCTTTTGCCGGCGGCGAGCTCTCGCTGCTCTCCGTCATGCTCGCCCATCGCATCGCGGGCCGCGTGGACACGAGCGGCGATCGCGTGAGCATAGCGGACCTCGACTTCTCGTGGGGCGGCGCCCGGGGCCGCGCGCGGAGCGCGACCATCGCGCCCTTCGCGGCCGGCGTACCGCTCATGGTCAAGGACATCATCATCGACGGCGTGCAGTTTCCCGACATGCTCGACGACCTCGATGCGCACCCCCACGCCTGGGTGGCCTGGGACGTGCGGCGCAGCACGCTCCCCTACTTCGGCGGCACCATTGTTCCGCTGGCCCTGTCCGGTCCGATGGAAAGCGAGACGCGCGACTTCGCCGTCTTCGACCGCCCCTTCGACGACCCCGGACGCCGGCGCTCGATGGGCGTGGAGGCCGCCCATCTCACCGGCACCTTCCGCGTCAGCGACGAAGCGGTGGTGCTGAGCGGCTTCCGCGTCACGACTCCGCCCCGGCCCGGTCCCCGCGGACCGCGCGCCTCGAGTCTGCTAACCACGGTTTCCCTCGGCTTCCGCGAGGATCTCGGCATCACGGTTGCCCCGGGCGGCTTGGTCGAGCTGCGCGACGTCGCCCCCTTCTTTGGCATCCCCTGGGACGGCACTGCCCGGGTCAAGGCCGACGTCACGGGCAAGTTCAACAGTCCGGTCATCGAGGGCGAGCTCGCGGTGCGCGACTTCGTCTTCGGCGGCTTCCCGCTGGGCGATGTGACCTCCGGCCGCGTGCGCTTCGTCCCGCTCACGATGAAGCTCTCCGACCTCGAGCTGCGCAAGGGTACGAGCACGGTGCGAGTGCCGCGCATGCAGCTCGATTTCGCGTCCGGCGCCGACGTCCGGCTCAGCGCCAAGCTCGACACGCGCACGCCGGAGGGGCTCGACCTGCGCGACTTCTTCCGCATGGTGCACTTCGATCAGGATCCGCGCTGGGCGGACCTGCGCGGCGTCGCCCGGGGCACAGCCGACGTGGGCTTCGTGCTGGGGGGCCCGCGCGACCGCTGCGGCACCGGCAAGCTCAGCGTCCGCAGCCAGATGCAGCTCGCGGACGCGCGCCTCTGGGGCGAGGACTTCGACAGCGGCGAGACGGATGTGAACTTCGTGTGGGACGACTTCGCCGCCGGCGATCGCTCGCTGACGGTCGACATCCACGCTGGCGTGCTGCGCAAGGGCCCGGGGACCTTGCTGCTGCGCGCCGCGGTCCGGCCGGGCGGCCGGCTCGAGGCGGAGCTGATCGGCTTCGGCCTGCCGCTGGCGCGCTTCAGCCCCTACCGCCGGCTCTTCGGCGAGGAGCCGCCCCATCCGGCGCCCGGCCCGCCCGCGCCGGCGCGGGCCCAGAGCGCGGCAGTGCGGCCGGAGGCCACGGTGTCCTTCGTCGCCGCGCTGAGCGGCACGCTCGACCGGCTCAAGGGCCAGGCGGACATCGAGGTATCGCCGCTGCGCCTCGGGCCGGCACTGCTCCCCGGCTCGCGCATCCAGCTCTCCATCGTGCCCTCGGCGCCGCCCCCTGTGCCGGTGGGCCGGACTCGCTGCGGCGGCGAGCTCGCGGCCCCCTTCGACCGGGCGCGCTACGACAGCGACCCGCCCAGCGGCGTGCTCGCGCTGCGCGGCCAGCTCTTCGGCGAGCAGGTGCGCCTGGACGACGTCAAGGTGACGCAGCAACGCGCCAGCGTGCTGAGCGGGAGGGTGGTGCTGGAGGGGCTCGATCTCGGCGCCCTCGCCAACCTGCTGCCGGGGGTGGCCTTCTCGGCGACGCCGCCCCGCGGGCGGGTGAGCGCCGATGTCCAGATCGAGGAGCTCCCGCTCGGCGATCCCGCCCTCGCCGAAGCGCGCCTGTTCGTACGCGCCCTGGAGCTCGGCCGAGCCGGCGATCGCATGCGGGTGGGACAGGAGGCCGAGCCGGTGCTCATCAGCGGCGACGCTGCCCGGATCCCTGAGCTTGGCGTGCAGGCCGATCTCGGCTCCGGGCTCAGCGTGCAGCTTCGCGCCGGCGGCACAATCGAGCACCTGTCGCGAACGCCCGTGCTCGACTTGACGATGAGGCTGCGGCCGGTCGATCTTTCGGCCATCGGCGTCCGCGTCCCCTGGCTGGAGCGCACCGCCGGCGTGCTCGACGCGGAGCTGCGCGTGCAAGGAACGAGCGCGCAGCCGTCGCTCAGCGGCGCGGCGCACCTGCGCCAGGGGGCGCTTCAGGTCGCGGGCTTTCCCCTGGCGCTCACGGACATCAACGTCGCGCTGCGGGTGGCAGACGGCGAGATCAAGCTCGACCAGGCCAAGGCGCGAGCCGGCACGGGCATCATCTCGATCGAGGGGCGCGCGCCGCTGCGCGGCCTGGCGCTCGGCGACGAAGCGACGGTCACGCTCGTGGCACGCGGCCTGCGGCTGCCGGTAGCCGAAGGAGTGAAGCTTACCGCCGACGCAGCCCTGAGCGGCAGCTTCCGTCCCGGTGATGAGCACGAACGGACCCTGCCCACGGTCACGGGGACGGTCTCGCTCAGCTCGTTTACCTACAGCCGCCCCATGTCCTTCACCCTCGATCTCGAGCAGCTCGCGACCGGCACCCCGACTGCCGTCGAAACCTACGACCCGGCCCGGGACAACGTGCGTTTCGACATCAACGTGGTCTCGCCCCGACCGCTCGAGCTAAGAAACAATCTGGCCGACGTACTGCTGGAGATCGGCGAGCCCGGGCTGAGGCTCGCGGGCACCGACCAGCGCTTCGGCGCGCACGGGACGCTGCGGATCTTGGGCGGCTCGAAGCTGATGCTGCAGGGTCACCGCTTCGCCATCGACGACGGCAAGGTGAGCTTCGACGACGCCTCCAAGGTCGATCCCCTCCTTTTCATCCACGCGACCACCGAGTACCAGCGCTACGCGAGCTCCTCCGAAGCGGACTCCGGGACGACCACGGGCCAGGTGGCGGCGGGCAGCACCGCCGGCAAGTGGCGGATCGAGATGCGCGCCTATGGCAGCGCCGATGCCCCCAAGGTGCAGTTCTCCAGTGATCCGCCGCTCGGCGAGGAGGACGTCCTGCTCCTGCTGCAAGTAGGCATGACGCGCGCCGAGCTGGAGAGGGGGCTGGCCGGCTCGCTTGCCCAAAGCGTAGGCATCGAGGCACTTACGGCCGTCACGGGCGCGGATCAGGCCGTGCGCCACATCGTGCCGGCCATCGACGAGATCCGCTTCGGTTCTTCCTACTCGGCCCGCACCGGGCGGCCGGAGCCCACGGTTTCGCTCGGCAAGCGCATCACCGACAACGTGCGGGCGAGCGTCACCTCGGGGCTGACGGAGAACCGCGAGGTGCGCTCCAACGTGGAGTGGAGGCTCGGCCGCCGCCTGGGCGTGGAGGGATCGTACGACAACGTCAACAACACGGCGGGCGGAGCGCTGGGCAACATCGGCGCCGATCTACGCTGGCGCCTGGAGTTCGAATGATGCCGCGCCGGCCGCGGGCCTGGGGCTGGCATGGCTGTTAGCCGAAAGCCCGGCGACGGCAACGACGGCGGCCGATCCATCCGCGCCGGCCGGCTTACGTCCTCGGCCCGGCTCCTCGCGTACAGGAGTACGCTCCGGGCCGGGCCTCCGGGCGCGCTCGGCCGGCGCGGCGCCTCAGCCGCCGGGCGATTGCCGGCTAACAGCTATGCCTGGGGCTGGGCTCTGCTCGTCCTGCTGCTGGGAACACCCGCGCGCGCCCAGCCGGTCGGCCCGGCCGCGGCAACGACAGCGGCTCTCGGTGACGAGAGCCCCGAGATCGAGTCCGCCACGAGCGCGCTCGTGCTGGAGCGGGAGAGCCTGACTGCTCTGGAGGGCAAGCCCATCCGCGCTCTGTCCGTGGAGACCGCGGGCCGGCGCTGGCGCTCCAAGGAGAGCATCACCAGCGTGCCGGTGGGCGAGCCCCTGAGCGAGGCCGTGGCCCGCCGCGCCCTGCGCGAGCTGCTCGCCACCGGCCGCTTCGCCCAGGCCCGCGCCGACGCGCGGGCGTTCGAGGGCGGGGTCATCCTGCGCCTGCTCGCCCTGCCGCGGCGCATCATCGCCGGCGTCCAGTGGAGCGGCGCCGAGCTCGATCCCGGGCCGACCCTGCAAGCGGCGGGATTGGCCGAGGGAGGCGAGCTCACGGAGCCCATGCTCGCGCGCGCGGCCGAACGGATCAGAGAGTACTACGGGCAGCACGGGTACGCGGCCGCCCGGGTGAGGTTGGAGACGCGCGACACCGACGACCCGATGCGCGTCGTGCTGCTCGTCGCCATCGCGGCGGGTCAGCCCCGCACGGTGGCGCGCCGCATCTTCGTGATCGAGCCCACCCTCCGGCCGCTGGTGGCACCGCTGGCCGCGGCGTACGCGGTCGAGGCCGGGGACGTGCTGGACGAGACGGCCTTGGCCGCCGCGGACGCCGAGATGACCGAGGCTCTCCAGCGCCACGGCTTCCTGCGCGCCCAGGTGGGACACGCCACGCGGGAACGCGGCTCCTACTCCTTCCTCTACGTGTACCTGCAAACGGGGCCCCGCTACGAGTTCGAGCTGGAGGGCGTGCGCCACTTCGAACAAAGTGAGCTGCTCTCCGCCCTGCAGCTCGAGAGCGGCGGCACCGATGTGAGCGTGTTGGCGGAGCGGCTGCGCGGCTTCTACACGGCGCGCGGCTTCCTCGATGTGGTCGTGCTCGTCTCCGAGCCCGATGCCACGGCGGGCCCACAGCGGCGCGTGCGCTTCTCCATCCGCGAGGGCGAGCGCGTGGACGTCGAGAGCCGGATCTTCCCCTGCCTGCCTCCCGAGGCGGCCGAGCAGGGCCTCGCGCCGGCCGAGCTCGACGCGGAGATCGACCGCTTTCTGGAGCAGGCATTGCCGAGCCCTTCCTTCTTCTCCGCCCCCGACCCCGCGGTGATCGACGCGCAGCTCGGCCCGACCGCGGCAGGTCGCCGCGCGCGGCCACTGCGGTTCGAAGCGGCGCGGACGCTCAGCCAGGCGGGCTACGACCGGGCCATCGAGCACCTGCGCGACCTCGTGCGCAGCAAGGGCTACCGCAACGCGCTCGTTGGCCCGGTGTTCGCCTGGCGCGCCCGCTGCGACCCCAAGGCCCGCGGCGAGCGCTGCGTGCCCCTGCCCCTTCGGGCGCTGCCGCGGGCGGCCTGCCGGCGCGATGCCCTCGAGCTGCCGGTCCCCGAGCCCCCGCTGGGCGACGCCTACGGTTGCCGCCCTGATCCCAAGCGCGCGGTGCGCTGCGCGCCCTCGCTCAAGCTCTACATCCCCATCCAGCTCGGGCCGCGCACCATCCTCTACGATGTCGTCTTCGAGGGCAACGAGGCCCTGCCGTCCCGCCAGCTTCTCGACGTCGCGGCCTACTCTCTGGGTTCACCCTTGAGCGACCTCGAGCTCGACGCGGCGCGGCGGCGCGTGCTCGATGCCTATCGCGACGAGGGCTACGCCTATGCGGCGGTGCGCACCGCGGTGGAGCTGTCGCCCGACCAGACGCGGGCCCGGGCGAGGTTCCTCGTGAGCGAGCACCAGCCCGTGGTCATCACCGGCTACGAGGTGCGCGGCGCGATACGCACTTCGCCCGAGCTCATCCTGGGCCGGCTCGCCCTGTGCCAGGATCTGGACAGGTGCAGCGACGAGCAAAAGCGCTTCCGGCGCGAGCTCGCGCGCAAGAGCGAGGAGCGCATCGCCACCCTGGGCACTTTCACCAGCGTGTCGATCGGCCTCGAGGATCCCGACATCCCGGAGAGCCACAAGCGCGTCATCATCGCGGTGGTCGAGCGCGGCCCGCAGTACGTCGAGACGCGCGTGGGTTTCTCCACCGGCGAGGGCTTCCGCGTCGGCTTCGAGTACGGCCACCGCAACGTCGCCGGTCAGGCCATTTCGCTCACGGTCCGGCTCGAGCTCGGCCTGCTGCCCGATCTGCTCATCTTCGACCCGGACGTGCGCGAGAGCTACGGCGAGCTCACCCTGGGGCAGCGCTTGGAGCGGCGCAACAGCGGCAGCTTGCGCTTCCCGGAGATCGGCTTGGGCCCACTGGTGAGCCTCACCGTCGACGGTGTCGATCTGCGCGACAACCACCGCGACTTCGGCCAGACCAAGGAGGCTCTCCTGCCCACCCTGGGCTACCGGCCGCTGCGCGATCTGAGCGCGCAGCTCGGCGCCTCGGTCGAGCTCAACGACGTGCAACTCTTCGCCGCCAAGGACGTCAAGGACGCCATCAGCCAGAACCCGGCCCTGGCGAGCCTGCTGCGCGTGCCCAAGGGCCGGACCGTTGCCCTGGGCCAGCGCCTCGGCGCGACGTGGGACCGACGCGACAATGCCTTCGCCGCCACGAGCGGCACGCTGGTGACGGGCGGCATCGAGCACGTCAGCGCGTTTCCCTCCGACGAGTCGGCCAGCATCGAGAGCGAGTTCTTGCGCCTCACGGCCAAGGCCAGCGGCTACCTGCGCTTGAGCTCGTCCGGCGCGGCCCTGGCCCTGAGCGTGTCGGCCGGCTACAACCAGCAGCTCACGAGCACGAGCCAGACCTATCCCGACCGGCTCTTCTACTTGGGCGGCGTGGACACGCTGCGCGGCTTCCTGCTCGACTCGGTCGTGCCGGAGGACTTCGCGCAGAAGATCCTCGGCGGCGAGACGGTGCGCACCCGGGACGGCCAGGAGCGGCCGCTCGACGCCAGCGATGTCCCCGTGCGCGGCGGCAACCTCTTCGTCTGTCCGCGGATCGAGCTGCGCACCCCCCTGACCGACACCTTCGGCCTGGGCCTCTTCCTGGACTCGGGCAACGTCTGGTCGTCGGAGAGCTCGATCGAGTCGCCCATGGATCTGCTGCGGCTGCGCTACGCCGCCGGCGCCGGCCTACGCCTGGCCACGCCCATCGGCCCGTTGGCCTTCGACTACGGCTTCAATCTTGTTCGCCGCCCATGGGAGGATCTAGGCGCGCTGCACTTCTCGGTGGGCGTGTTCTAATCCACCAAACTACTGCCAACTGACGACCACGTCCTCGCCAGGCACGAAGTCGGTGCGCGCGAAGCGGTACTCGATCTCGTCGCCCCGCGGGCGCACCGCGTCGGCGGGGTAGCTCACGTGCACGGAGCGCCAGGCGCGCGGGTAGCGCAAGAGGAACTCGGCGCGACGGATGGGCCGGCCCCAGCGCCGCGCGCTCGTCACGATGTAGGTGGCGCTGTGGTCCCCGTGCCGCTGCCGGTAGACGACCTCGAACGAGGCCGTGCCGCGCGCCGGCAGATCGACGGCGAAGCGCGCCCCCGAGGCCGGGAAGCCGGTGAGCACCCGGCCGTCCAAGGCGAGGTAGTGGGGCGGCGGGTGCAGCGCCCCCTCCGGGAACGGGTAGTGAATGCCGATGCTCGTAGGCCGCTCGCCGTCGTGGGCCAGCACGTAGCGCCCGCGCACCTCGAGCTCGGTCTGGCCAAGATGCAGCTCGATCCGCTCGGAGTCGAAGCGCACGGCGGCGAAGGCGCTCGGCGCCGGTTCGATGGCGCTCCAGTCCTGCGCCGGGATGGACGGAGCCTGGGGCGGCCGCGGCTCGCCGCTCGCGTGGGCCAGACCGAGGGCGTAGACGAAGCTCGCGCTCGCGCCCGGCGCGAGCTCCAGGCCGAGCCAGCCGAGGTTTACGGCCAGCATGCTCTTGTTGTCCAGGGGACGCCCGGGGTGGATCTCGTCGTCGCCGTGCGCAAAACGATTGGCGAAGTAGATCCGATCGGGCGCGCGTCCGCCCGGGCGCGGCATGATGAAGTTGGCCGCGCCGCTGAAGCCTCCCTCCCTCTCGCCCGCTGCGCTGTTGCCCAGATCGTAGACGCCGCCGAAGCGGAACTCGCGCGGCTCGATCCGGCTCTCCACGCGCACGAGCGTGCGATCGGTGTAGCCGACGTCGCCCTCCGAGGAGCGGTAGCGGCCGAGCCACGGATCGTCTCCCGTCCAGAAGTCGAAGCTGACACTCTCGGGACAGACGTTGCGTATGGCGGTGCCGATGACGAGGTAGCGCGCCTCGGCCGGCCAGAAGAGGGACTTGTCCACCTCGTAGCAGCCCCCGCGGTTGCGGGCGCGCAGCAGCACCCGGCCCGGGCCGCGCTCGGAGATCTCGCCCGAGACGTACTCCAGGCGCCGCCCGTCGGGCCCCGTGCCGAAGTTCTCCGACCAGCCGAAGGCGTACTCCGCGGACGAAGCGCGATCCCAGATGCTCTCGTCCTGCGCGCAGAAGACGTTCAGGGTTTCATAGCCGCGCAGCGGCCGGGGCGGGCGATACTCGAAGCCGGAGCCGCTGAAGCTGCCGATGACCAGCCCGCCCGTGTACCCGGGGAAGCCGCACTGCAAGCAGACCGACGCCACGGCGCCGTCGTCATAGCGCTGGCGCAACGGCCCCTTGCCCGTGCGCGCATCCCAGCCCACCTCGAAGCGCGCCGCCGTCGCCGAACCGGCCGGCCGGGCGCTCGGCCCCGGCGCCGGGCCGGGTGGCGCAGGCCGGGAGCAGGCGCCGAGGGCGAGTGGGTAGACGAGCGCCAAGAGCGCAGCGAGGCGGGTCACGCTGGCAACCATAGCAGGCAGCGGCCGGCACGGGCCTGGCGATGCCGGCCCGGCCGTGGTATGCTCCGGGCGTACACCCGCTTGAGGAGGTGGGAGCCATGAAACGAGTTGTCCTGTTCTCGACCGTCCTTGCCGTCGTCGCGCTGGCGCCCTCCGCGGCGCACGCCAACCCCATGATGACGTGCATGCCCGGAGAGGTGAAGCAGCCCGCGGCCGGCAGCGTGGAGCTCGGCTTCGAGGCGGACGCGCAGTTCGTCAAGGGCAAGCTCATCATCTACCGGGACAAGGAGGGCGCCACGGTCGATCCCAAGAGCCCCACCGCGGTGAAGGTCGCCGAGCTCCCGAAGGAGAAGGGCACGGCTTCCAAGGCGGACACCGGCTCCGGCGTCGTCGACACGCTCAAGTTCACGGCCGAGGAGAGCTGCGTGCCCGTGGGCAAGTGGACCTGGGCCGTGTTCGGCGACGAGCAGGGGCAGGCCGATCTGTACTGCCCGATGTCGGCCGAGGTGAAGACCCCCGGCGAAGAATGCGGCGCGGGCGGCGCAGGGACCGGCGGCGCGGGCCCGGGCGGCTCGACCTCGAGTGGCGCCGCGGGCGCAGGAGCCAGCGCCGGCAGCGCGCCTGCGGTTCCGGCCGAGCCGCCCGCCGACGAGGGCGGGTGCGCGTTCGGGCCGGGCCGCGCCGCAGGCACCGGGGCCGCGCTCGGGCTCGCGCTCGGGCTGCTCTGGCTGGCGCGCCGGCGCCGGAGCTGAAGCGCGGCCACGCGGCCCCGTGCCGCGGCGCTACTGGCACTTGACCGGGTTGGGCTTGCACGAGGCGCGCCCGCTCGCGACCAGACAGGAAAGTTCCTCCGGGCAGTCGGCATCCGAGCGGCAGCCGTCGGACGGGTAGACGCAGAACAGGCCCGCGGGCCGGTCGCACGTCGTCTTCGTCACCGGTGCGCAGATCCCGCCCTTCTCCACCTTGCAGTCGCTGTCGAGCTTGCACGGGGCGTCAACGCAGGTCGCCATGGGCCGCCCCATCGTCCCGCCAGGAACGCAGGCCTGGGGGCTTCCGCTCGAGTCGCAGTCGGCGTCCTTGGTGCACGCGTCGGCCACGCAGTAGTTCACCGCAACCTCTTCGCCACAGCACTGCGGCTCCGGAGTGCCCTTGAAGCACTTGGCGCCCAGCTTCGCCTCCTTCGTGCAGTCCTTGCTGATGCAGCACTGGTCCTGCGGGCTGCCGCTGCAAGCCTTGGCCTCGGGCCAGGGCTTCGTGCACACCCGGAAGCCGCACTTGGTCAGCTCCACGCAGTCCACCTCCAGCTCCGGGGCCTGGCAGTCGGACTTGTCCTTGCAGTCCCCGGAGTTTGGCTCGCACGCCACGACATCGGGACCCGCGTCGCTAGGGATGTCGGGACCGGCACCGGCAGCCCCAGCGCCCTCAGCTCCGACGCCCGCTCCAGCGCCGGCCGTACCGCCGGCGCCATGCGCCCCGGTCCCGCCGTTGGCCCCGCTGCCGCTGCCCGGCCCGGTGCTCGTCGCCCCCGCCGGCCGGTAGTCCTCCCACGGGTGGCTGCACGCCCCGAGAACGAGCGCGAGCGCGGCTCCCGCCGCCGCTGCGCGCGTCACCTGTTGTCCATCGCGGCTACGCATCCCAACATCAAGAGCGTACCACGACTCGACCGCGCCGGCAGCGGCGCCGCCGCCGGCGCGCGAGCAGGGCGGCGAGCGCCAGCCCCGCCGCCCAACGCGGCGTGCCGGCGCCGGCCGGCAGGCGACAGCCGCACGAGGCCGACTCCTCGCCAGCGGGGGTGGTCTCGGGGCGGTGCACGCAGCGGTGGTCGCGATCGCAGACGCTGTCGCCGACGCAATCGTCGCTCGTGCTGCACGTCGTCCGGCAGGTGCCGTCGGCCGCGCACTTGAACGGCGTGCAATCGATGCTCTGTCCGCCCGCCGTCGTGGCCGTGTGGTCGCCATCGCACGAAGCGCCGGTCACGCAAGCGCCGGTGGCGGTCTCGCAGCGGCTGTCGGCCACGCAGTCAGCGTCGCCGGCGCAGGACTGCTTGCATGCGCCCTTGGCGCAGTCGAAGGCGAAGGGCGCGCAGCTCTCGGCCGCGGCCACGCACACGCCCTGGCCGTCGCAAGCCGACGTGGTGTGCAGCTCCGGCGTGCACTCCGCCGGGGCGCACTCGGTGCCCTCGCCATACGGCGCGCACGCTCCACCCGCGGCGCAGATGCCCGTCGTGCCACAGGACTGCGGTCCTTGATCGGTGCACAGGCCGCGTGGATCTGGACCGGCCGGCACGGCACCGCAAGCGCCGTCCGCTCCGCTGCCCTTCACCTTCGCCGTGCAGCCGTGGCATGGCTCCGTGCATGCCTGGTCGCAGCACACGCCGTCGGCGCAGAAGCCCGAGGCGCACTCGCCCGCCAGGGCGCAGGCTGCGCCGCCCTGTGCCAGCGCGAACAGCTCGGCCGACGAGTGGATGATGCACTGGTACTGCGTGCAGCCCTGTCCGCCCGCGACGAGCACCCGGCTGCCGACGACGCTCGCGGCGTGCTGGGTCCGGTGCTGGCTCATGGGCTTGATCGTCGTCCAGTTTCCCGCCGGGTCGTACATCTCTGCCGTCTGCAGCATCACGCAGGAGAGCAGGTCGCAGCTCTGGCCCCCGGTGACGAGCACCCGGCCGTTGCCGAGCAGGCTCGTGCTGTGGTCCTGCCGCGACTGGCTCAGCCCGCCGGTCGGGACCCACGTGTCCTCGTCGGCCAGGTACAGCTCGGCGCTGGCCGCCGTCTGGCAGACGCCGTCGCAGCTCGAGCCGCCCGCCACCAGCACCTGCCCGGTACCGAGCGTGACCGCGCCGTGCCTCACCCGCGCCTCCACCATCGGCGCGGCCGGCTTCCAGCCTCCGCTCTGCGGGTCGAAGATCTCCGCCGTCGCCACCGCCTTGCCCTCGCCCGACGGCAGCCCGCCCGCGACGAGCACGCGGCCGTCGGACAGCAGGCTGGCCGTGTGCCCGGTCCGCGCCTGGCCCATGTCGGCCCCGGGCACGGGCTTCCACTGATCGGCCACCGGATCGTAGAGCTCGCTCCGCGTCTTCTCGTCGGTCGCTCCGGCCACCAACACCCGGCCGTCGGCGAGCACGGTCGCCGTGGGGCGCTCGCGCGCGGCCTTCATCGGCGGCGTCGGCTTCCAGGTCCCCGCCAGGGGGTCGTAGCGCTCGGCGCTGCTGCCCGCTCCGCCCGTGACCAGCACCTGGCCGACGGGCGCGGGCAGCACGGCCAGCACCGGACTGGGGCGGCTCTGGCCGAGCTCGCCCGTGCTCGCCCAGGACTCGCTCTTCGGGTCCCATAGCTCGGCCGTCTTGCCCACGCCCCCGGGGCCCGTGCCGCCCGCCACCAGCACCCGGCCGTCCGCGAGCGTGACCATGTCGGGTCCGGCGCGGCCGGCGCTCATGGAGCCGGTGGTCACCCACTGCGGATCCACCCACGCGGGATAGACGACGGACACGCCCTGCCAGTCGAGCCGGAGCTCGCAGATCGGAGCACCGGGTGCAGTCGGCGCCCGATCCCAGGGCGCGGCGGGATTGCGGTCGAGCGCGCAGCCACGCACCTCGATCCGAGCCTGGTGCAGCTCGCCAGCGGCGTCGACCAGGTAGGGCGGAGCCACGCGCAGCCTGGGAGCGCCGCCGCTGTCGAGTAGCTCCAGCGTATTCGCGACCAGGCGCAGCCCCGCCACGCCCGCGAGGGCCACCCGGTAGCGAAGCTCCGCGCGCGCCGGCCGCTGCTCGATCGCGATCCAGTCCTCGACGCCGCGATCGTGTGCCCGCAGCCACAGATCGCCGCCGTCCGGCGCGGCTTTGGCGAACAGGACGAGCCCGCCCCGCTCCTCCCGAGCGGGAACCTCGCGCGCCCCCTCCAGGGCAAACTCCAGGGCCAGGCCCGAGCGCACGTCCGCGACCCGCACCGCTCCGGCCGCAAGCCGGGGGAGCTGGACGTCGGCCCGGGCGAAGCCGGCACGGTGGGGCTCGGCGGGCGGGGCCCCCGGAGCCGACGGCTCGTGATCTGCACAGCCGGCCGGCAGCAGCAGGCCAAAGCACAACACCGCGCGGTAGCGGCACGCTCCGAGCACGCAAGTGGTCATGGTCATCACCCTCTCCCGGTGCAGCTCTCGAGTCTAGCGGGTGTATCCGTTCACGGGCCTGGGCTTCGACATCACCAGACGCAGCTCATCCCCGGGCACTGGCGAACGTTCTCGTCGCTCGTCAGCAGAGTAAGGCCGCGGCGCAGGGCGGTGGCCGCGAGGATGCGGTCGAAGGGGTCCCGGTGCGGGACGGGCACGGTCACGGCAGTGGCGAGCTCCTCCCAGGTCACAGGTAGAACGGTAATGCCGCTGGCCTGAAGATGCGGCGCCAGATCCGCGACCGGCACGGGCAAACGAACCCGGCCGTCGCGCTCGTGCCAGGCCAGCTCCATGCCGCTTGCCGTCGACGCGTAGATGCTGCCGGTGTGCTGTGCGAGAGCCGCGCGCATCGCGTCGCTGAGCGAGCCCGGGTCGCCAACCAGGGCGGCAATGACACAGGTGTCGAGGAGAACACCCGCCATCATAGCCCCCCATGACCTGCGGCCACCCGCAGGGAATGAAACAGGCGTCCACGGCCAACCTCGAGGTTGCTGCTCGGCGCGGCCGGCACGTGGCCGCCGCAGTCGAGAGCGTCCGGAGATTTCACGCTGTCCGTCCCTGCGGGACGGGGTTCGGGTCCCGACGCGCGCTGCGCGCGCGTCACCCGTGCCCCGGCTGCCCCGGCGTCGGGGCCCCTGCCCCGACGCCCGTCTCGGGCGCTTCGCGCAGAAACGTGTTTCATCATAGCCCCCAGCGCCTGCCCCCGAGCTCGGGTCGATCGTCGGGAACAGGGAGCCTCACTGCTTCCAGGTCGACGTACCCGGCGACTTGTCGCAGGGGACTGCCGGGGTCCAATGGGTTGGAGGCGCTGGGCAGCGCACGCAGCTCGGCCACCGATTTGCCGCCCCGGCAGATGTGCACGGTCTCCCCGCGCTCGACCGCGGCCAGGAGCCGGGCAAGCTGAGTCTTGGCCTCATGGACGTTGACGCTCAGCATTGGCTCTATGCGGGCTCAGCCTGGCGAGCTCCTCGTCGAAGCGCAGGAACGGCACGAATCTCACCTCTAGCCCTGCCAGGCTTCTATCCAGCGGCTCGGCGAGATCCAGGCAGACGACCAAGTTCGTGCCATGGGGATGCCGCGCGCGGAACGCCTTGAGCCCGGAGGGATCGAAACGGGACGGTTGGGCCTTGCACTCGATGGCCCAGATCTCCGGCCGGCGGCTGGGCCGGACGACGAAGTCGATCTCGTGCTTCTGCTTGTCACGCCAGAAGAACACCCGCTCCTTGGGCACGTGCGCGAGCAGCTCCCCCAGCACCAGGTGCTCCAGCAGATGGCCACGGTCCTCGGCCCGCAGGGAGTCCCATTCCCGGAAGTAGCAGACGAAGCCCGTATCGAACGCGTAGATCTTCGGTTGAGCCTTGATCTCGGCCGCGCTGGCGCCGCCGTAGGGCCTGAGAACCAGCGCCACCAGTGTGGTTTCCAGGATCTGAAGGTAGTTCTGGATCGTCTGGCGCGAGACCTCGCAGGGGGCCGCGAAGGAGCTCGCCTCGAAGAGCTGGCCGCTCTGGTGAAAGAGCAGCTCCATGAACTTCAGGAAAGCGGCCTTCTTGTCCACGGCGAACAACTCCTGCAGGTCCTTGGCCCAGTACGAGTCAATCCACTCGCGCAGCGCCGCGTCGTCCAGCCCCGGCCCGAGCAGGAACGGTGGCAACCCGCCCTTCAACATCCGCTCGTCGAGATCGAGCTTGCCGAAGTCACGCAGATCCGCCAGCGTTGCCGGCAAGAGCCACAGCACGTGCTTGCGCCCTGCCAGCGTGTCGCGGAACTTGCGCCGGGCCGCCAAGGTCGACGAGCCCGTGGCCACGACCTGCACCTCGGGGAAGTGGTCGGCAGCGATCTTGAGCACCTCGGAGGGGTTGAGCAGCCGGTGGATCTCGTCCAGCACCACCAAGCCCTTGCCCTGGCGCCGAAAGAACAGCTCCGGATCCTCCAGGGCTCGGCGCACGCGCGGCAGCTCGCAGTCGAGCAGCGTTGCATCCGCCAGCAGGCGGCACAGGGTGGTCTTGCCCACCCGCCGCACCCCGGCCAGCCACAGGATGTTGCGCCGGCCGAGCAGGCCCCGGATCCTCGCCGTCCAGAAGGAGCGCGGCAGCATGATAGAAGATTAGCGTTTGGTCACACCAAACGCAATTCTCATTTCCTGGACGTTCACCTGGCCGGCGGCAGCCAGATGGAACTCGCCCGCGCGAGTCAAGACGGAGGCTGCGGTGAGCTCGCCAGCGCCGACCTGCGTCCGCCAGCGCCCGGGCCCGAGCAGCAGAGCCTCTGCCCTGCCGGGGGTCACCGTCGCTTGCCGGCCCGCCGCGCATCCTGTCTCCGACGACCAAGCACCGCGAGGCGCCCGGCACGCCGCGTGCGCGCTTGGTCTCGGGCACAGCGGCCCAGGGCACGCGGCGCACCAGGACCGGGGCGGAGGTCGGGCCCCGATTGCACCAAAAGCGGGCGTTCGCATGGCGACCTCGGCGAGGTCGGGCCCCGAATGCACGAGAAGCGGGCATTCGCATGGCGACCTCCTTCTGGTTGGCGTCCTTCACCACGAGGGTCCGCGTCTCGACCAAGCCGGTCGACTTGTCTTGCAGCAGCGGCAGCGGCTCGGCCGGCAGGTAGTAGTCGGCTACGCCGTCGCAGTCGTCGTCGTCAGCATCGGTCAGCAGGATCGCCTTCGGTACCTCGACCGCCACAATGTCCACCGCGGCCGAGACGGTCTTGGCGAGGCCGAAGAAGTCGTGCGTGGCCACGATGCTGGCCTGATGCTGGCCGGCCGAGCCGATGGGCGCCGGTGCGGTGTCGCCGCTCAGCGCCAGGGCCTCGGGATCGCTCGCGCCGAGCGCTGTCACCGCGCCGGCAATGGCGATCGCCGTCGGCGACGTAGTGGAACGACAGCGGACTGCCGGTGTTCACCGTGATGGGCGAGCCCGCGACCTCGTTGCAGGCGATGGCCACGCTCGGCTCCCGGCGCACCCAGTTGCGCAGGAAGTCGAGCAGCACGGCCTCGGTCCACCGCTTGCCGCTCTTGACCGCCTTCTCGGCGGCGGAATCCAGCTTGCCTCCGCCGAAGGTCTTCTGCAGCTCGGAGAGGTTCTGATCCCACCACACGAAGCTGGCGTGGGTGTCGAGGTAGAGCCGGTGGGCCTCGTTGACCGCGACCCCGTCATAGACGTAGCGCGGCCAGTCGCCGGCGATGAACGGCAGGTCGGGCGCGGTCCACGCCGTGCCCGAGACGTTGTCCCCGCCGTGCTCGAACACTGCCTCGTAGCCCTGGTTCGAGTACCAGTCGTTGGCCGGCGAGTGCCCCATGATCACCGCGCAGTCGCCGGCCGAATGCAGCACGGCGCCGATCACGTCCACGGAGCGGTCGAAGCTCCCCGGCCAGGAGCCGCCGTCGCGGTTGTGCGACAGGCCGACGTAGCCGAGGTCATTGGTGTAGCGCTTGCCCTGGCCGTCGGGCTTGATGATGCTCCAGAACGCGGTGTGGGTTTTCCAGTCGCCGTCCCACGGCTCGTGGCCCTGCGCGTAGTCGGCGATGGCGTCCGGCTTCAGGCCCAGGTAGGCTATAAATGTCGCGCTTTGCGGGTTGCCGAGCGCCGCCTTGGCGATGTCGCCGTGCGCCTTGCCGATCGGCGTCCACGAGCCGTGCGCCGGCAGCGGCGCCGCCAGCACACCGGCCAACGCCGCGAACGCACAGGCCGAGGCACCCGGAGCGCGCCCGGACGGTCGTGCAGCAGCCCCGCCTCCGCCCCCTTTTTCCACGGCGGCGAGGATATCCCAGCGCCAGGCGGCCGGCTACGCGCTGCTGGGGCGTCCCGGCGTCCGGCACGCCCGAAGGCCCTGGCCCGAGCCGAAGCTCAGCCGCCCGGCACGCACTTGCCCTTCAAACCCAGAACGCGGCGGCCTCGCCAACGGGTTTCCGTCCCCGCCGCGTGCGGCTATCATGAGCCAGGCGTTCGAGCGATGGGCGAGCCGAGCCGCAGCGAGGATCTCGATCTGGAGGGCAGCGGGCCCGTGGCGCGCGGCGCTGCGGCCGGCGAGACGGCGGGCTCGCTGCGCGGGCGCGTGGTGGCCGGGAAGTACCGCATCGTCGGACTGCTCGGCCGCGGCGGCATGGGCGTGGTCTGCCGGGCCGTGGTCGAGACGACCGGCGCGCACGTCGCCTTGAAGCTTCTTTCGGTCCGGGAGCGGGCGCCGGTCGCGGGCCTGGAGGACGACGCCGCGGCCGTCGAGCGCACGCGGGAGCACATCGCCCGGCTCCATCGCGAAGCCCGGGCCGCCGCGGCCCTCGACACCGAGCACATCGTGCAGATCGTAGATGCGGGCACCGACCCCGAGGCCGAGGAGCCGTACCTGGCGATGGAGCTGCTCGCGGGTGAGGACTTGCAGCGGCTGCTCTCCCGGGCAGAGGTGCTCGCCCCGGGCGTTGCCGTGCGCATCCTGGCGCAGACATGCCGGGGCCTGATCAAGGCCCACGCGGTCGGGATCATCCACCGGGACATCAAGCCCGGGAACCTCTTCCTGGCCGAGGGCAAGAGCGGCGAGGTGGTGGTCAAGATCCTCGATTTCGGCCTCGCGAAAGCCCGCCGGCGGATCGGGGAGCCGGGCGACACGACGGAGCTGACGCGCACCGGCAGCATTCTCGGCTCGCCCCACTACATGTCCCCCGAACAGGCTCAGGGCCTGAAGACCATCGACGAGCGGGCCGACATCTGGTCCCTAGGCGTGGTGCTGCACAAGATGCTCACCGGCACTACGCCCCACCCGGCAGCCGAGTCGACCGCCCAGCTCCTGGTCATGATCTGCACCGAGCCGCCCGAGCCGGTGCGCCGGCGGGCGCCGTGGGTGGCCGAGGAGCTGGCCGAGATCGTGCGCCGGGCCGTGCAGCGCCGGCCGGAGGATCGCTTCGCCACGGTCCAGCAGATGCACGACGCCCTGCTCGGGCTGGTGGGCGGGGATGTGACCTTGACCCGCGGCGATCTGGTGGGGCTGCCCGAGGAGGTGCGCCGCACGGGCGCCGCGCCCGGCACGCTCGACGACGAGCTCGGCACCGTGCCGCTCATGGGCCGGCCGTCGCAGTGGCCGAGCCCGCCGTCGATCGGCCGCGCCGAGACGGCGACGGTCGTACGTTCCGGGATCCGGCTCGGCCGGGACGCGTCCGCGACCCGGCGCTGGCGAGCGCGCTGGATCGCCGTGGCCGCAGCGGGCGGCGCGTTCGTACTGGCGCTCGCCTTCTGGCAGCTCATGTCCGCACGCAAGCACGCGCCGAGCCCATCGGGCAGCGCTGCGCCGGCCGCGTCCGAGCAGGCCGCCGCAACGCCCCCGCCGTCGCCGGCCACGACCCGGGCTGCCGGCCTCGCCAGCGCAAGACAGCTTGCAGCCTCGGGCTTGCCGACGGGCGTGGAGCCCAGCGGCGCTACGGCATCGCGTCCTGCAGCCCCGATGCCTGGCCGACCGACCGAGGCACGGCCGGAGGCGTCGCGCCCCACGCCCCCGGCCGGCAGCGAGGCGGCGCCGGTCGGCGGGCCGGCCTCCACGGCGCGTCCCGGGCCGAGCTCGCGCCGGTGGCGTGACGACCTGTCGCCGGCCGACAATCTGGAATAGCCTTTCCGCCGGGTATCGCTGGTGGGTGCCGAGCTGCCGTTGCCGGTGAGGCGGATCTTGCGGCTGCCGCTTCTGGCAGCCGTGGCGCTGTGCGCGGTGCCCTGCGGCCCGGCCCTGGCCGACGCGGGTGGGCAGCCCGGCGGCGGCGGCGGCACCGACCGGGGCCAGGGCTCGGCCCCGGCCGAGGCCGCGGCGGATCGGGCCGACGCCAAGGAGCAAGCGGCCGCGTCACTGGCTCGCGGCACCGAGCTGTTCCGCCGGGGCGAGCACGATGCCGCCCTCGCCGAGTTCCTGCGCTCGCGGCGGCTCTACCCCGCCCGGGGCAACACGCTCAACGCCGCCTTGGCGCTGCGCGAGCTCGGGCGCTACGACGAGGCCCTCGATCTGTTCGAGACGCTGCTGCGCGACTTCCCGGAGATCGACGCCCGCCAACGGGAGCAGGTCGAGCACGCCGTCGCCGATCTGCAGGGCCGAGTCGGCACGCTGGAGTTGCTGGTCGCCGAGCCCGCCGCGCGGGTGATCATCGCCGGACGTGAGCGGGGCCGCACCCCGCTGTCGCACCCGCTGCGCCTGTCGGCCGGATCGCATCTGGTGCGCGTGGTCAAGGCCGGATTCGTGCCGCTGGAGCTGCGCGTCGAGGTGGCGGGAGGAGAGCAGGCCGTCGTGCAGGGCCGGCTCGATCCGCTGGCCAGCTCCGGCACGCTCAAGGTGCTGGAGCGCGGGGGACAGGCGGCCGCGGTGTTGGTCGACGGCATCGAGGTGGGCAGCGCGCCGTGGGAGGGAAGGCTCGGGCCGGGGCGGCACACCGTGCGCCTGCGCGGCGCCGATCCGCTCGGCACTGCTCCCGCCGTGGCCGTGGTCCGGCAGGACGAGGTCACTGCCATCACGCTCGAGCTGGAGCGCCTGGACTGTTGGCTGCGCGTCGCACCGACCCCCATCGGCGCGGCCGTGGTGCTCGACGGCGTCCCGCTCGGCCGGGGCGTCTGGGAGGGGGAGCTGCGCTGCGGATCTCACCGGCTCGACGTGGCCGAGGATGGCTTCCTTGCGGCCCGGCCGGCGCTTTCCCTCCAGACCGGCGAGCGACGCCGGCTCGACAGCGTGCTGGAGCCCGACCCTGAGCCCGACCTCTACCGCCAGGCCAATCCCGCGCGCGTCTTACTCGAGCTCGGCCTTGGGCCCGCGCTCACCCCGTCGCTCGGCGGAGACGTCGCCGCAGGCTGCACGGGCGACTGCACGACTGGCGTGCCCTTCGGCGGCCTGGCGAGCATCGTGGCGGGCTACCAACTTCCCTTCGGCGTGGGCTTCGGACTGGACGTCGGCTACGCCGTCATGACGCAGCGGACGAGCGCCCGGCCAGGTACCGCCACCACCGTACCGGAGGGCGTGGCGCTCGTCGGGACCGTGGACGACGACCGGCTGCTGCACGGCCTGCTGCTCGGCGGCTGCGTCTGGCTGCGTCGTGGCACCGGGTGGCCCCTGACCGCTCGCGTCTCGGGCGGGGTGTTCCTCGGCTCGCTGCGCGACCGGCGCACGACCGATCTCTCCGGCCTGTCGTGGGAGCTGCCCGCGCGGTCGGCGGACGCGCGCTACGCCTTCGTCGCGCCGCAGGTGCGCCTGGGCTACGCCGTGGCCCCCTGGGCGGCCCTGAGCCTCGGGCTCCAGGCCCACCTGCTGTTCGCCCTCGCCCGGCCAACCTGGGAGCAGGGCGGCGACTACTTCCACGAGGCGCTCGGCTTCGTCGATTTCCCGACCGAGTCGCTGGCCGGCGACGTGATCGTCCTGCTCTCGCCGGAAATCGGCGCCAGCCTCTCATTCTACTGAGAGCGTGAGGTGCAGCCAGAAGGCAATGTGCAACCCGCTTGCTGCGGCCGAGCCGAGGCGCGATGGTCGCGGCCACGATCGTCATGGCAGAGCCTGGGCACACGGTCCGACGCGACTCGCTCGCCGCGCGCGCTCTCGCCGGCGCGGCACGTACCGCGCTGCGGGCGGCGCGCCTCGGCGGGCGGGTCGTGCGCAACTTCCTGCACAACAAGGGCCTGCTGCTCGCCAGCGCCGTCGGCTACAACGCGCTGCTCTCGCTCGTGCCGCTCATCGCCATCACGCTGGTGCTGCTCTCCCAGCTCGTGGACGAGAGCGTCGTCTCTCCGATCCTGGTGGCGCGCCTGCGACCGCTCGCGCCCGGGCTGGCCCCCACGCTCCAGGAGGCGGTCTCCTCGTTCGTGGAGCATCGCAACATGGTGGGCTGGGGCGGCCTGCTGGCCCTGTTCCTCGTGAGCTCGGCGGCATTTCGCACCATCGAGGAGGCGATGGGGCTCATCTTCCGCCGGCCCGGACTGCTGCGGCCCCGACCGCTGTGGGTCTCGGCGCTGATCCAGTTCGGCTACGTGCCCCTGGTGGGGATCGGCCTCGGCCTGCTCACGGTCGTGAGCCTGGCCTTGGGCGCGCTAGCGAACGGCGAGATCTTCGGCGTGCGCTGGTTCGCCCCGTTGGCCGGCGCCCTGCCGGCCGCGCTCGCGGCGCTTGCCTTCGCGGTGGCGGTGGCTCTGCTCACCTCCTTCTACTGGATCATGCCGGTCGTGCGCGTGCCGGCTCGCCTCGCCCTCGTCGGCGGCGGCGTTGCCGCCGTGCTCTGGCACTGCCTGAGCCGGGCTCTCGGCTGGTTCTTCGAGCACCTCTCGCTTGTCAACGTGCTCTACGGCTCGCTCGGGACCGTGATCATGGTGTTGGTCAGCATGGAGGCATTCGCCGTCATCCTGCTCCTGTGCGCCCAGCTCGTGGCCGACGTGCACCGGAGCTGGCGGGCGGGCCGGCGCTGGTACGAGCCCCTGCCGGAGCTGGCGCCGCTGTCCATAGACCTGTCGTGACCCGGACGCCGACGCTCACTCGACGTTCTGCACCTGCTCGCGCAGCCGTTCCAGCGCACTCTTGAGCTCCACGCCGCGCTGCGCCACGGCCGCGTCCGGGCACTTGGCCACGGCCGTGCTCGCCTCCCGCATCATCTCCTGGAGCAGGAAGTCGAGCGTGCGACCGACGGGCTCGTCCGCGCCGAGCAGCCCCGCGAACTGCTCGAAGTGGCTGCCGAGCCGCGCCAGCTCCTCGCTCACGTCGCTGCGGTCGGCCAGCACGGCGAGCTCGAGCTCGAGCCGGCCCGCGTCGACGGTCACGTCCACGCCCTCGAGCAGGCGCCCGAGCCGCTCGCGCAGGCGGGTGCGCATCGCCTCGACCAGAGCGGGGCGGCGCGCCTCGATCTGGGCGCACAGGCGGCGAGCCTCGGCCAGGTGCTCGCGCAGGGCCCGGGCGAGCGCTTCACCCTCGCGCGCGCGCATGGCGTCGAGCGCATCGAGCGCGCGGCCCAGGGCCGCGCCGAGCGCCTCGCGCACGCCCTCCGGCTCGGCCACGCCGCTCGGGCGAAGCAGATCGGGAAAGGCCGCGAGCGCCGCGAGGGGCACCGCGGCATCGGGCGCCAGCTCGTCGCGCAGGCGGCAGAGCGCGGCGAAGATCGCCCGGGCACGCTCCAGCTCGAGGGCAACGGGCGCCACCGTGGCTCCGACCAACCGCACGCCTATGTCGTAGCGGCCGCGCCGCAGCCGGCCGCGGGCAAGCTGCTCCAGGTAGCCGAGGTGCGCGCCGAGCTCGGGGGGCGCGTTGACGCGAACGTCGAGCACCCGATGGTTGACCGACCGCGCCTCGACCGCCACGCGCCCATCGCCCAGCGGCGCTTCGCCTAGGCCAAACCCGGTCATGCTGCGCATCGAGCCTACTCGACGATCGAAGCGCTCTTGATGTAGTCGAGCCGCGGAAAGCTCTTCTTCAAGTACGCGTTGCCCTCGGCCAGGATCCGCTTCTGGCCCCCGGCGGCCGAGGGCTTCTCGGCGTAGCCGGCGTAGAACCGGTCGACCACTTCCATGCCGGCCACGACCTTGGCGAACGGCGAGAAGCCCGCGCGATCGAGATCGGGGTTGTCGTGCAAGCTGATGAAGAGCTGCGTGGTGCGGGAGTCGGCGCCGCTCTTGGCGTAGGTGAGGTAGCCGCGCTTGTTCGATTCGCTCACCATCTCGTCCATGATGGTGGCCCCGCGCCAGACCGCCGACACCTTCGGGTCGCCGTGCAGGCCGAACTGCACGACGAAGCCTTTGACCACCCGGTACACGGCCATGTCCTGGTAGAAGCCGATCTTGACCAGGTTGAAGAAGCGGTCGGCGCCCCGCGGGGCCCACTCGCGTACGACCTCGACCACGAAGTCGCCCTTGGTGGTCGCGAACTTCACCTTGAAGCGCGCTGGCGCCTGAAGGGTGGCGCTCTTGGGGTCGAGCAGCGGCGGCAGCTTCGGGGCGGTGGCCGCGCTCGCGGCCGCAGGCGCGCGAGCAGTCGGCCCGGTCGCGGCCGTGCTTGCGACGGGAGCGGCCGACCCACCGGCGGCCGCCGGGGCAGGCTCCTGGTCGCACGCCGAAAGGGCCCAGAGCAGCGCCACCGCGGTGGCAAGCGGCTTGACGTTCGAGACGATCACCGTGGCCTCCTCGCGCCTTGCGCGGCGTCGCCCTTCGTACTGCGGCCGGCGCGCCGCGTCCACGGACAATCGGGCGTCGCCATGGCCTCGTCAACCGCACGCAGGCGGGGTATGCGAGAGTGGCGCATGCAGGCGAGCCAAGCTGGAGCAGTCGACAACGCGGCCGGCCAGGCCGAGCGCCGGTTGCGCTGGGGGCGCGTCCTGTCCTGGCTCTTCCACCCCTTCGTGCTCGGCGTGCCGGCCATGCTCGCCATCGGCATCGCGCGGCAGGGCTGGCGCCCCGAGCACACTCCCGGCGTTGCGCTCGCCGTTGTCATCATCGTCGGAACGCCGGCGCTCGGCATCCCGTTGCTCGTGCGGCTGGGCTTGGTCGACGACCTGTTCGTGTCCGTGCGGCGACAACGCGTCTACCTGTACCCGCTGCTGCTGCTCTCCTTCGTGGCGGGCTCGCTCGTGCTTCTGCGCACCGGCGTCGATCCTCTCGTGGTCGCCATTCTGCTGTCGGCCGCCGCCAGCCTCACCCTGGCGGGGCTGCTCACGGTATGGATCAAGCTCAGCCTGCACTGCGCCGGCGTGGGCGGCATCGCCGCCAGCCTGGCGGCCGCCTTCGGCCCATGGGCCTGGCTGGCGCTGCTGCTGCTCGTGCCCACCGCTCTCGGCCGGCTCTGGGCGCGAGGTCACAGCCTCGCCGAAACCGTGGCCGGAGCCCTGCTCGGCACGGTGGCCACCAGGCTCCTGATCGCGGCCCTCGGCCCGTTGCTGTGACGCTAGCTCGCGCTTTGACCCGACCCCCCGCTGCCGGCCGCGCCGCCGGCGCCTCCCTCACCGCCGCCCCCGGCCTCGGCGCCGGCACCGCCTCCTCCTGCCGGGACGCGCGGCACCACACCACCCGCGCCACCCGCGCCGTCCCAGGCCCCGCCGCCGCCGCTGCTCGTGGAGCCCGTCGAGCTCGAGCCGGTCGAGCTCGCGCTGCTCGCGCCTCCTCCCGTGTCCGTCGCCTCGTCCGCGGCGCCCGGCGGCTCGGGCTGCGGGTTGAAGCCACAACCGAGCGCCGCGCCCACGCCACCGAGCAGCAGCGCTACCCCAAGCCAAGTTGCACGATGCATTGCTCTACCCCTTGCCCCCAAGAAGGTATCGGACAATGCCCCCGCTTGGCAACCGTGCGCGGGCGCCTTGCTCGCCTATCGCCCGCCTGCGCCGTCCCGATGGACCTTGGTGCGGATGCCCGGGGCTTCGCGCCGGCCGCGCTCCAGCTCGACAACCTCGACGGCCCGAGGGCGCAGGGCCTGCGCCAGGACCTCGTGGCCCCGCTCCGGACGACACGTGCCGCAGGTGAAGAAGTCGACGGCGGCGTAGCCGTGCTCTGGCCAGGTGTGGATGGAGAAGTGCGACTCTGACAGCACGAGCACGCCGGCCACGCCACGGGGTGACAGGGCGTGAAAAGCGGAAGCTACCACGCTGGCGCCCGCCGCCTCGGCCGCCCGGCGCAGCAGCCCCTCCACGGCCTGCTTGTCGTCGAGCAGCGCCGGCGCGCAGCCCCAGTACTCACAGAGAAGCTGTCGGCTGACCGTGTCCACGGCGCGCGAGCGTACCTGCCCACCGCGGCTTTTCAAGGACGTTCGTCCGGGTCGGACGTTGCCCCCGCAAGCGCCGCCATGTACGGTAGCGAAACACCAGCATGAGCCAAGCACCGCGGGCCGATCTCGCCCTGAGCGGGATCCGCGTCCTGGATCTGTCCCGGATCCTCGCCGGGCCCTTCTGCACGATGATCCTCGGAGACCAGGGTGCCGACGTCATCAAGGTCGAGCGGCCGGGCACGGGTGACGACACCCGCAGTTGGGGGCCACCCTTTGCCGGCGGCGAGAGCGCCTACTACCTGTGCTGCAACCGCAACAAGCGCTCCATCTGCGTCGATCTCACGAAGCCGGCAGGCGTGGAGATCGTGCGCGAGCTGGCACGGCGCTCGGACGTCGTGGTGGAGAACTTCACGCCGGGGCTCATTGGGCGCATGGGCCTGGACTACGAGACCCTGCGCGAGACGAATCCGCGCCTGGTCTACTGCTCGATCAGCGCCTACGGGCAGGACGGCCCCTACCGCTCGCGGCCCGGCTACGACATGGTGCTCTCGGCGGTCGGCGGCCTGATGTGGATCACGGGCGAGCGGGGCGGACCGCCCTGCAAGGTCGGCGTGGCGATCACCGACGTCCTGACCGGCGTCTATGCCGCGGGAGCGATCGCGACCGCGCTCCTGTACCGCGAGCGCACGGGGCGCGGGCAGTACCTCGACGCGAGCCTGCTCGACGTGCAGGTCTCGGCCCTAGCGAACATCGGCAGCAACTGGCTCGTGGCGGGCCGGGAGGCATCGCGCTGGGGCACGGCGCACGAGTCGATCGTCCCGTACCAGGTCTTTGCCGCGAAGGACCGGCCCATTGCCGTCGCCGTCGCCAACCAGAAGCTCTGGGTGAGCTTCTGCCGGGCGGTGGACAGACCCGAGTGGCTGGACGATCCGCGCTTCGCCAGCAACCCGAAGCGGGTCGAGAACCGCGGCGTGCTCCTGCCACTGGTGGCCGAGCTGATCGCCGAGAAGACCTGCGACGAGTGGATGGAGGTGCTCGTGCAGGCCGCGGTGCCGTGCGGGCCCGTCAACAACATGGAGCGGCTGTTCTCCGATCCGCAGGTGCTGCACCGGGGCATGGTGGCCGAGGTGCCGCATCCCACCATCGGTGCCCTGCGGCTCGCCGGCATTCCCATCAAGTACTCCGACACGCCGGGACAGGTCCGCCTCCCGCCGCCGCTGCTCGGCCAGCACACGGGCGAGATCCTCGGCGAGCTGCTGGGCCGCTCCGCGGCGCAGATCGAGGCGCTGCGCCAGGAGGGCGCGATCCCGCTTGCCCGGTAGCTCGCATGCCGCCGAGGTGGATGCGCCGCGCTCTTCCGGGCGGACTTCGTGACCCTGTCCCAGCGGGTGTTCTCCCTCTGTCAGTTGGCCGAGGAGAACCCGGGCCTCGGCAGCGAGCTGGCATCCATCATGGGGACGGTCATCGATGCCTGCCATCGCCGCGGGCTCGTGGACAGCCCGCGGCAGAGCCGTTGCCAGCCCCCGGCGCAAGCGACCTGGCCCTCTATTCCCGAGAAGCGGGAATAGACCGGGCGATCGCCTCGCGATCGGGGCCTCTATTCCCGCTTTCCGCGAATTGAGACGCCGATCGCTTCACGGCGGCGTGCTCCAGCGCGACGGGCGCGCACTCCTGGCGCCCGGCGCGTCGCAGGGGCAAGGTCAGGGGCCGGCCTCCCGGCTCGTCTCGGCCGCCGCCGGGAACATTCGGCGGGCTTCGGCGCGTGCCGCCTCCCCCGCTCGGCGGAAGAACGCCAGCACCTGCTCGCGCGTCAGCGCGCCAAGCTCGGCCGCCTGCTCGTCGCGAATGCACCTGACCAACTCAACCGCTCGAATCGTCTCCTGACCGTCCATGCGTGGTGATCTCCCATAGCGCCTATGCAGCGAGCCCATGCGCACCCGGGCCAAGCGTGGCGCCGGGCCTGAGCCGGCTGGCGCGCCCACGCCGGCCGAAATCGCGGCCCTGCGCCAGGCCCGGCCGCGCTGCTGGCACGCCTTCCTCGGATGCCTTGCCATGCCGACGCCGGTGCAGCGCCAGGCCATTCCCGCGCTCCTGTCGGGCCGGGACGCGCTCGTCGTGGGGCCCACCGCGAGCGGCGCGCCGGCTTCGCCCCGGCCATGGCGCCGTGCCCGAGCCGCTGCACGAGGCATTCGCAGCCGTGGCCAGGACGCGGGACGGGTAGTGCGTGAACGGTCGCCACTGCGGCAGTAGTGCTAGGCGATCAGGAAGTGACGCGCCGCTGATGCGAGAAGATCGTGGCCCGCGTCTCGCGCACGAAGGCGCAGAGCGTGATGTTGCAGCGCTCGGCCACCTCCACGGCCAGCGAGGTGGGCGCGGAAACGGTGGCGAGCAGCTCGATGCCGGCGCGGGCGCACTTGGCCACGAGCTCGATCGATGCCCGGCCCGAGAGCACGGCCCCGCAGCCGGCCGTGGGCACGCCGGCGAGCAGGCACTTGCCGATCGCCTTGTCCAGGGCATGGTGCCGGCCGGTGTCCTCCGCCCACTGGCGCAGCTCGCCCTTGGCGTCGAAGATGCCGGCCGCATGCGTGCCGCCGCAGGCGTCGAACAGGAACTGTCTCTGGCGTAGCGCCTCGCCGGCCCTACGCAGCACGGCGCGGCTGATGCGCAGGGTGTCCGCCACCCGCGGCAGCGCGGCAAGCCGGTGATCGAGAGCGCCAGCCCCGCACAGACCGCAGGAGGAGGCAACGAGGAGGTTGCGGCTCTGGTCGCCGATGCGCTCCGCGCCGCGCCGGAGCTTGACGCGCACCACGGCGGGATCGTCGGCGCACGGGCGGATCGCGGCGATGTCACCGGCCTCGTCGATGATGCCCTCGCCGAGCAGGAACCCGGCGGCGAGGGCCGGTGCGTCGCCGGGCGTGCAGAGCAACGTGAAGGAGTCCACCCCGTCCACATCGATCGTGACGGCGCTCTCGACGACGACGGGCACGCTCTCGGCTACCGCCTCGGAAGCCGAGCCGTCCGTGGCGACGCGATGTGCGGGAACCTGGCGGAGCGCCTCCGAGCTCACGAGAGCGCAGTCTACCTGGTTGTGCTCTGGGCCGGTCCATATATGCTCGCGGCCGGCCATGAACGAGACAATGCACGGCGAGAGCGCGGGCGTGGCCCGCTGGCGCATCACGGTGGACGGCGAGAAGTGCGCGCTGTGCGAGGTCTGTTCCCGCCACTGCCCGAGCGGCGCCCTGCGTGTGGAGCAGGGCGGCGCCGTGCTGCGGCTCGTCTTCCGGCCGGGCCTGTGCCACGGCTGCGTCGATCGCGAGGGCTGCGAGATCCGGTGCACCGAGGGCGCGCTCGCGCGCGCGCGGGACGAGAGCACAGAGGAGCCCGCGGCCGAGATCGTCCTGTCCCAATGCGAGCTCGTGCGCTGTGCCCGCTGCGGCGAGCCCCATGCGCCGGCGCGCAAGCTGCGGGCGGTCGCCCGCCGGCGCCGGGGCAAGGATCCCGCCGCTACGGCGCGCTGTCCCCACTGTCGCCGCACGGCGCTTGCGATCCGGTTCGTCGAGGAGAAGCATGGGCCCGGCAGCCACACCCAGAGCCGCTCGGCCCGCGAGATCTTGCGGCGGGCGGGGCACTGGCGTGGCGCCTAGACTGAAGTTCCAGGCGAGTTTGGAGCCCTGATTTCGCGCATTCGCGCGAAATCAGGGCTCTTTCTCGTTCAGAAGCCAGAATATCGCTGCTGTTTTGTTGGCATGTAAATGCTCTCTATTGTCCGATTGTGCTTGCG
>JACQWT010000084.1 GCA_016209145.1 Deltaproteobacteria bacterium | reverse complement strand
GAAGCGCAGCGACACGGCCGGCGGGTTCGACCGATCGGCGGTCGGGAAAATGTAGCCGGGCAGCACGATGGCAAAGGGCTCGTTCAAGGTGGCCCAGCGGTCCACGTCGCCGCCGAACTCGGCCGCGCAGAAGCCGGCGTACTTGGCGATCTCGGCCACGGTGCGCTCCCGGTCGAGCCAGCCGCGCGGCTGGCAGCCGTCCAAGTCGGCGTGGCAGCCCACGCCGTCGTGAATCCACGTGGGGAGCGTGTAGTGGTTGAGCGTCACGAGCGGCTGCAAGCCCCGCTCGCGCAGGGCCGCCAGCACGGCGTGGTAGTGATCGAGCGCCTTGGCGTCGGCCACGGCCCGCAGCGCCTCGTAGCCCTCGATGCCAGTAGTGGCCTCGGGGAAGATGCGGCTCCACTCCAGGCTGAAGCGCAGCGCCCCGGTGCCGAGATCGCTCTTCACGAGGTCCGCGTCCTTCCCGTACAGCTCCCAGTGCCCGGGGCCGACCGACGGGGGCTGCCCGGACAGGTACGTCTTCGGATCCTCGACCGTCTTCGGGGAGGTCACGAACTCGTACCAGTCCGAGCCCTGGTCCTCGCAGTCCGCGGCGGGTAGGGTCGGGCAACCCATGTCCGCCTGGAACCCGGCGATGGCGGCGCCGAAAACGAAGCCGTCCGGGAAAGCCAGTGTCTCGGCCACGGGCGGCGCGGGCTGCTCGGATGGGCCGGAGGAGCCGCAGGCGGCGGCGAAGGCAGCGGCGAGGAGCGGTGGGACGAAACGCGCGCGCATGGCGCAGCCTATAGCGCAGCTCACGCTTGCGGGCACATCCGCGTTGACATCTGCCCCTGGTCGGCTATCGTTCCGGCCCCTTGCGGCCCACCCCGCGCGGGGTGGGCTGGATTCCATCACACACGCCTCCCGGCACGTCCGCTTGCCCGGTGCCCCGGCTCCCGGGGTTGGCGAGCGGGGGGAGGCGGAGGAAAAACCGAAAGGAATGTGCCCATGACGGATCCGACCAGCTTCGTTGCTCCTGCCGGCGGTCCTGCGCCGGAGGCGGTAGAGCCGCCGCCCGCGATCGCGGCGCCGCCAGGTGCGGCCGCGCCACCCGCCGCCGCCCCGCCGGCCGGCTCCTTTGCGGCTGCCGCCGCGGACGGCGCGCTGCCCGTGTTGCCGCGGGCGCCCGGCGAGCCGGCGATTGCGCTGCGCGTGTTGATCGAGGCCGGCGTGCACTTCGGCCACCAGACGCGCCGCTGGAACCCGAAGATGCGGCACCACATCTACGGGGCGCGCGGCGGTATTCATATCATCGACCTCGATCAGACGGTCGAGCTCTTCGGCCGCGCCTACGACTTCATCGTCGGCGCCGTGGCGCGCGGCGGCCACGTGCTGTTCGTCGGCACGAAGCGGCAGGCCCAGGACATAGTCATCGAGGAGGCCAAGCGCTGCGGCATGTACCACGTGACCAACCGCTGGCTCGGGGGCACGCTCACCAACTTCCGCACCATCAAGCAGGGGCTGGAGCGACTGCGCTCGCTCGAGCGCATGAAGGAAGATGGCGAGCTGGAGCAGCGGCCGAAGAAGGAAATCGTGCGCCTGGAGAAGGAGCGCGAGCGGCTGGAGAAGTTCTTGGGCGGGCTCAAGGGCATGGGGACCCTGCCCGCGGCAGTGTTCGTGGTCGATCCGGGCCAGGAGCAGATTGCCGTGGCCGAGGCGCGCAAGCTGGCCATCCCCGTGATCGCCATCACCGACACCAACTGCGATCCCGATCTCATCGACTTCGTGGTGCCGGGCAACGACGACGCCATCCGCTCGATTCGCATCCTCACGCAGCGGGTGGCCGACGCCTGCCTCGACGGCCAGCAGCGGCGCAAGGCCGAGCCGGCTACGGACCAGAGCGCCGCCGCCCGCGGCGCGCTCGACCAGGCGCCTTTCCCCGCAACCCGCTACCGCAGCGCCGAGCGCTAGGCTGGCGGGATCCACCAGGAGGCGAGAGATGGCAGGCATCGACGCGAAGGCGATCCGGGAGCTGCGCGAGCGCACGCAGGCCGGGATGAGCGACTGCAAGAACGCCCTGGCCGAGGCGGGCGGCGACATGGAGAAGGCGGTCGAGATCATCCTCAAGAAGGGCTTGGCCAAGAGCGCCAAGCGCGCCGGGGCGATCGCCGCCGAGGGCGAGGTGCGCGCCCTGGTGGCGCCGGACGAGCGATCAGCGGTCGTCGTCGAGGTCAACGTCCAGACCGATTTTGCGGCGCGCTCCGACGGTTTCAAGGACTTCGTGCGGCAGGTGCTGGACGTGGCCGGCCGGACGCCCGCGGGAGCCGATCTCGGCACGCAGCCGCTGGGCGGCAGGACGGTGGCGCAGGCCGCCCTGGAGCTCGGCGCCCGGCTGGGCGAGAAGGTCGACTTGCGGCGCTGGGATCGCATCGCCGTCGCGGCGGGCAAGCACGGCTTCTGCCACAGCTACGTCCACATGGATGGCAAGATCGCCGTCGTGCTGTCGCTGGAGTCCGAGTCGCCCGAGGCTCTAGGCCACCCCGAGGTGCGCAAGCTGGCCGACGACACGGCCATGCACATCGCCGCCACGGCCCCGCTGGCGCTGCGGCGTGCCGATGTGGGCGAGACGGAGGTGGCCAAGCAGCGCGAGATCTTCGCGGCCCAGCTCCGCGAGGAGAAGAGCCCCAAGCCGGAGCAGTTCTGGCCCAAGATCGTCGAGGGCAAGGTGGGCAAGTGGTACGCGGAGGTCGTGCTGCTCGAGCAGGAGTCGGTGGTGGTGCCGAAGAACAAGATCGAGGCGCTCTGCCAGGCCGCCGGGAAGGCTGCCGGTGCGGCCGTCGAGATCACGCGCTTCGTGCGTTACGAGCGGGGCGAGGGTCTGGCCAAGGGCGGCTAGCGTGGAGCCCGCGCGCGGCGCGGACGAGCGCCTCTGTGCCGTGTCCGTGGATCTCGACGAGATCCACCTCTACCGGGCCCTGCACGGGCTGCCGCCGCGCGGCAGAGGCGAGCTCGTCTACCGCACGGCGCTGCCGCGCCTCGGCGAGCTTGCGAGCAGCGCGGGCGTGCCGCTGACGCTGTTCGCCGTGGGCGAAGACGTGGAGGCCGGCGGTGAGGCGCGCCGCCGGCTCGGCGAGCTGTGCCGCGCCGGTCACGTGGTGGAGAACCACTCCTTTTCCCATCGCTACGACCTCGCGCGGCTGGACCGGGCGGCGATCGACGCGGAGATCGCGCCGGCCCAGCGCGCCGTCGAGGCGGTGACGGGGCGCGCCCCGCAAGGATTCCGCGCCCCGGGCTACGGCGCGAGCGACGCGCTGCTGGACGCGCTGGAGGGACTGGGCCTGCGCTACGACTCGTCGGTGTTTCCGTGCCCGGCCTACTACCTTGCCAAGGCTCTGGCCGTGGCCGCCGTGCGCGCGCGGGGGGGGCACAGCGTGGCGGTGCCGGGCAAGGCGCGCGGCCTGCTCGCGCCGGCGTGTCCCTACCGGCCGGCGCGACCGTGGTATCGCGCCGGCGGAGCAGGGCTGATCGAGCTGCCGATCCAGGTGGCCGGACGGCTACGGCTGCCGGTCATTGGCACGAGCCTCGTCGTGGCCGGCCCGACGGGCGCGCGCTGGCTCGTGCGCCAGTGCCGCCCGGGCTGGCTCGTCAACCTCGAGCTGCACGGCCTCGACTTTCTCGACCGCAGCGACGGCTTGGAGGAGCTTGCCCCGTACCAGCCCGACGTGCGCATCCCGCTCGCGCGCAAGCTTGCCAGCCTGCGCGCCGCGCTGGCGGAGCTAGGCACGGCCGGCTATCGCTTCGTGACCTTGCCGGAGGCGGCCGCGCGCGCCGCGGCTATGCTCGCTCCGGCGTGACGAGTCGCTCGAGGTCGGCGAACGAGATCCCCGAGGCTCTGATGAAGTCCCGTGCCAACTCGCTGCCGCCGCGCGACAGCTCCTCGGGCGTGCCCGAGGCGATGACGCGGCCGTCGACGAGCAGGTGCGCCCGGTGGGCGATGCGGAAGACGCTGGCCATGTCGTGCGAGATGACGACGCTGGTCACATGGAAACGCTGCCTTGTCTCCTCGATGAGGTCGTCGACCATGCGGCTCGTGCTGGGATCGAGGCCGCTCGTCGGCTCGTCGTAGACCAGCACCTCGGGCTCGAGCATCAGGGCACGCGCGAGACCGACTCGCTTGCGCTGTCCGCCCGACAGCTCCGCGGGCATGGCGCGCTCCTTGCCGTAGAGGCCGAGGGCGTGGAGCATGCCCATGACTTTGTCCCGAAGCTCGGCGCGGCTCAGGCTCTTGCGGTGCTCGCGCAGCGGGAAGGCGACGTTGTCGAAGACCGTGAGCGAGTCGAGCAGGGCGGCATACTGGAACACCATGCCGAACTTCTGCCGCACGCGGCCAAGCTCGTACTCGCCCAGGGGGACGATGTCCTGGCCGTTGACCCAGATGTGCCCGGAGCTCGGCCGGTCGAGCCCGATGAGCAGCCGCAGAAGCGTGGTCTTGCCCGCGCCCGAGCCGCCGATCACGACGGCGGTCTTGCAGCGCTCGAAGCGCATGCTGATGTCGTGCAGGACCACGCTCTTGCCGAACGACTTGTGCACGTTCTCGAAGACGACGTGGTCGTTCGGACCGAGCTGCAGGGCGGGCGGCCGGGCGGCCATGGGCGAAGGCTAGCACGGCGTGCCGGCTCGCGGCGGCGCGCCCCTGGCGGACTCAGAAGTAGCAGGAGTCCGGATCGCCGTCGTCGATCTCGGGGCAGTCGCTCGGCTTGGTGCCGTAGTGCGGGCTGGGCTTGTTGATCGGGCAGTTCGCGGCGTTGAGCGGAGGCCCGGCCACGCTCGAGCAAATGACGTAGCCGGTGAGGTGCCCGGCGTTGCACTTGACGCCTTCCTGGAAGTAGAGCTTGCCGCTGCCGGCCCAGGCCACACAGCCGTTGGGGTTGCCGCCCTGGAAGTCGATCTTGCACCCGATGGGGAAGGGGGCCTGCGGCGGGCAGGCCGGCGCGCACACGCAGTCGCCGTCGACGTTGAGGTTCAAGGTCAGAGTACAGTTGCCGTTCTGGTCGGGCTGCGGCCCGTCGCAGGCGCTCCACTTGCCGTCCAGGCACTTCTGCTTGCCGTCGCCGCACTTGGTCTGACACGGCTGTGTGCTCCCGTCCGTGCACTCGCACCCGTCGTCCACGACGCCGTTGCAGTCGTCGTCGTCGCCGTCGCAGGTTTCGGCTGCCGGCTTCCCCGATCCTTCGCACGGCCCCCACTTGCCAACCGTGAACTCGTCGGCGCTGCCGGCGTCGACGCACTGCTGCGTCCCCCAGTTGCACGGTCCCTTGCCGGCGAGCGCGGGGTCGCCGAGAAAGCACTGCTGGCTGTTGCCCACCGCGCACCCGCAGCCGTCGTCGACCTGGCCGTTGCCGTCGTCGTCGAGCCCGTTGTCGCACACGTCCGCCCCCACCGCCGGCGCGCCGCCGCCCTGGCCGCCGAGCGCGGCGCCGCCCGCGCCACCCTCGCCCGGGGAGGCGCCGTCCTTCTTCTGTGCCTGGTCCTCGCCGCTCGGCTCGCCCGACTGGTGGCCGAGCCCGTCGCGAAGCGAGGACGAGTCTCCCGCCGGCCCGCAGGCCAATGCCGTCAGCGCGATTCCGACCACAGTGACGAGCTTGCTCATGGGCCTCTCCCGGGTTGCTCCCAGTGAGGCAACAAGCACGACTCGTGCCGCGCCCCCGTCCGGTCGCGGGAGCCGCTGGCGCGGCCGAACAGCCCGAACGGAAAGGTGTAGCCGCGCTGGAACGGCCGGCGCCAACGGGCTCGTGCTGGATCGAGGACGATCCAATCGGATCGCCGCCAGCCCGGCTCGCTAGCGCCCGCCGCGGGGCCCCGGCGCTGCCCCGCCAGCCCTGCTCTGTTCTACTAGGAGTCTGTCGGAGAAAAAACTAAGTGCGCGGAATTGTTCGGTTCCAGCGTCAGAGTAAAGTGAGCGATTTCGATAACTTGGACCATTTCGAGCACGCTTTCTCCGACACACT
>JACQWT010000083.1 GCA_016209145.1 Deltaproteobacteria bacterium | reverse complement strand
CTAGCTGCGCCAGTCGCGCAACCTGTTCGCCGGTCAGGGCGAACGGGGTTGGGGCCCCGTTCGCGGGGTCTGGGGCGAGGCCCCAGCGTGGAACTCTCCCGCGGACGGCACCCCTTGGTCCGCAGCGCGCAACGGCCGCGGGGCGTTGCTGCTTGCGTCCGCCCGCTCGGTTCCCGCGGGCGTGTCGCCCCGATTCCGCGACTGCGCGGAATCGACAATCAAACGCGCTTGGGTCGCGGGCGAAGCCCGCGCAATGAGGCTGTGATGCACGACACACGGTGGACGATGCGACTGGCCGGCGGCATGGCTCTTGTCCTGCTGCCCCTGGGCTTGGCGTGCTCCTGGGAGTCTGCGTCCGCAGTCCCGCCGGGCGGCGGCCAGGGCGGGGGGGGCGGCGCCGCCGCCTGCCCGGCCGGCCAGACGCGAGCTGCGGCGGCGGCACCACCAAGTGTGGCGACGCATGTGTGAACACGCAGCTCGATCCGGCCAACTGCGGCGCCTGCAACAACGCCTGCGGCGTGGGGGCGGTCTGCTCGCAAGCCAAGTGCGGCCTGGAGTGCCTCGGCGGCACGAGCAAGTGCGGCGACGAGTGCGTGGACACCAAGCTCGATCCGCAGCACTGCGGCCTCTGCGACAAGGCGTGCGCCGAGGGCGAGCTGTGCTCCGGGGGCCAGTGCGGCATCGAGTGCACGGGCGGTACGACCAAGTGCGGCGACGGGTGTGCCGACACCGGGCTCGATCCCGCCAACTGCGGCGGCTGCGGCAAGGCTTGCGGCCCGGGCGAGGTCTGCTCGCAGGGCGCGTGCGGCCTGGCGTGCCTCGGCGGGACCATCAAGTGCGGCAACGAGTGCGTGGATCCGCAGCTAGATCCGGCAAACTGCGGCGGCTGCGCCGTGGCCTGCGGCCCGGGCCAGGTGTGCGCCGCCGGCCAGTGCGGGTTGCAGTGCACCGGTGGCACCACCAAGTGCGGCGACGCCTGCGCGGACACCGAGAACGACCCGGCCAACTGCGGCGGCTGCGGCCAGGCTTGCGGGCCGGGCGAGATGTGCGCGGCGGAGAAGTGCGTCTCGGTGTGCGGCGGCGGCACGAGCAAGTGCGGCAACAAGTGCGTGGATCTCCAGACCGACGCCGCCAACTGCGGGGGCTGCGCCAACGTCTGCCCCCAGGGACAGGTGTGCGCGAGCGGCCAGTGCGGCTTGCAGTGCGCGGGCGGCACCACCAAGTGCGGCAGCAAGTGCGCCGACGTGCAGACCGATCCCGCCAACTGCGGCTCCTGCGCCAACGCCTGCGCCCAGGGGTTGGTCTGCTCGGCCGGCCAGTGCGGCCTCGTGTGCACCGGCGGCACCACCAAGTGCGGCTCCAAGTGCGCCGATCTCCAGTCCGACGCCGCGAACTGCGGCTCATGCGGCGCCGCCTGCGCCGGGGAGCAGGCATGCCTCAAGGGGAGCTGCGTCGGGCTCGTGTGCAAACCGAACGCGGTCGAGCTGTGCTTTGGCGCCGATGCCAAGTACATCGGCGTCGGCGCCTGCAAGGCTGGGACGAAGACCTGCAACGGCCAGGGCACGGGCTATGGCTCGTGCGCCGGCGAGGTGGTCCCCAAGGCCGAGGACTGCAACAACGGGCTCGACGACGACTGCGACGGCCTCATCAACGAGGGCTGCTACGCGAGCTGCCTCGACGTCAAGGCGGCAAATCCCAACGCCGGCGACGGCAAGTACTTCGTCGATCCGGACGGGGGCGGCGGCGATCCGCCCTTCGAAGCGTGGTGCGACATGAACATCGACGGCGGCGGCTGGACCCGATTCAACTGGCTCAAGCAACCCTACGTCGGGGGTGACGACCCGTTCGGCCAAAAGCTCGTCGACTGCAAGGTGGACGGCCTCGCATGCCGCGGTCGCATTCCGGCGCAGGCCAAGCCGGCGGGGCTGCTCGTCAAGGATCTCACCGACAAGGCATACGCCGCGTGGAAGTTCAACGGCTCCACCATCTCCAATGCCGTGCTCGGCGCGCTGCGCGACAAGATCGAGTTCTGCAAGAACGAGCAGGGCGCCTGGCAGCCCTATCTCAACACCTCGCAGGAGGCGTACTGCGGCACGGGCGTGGAAGGGGGCTGCGACTCCTTTTACTACACGCTCGGCAGTTGCCTGGGCCTCGGTAAGCCGGGAACGAACCTCGACGGCGACCACGGCTGGGGCGCAAGCGCCTTCAAGATGGGCGCGAGCAACTTCCCCATGTCTGACGACTACGCCTTCCTGAACAACCAGGGCTGCCGCGACGAGCTCGGCGAGCTGTACTACCGCTGAGGCGGCGTCCATCAGCGTCGCGGCTGGCGCGGCGGCGCTTGCCCCGTCGAGCCAGGCTGCTATCGTCCGTGGCCGGAATGGCGGGGCAATCCTCGCCGTGCAAAGGAGCAACCATGTCCTCGCGACTCTGCATCCCGGTCGCCGTCACCGTGACCGCCATCGTGCTCGCCCACCTCGGCTGCTCGGGAGAATCATCGTCCGCCGTACCCGCTCCGTCCGGCGGCGGCGGCACCAGCGTCGCCTGTCCGGCGGGCCTCACCGCTTGCGGCGAGGAGTGCGTGAACACCGGCCTCGATCCACGCCACTGCGGTGCGTGCGCTGCGAGCTGCGCCGATGGCGAGGTGTGCTCCGCGGCGGCGTGCTCCTTGCAGTGCGCCGGTGGCACGACCAAGTGCGGGTCGAGCTGCGTCGACACGGCGACGAGCCCCGAGCACTGCGGGGGCTGCGGCCAGGGCTGCGCGGCAAGCGAGCAGTGCGTGGCCGGCAAGTGCGCCGTGCTCTGCACCGGCGGCACGACGCTGTGCGCTGGCGCGTGCGTCGACACCGGGATCGATCCCGACCACTGCGGCGCGTGCGGCAACGCCTGCCCCGAGGACGAGGTGTGCTCCAACGGACAGTGTGGCCTCGAGTGCGTCGGCGGTAGCACCAACTGCGGCGGCCTGTGCGTCAACACCGACAACGACCCGGCCCACTGCGGCGCGTGCCAGAACGCCTGCCCGCAGGGTCAGGTGTGCTCGGCCGGCCAATGCGGCCTCGAGTGTGTCGGCGGCAGCACCGAGTGCGGCGGCCTGTGCGTCAACACCGACAACGACCCGG
>JACQWT010000573.1 GCA_016209145.1 Deltaproteobacteria bacterium | reverse complement strand
TTTCCAGCCGCTTGCGGATGAATCGGTGCACCTCGGCGACGTCGGCCGGCGTCGGCGTCAGCCCGGTGCCGATCGCCCAGACCGGCTCGTAGGCGACGACGACCTTCGCGAGGTCGGCCGGCGCGATCCGCGCTCCCGGCCGCAGCGCGATGTGGAGCTGCCCGAGCGGACCGTCCTGGCTCAGCTCGATGAGGTGCAGGCGGCACATCTCCAGCAGCGCCAGGAAGGTGATCACGAGCTCGAAGCGATAGGCCGCCGAGATGCTCTCGCCCGCGCCGGCCGGAAGCCGCACTCTCTCGAACAGCTCCTCGAAGCGCACCCGGCCGGCTTGCTCGATCAGCGCCTGGAGCTCCCCGATCCGCTCGGCGATGCTGATCCGCTCGAAGAGCACGTGGTGGTCGGCGCCGATCTGGGCGCGTTCGAGCAGCTTGCGGAACGCGTCGAAGAGCCGGAACACGCTCACCGGCGCGAACGGCGCCGGTCCCTCGGGCAGGGGCTCCGGCGCGCCGCGCCCGAACACGTCGCGGCCGAGCGTGGCGCGCTCGCCGATCTCCTGGGCCGCCTGCTTGTACTTCTGGTACTCGAGCAGCCTGCGGACCAGCTCGGCCCGCGGATCGCCCTCCTGCGCCTCCTCGCCCTCGCCCTCGTCGCCGGCGCTCAGGCCGGGCAGGAGCATGCGCGACTTGATGTGCAGCAGCGTGGCGGCCATCACCAGGTACTCGCTCGCCACGTCGATCTGCAGCGAGCGCATCAGATCGAGGTACTCCAGGTACCTCTGTGTGACGAAGCTCACCGGGATGTCCATGATGTCGAGCTCGTGCGTGCGGATGAGGTGCAGGAGCAGGTCCAGCGGGCCCTCGAACACGGGGAGCTTGATGTGCACGGCGCCGGCCGGCGCCTCGGCCGGCTGGGCCGCGGTGGCCGCCTCGGGCCGATCCTCTGGAGCGGGGCTGGGCACGGCTGCCCTTGTACTACCGGCCTCCGGAACGTGCGAGCACAAGTGGGCATGCTAGACTGGGTGCCGTCATGGCCGCCGCACAGGCCAAGCGTTGCCCTCGCTGCGAGACCGAGTACGCGCCCGACGTCCTGTTCTGCCCGAAGGACGGCCGGCCGCTGCACGGTCAGTCGGCCGAGTCGGTGGACACGCCGCTCGATCCCTACGTGGGCCTGGTGCTGGAAGGCCGCATCGAGATCCGCGAGCTGCTCGGCGTGGGCTCCATGGGGCGGGTCTACCGTGCCTTCCAGGGAGGCATCGAGCGCGACGTGGCGGTCAAGATCCTGCGCCAGGAGCTGTCCACCAACGAGCAGCTCGTCTCCCGCTTCCACCGCGAGGCCCGGATCGCCAGCCGCCTGGTCCATCCCAACGTCGTCCAGTTGCTCATGAGCGGCGAGCTGCCGCGCGGCGTGCGCCCCGGCGTGGGCGGCGATCTCTACCTGGTAATGGAGTACCTGGGCGGCATCACGTTGCTCTCCGCCCTGGCGGCGGCGGGCGGCAGCGCGGGATCGGGCGCGCTCGGGGTCGAGCGGGCGCTGCGCATCGCGCTGCAGATCTGCGACGCCGTCGGCGAGGCGCACGCCAAGGGCATCGTCCATCGCGACATCAAGCCCGAGAACGTGATGCTGGTGCAGCAGGGCGAGCAGGCCGACTTCGTCAAGGTGCTCGACTTCGGCGTGGCTCGCCTCGAGTGGCACGACCGCTCCCTGTGGACGCAGGCGGGCCTGGTGTTCGGCAGCGCTCCCTACGTTTCCCCCGAAGGGGCGCAGGGCGAGACGGTGGGGCCGGCGGCGGACGTCTACGCCATCGCCACCGTGCTCTACCAGTGCCTCGCCGGCCGCACGCCATTCGTTTCGGACTCGCCGGTCAAGCTGCTGGTCCAACACGCCCAGGAGCCCCCGCCCGACATCCGCAGCGAGGCGCGTGCCGCCTACCTCCATCCCGAGATAGCCACCGCCATCATGCGCAACCTCGCCAAGGATCCCGCCGCGCGCGCCGCGGACGGACGGCTGCTCGGCGCCGAGCTGGCGGCGGCGGCCCGACGGGCCGGTCTCGACCTCCAGACGCTGCTGCTGACCGGCTCGGCGTCCTTGCGTCGGCCGATGCGCCTTCCCGCCGCCGCGACGACGCAGGCCATGGATCCGGCCGTGCCGACGGCGGGGGCCGGCGAGCGCGTCTCGCCTTGCGCGCCCCCGGTCGAGGACGCCCCCGCGCCGCCGCACGAGCCGGAGCCCGGTCCTGCGCCGCCGCCGCCTTCGCCGGCGCCGGCGCGGGCCGACCGGCGCCGCCGGGCACGGGCCGCGGCGTGGACGGTGGCGTGCGTGCTGGGGTGCGCCGCGCTCGTGCCGCCCGGGCTCGTGGCGCTGCGACATCTCGACATGCTCCCGAGCGCGCCGGGGGCCGAGCTCGACGAGCAGATCGCGACGGCCCGGGAGCAGATGCACGATCGGGCCTGGGACGCGCCCGAGGGCCGCAACGTGCGCGACACGCTCTCCGCGCTCTCGCGGCGCTGGCCGGACGAGCGACGGGTGGCGCGCCTGCGGCTCGAGGCGGCCGAGCGGCTGGTGGCGGACGCGCTCGGCCTGCGGTACGAAGGCCGCGTGCCGGAGGCGCTGCAGCGCGTGCGTCTTGCCATCGAGCTGGCGCCCCAGCTCGAGGTGGCGCACCGGCTCGGCCGCGAGCTCGAGGGATCGGCGCGGCCGGCCTTCGCGCCAGGCGTGGCCCCGCAGCCCACTCGCCTGCCGCCGCGCCCTCGGCCGGCGGGCGCGGGGCCGTGGCCCGCGGCGCCGGCACCCCTTCCGGCGGAGCGCGGGCCATGAGGTGGGTCGCCTTCGTCGCGGCCGCGGTGGCCTGGGCGGCCGGCGTCGCGCCGGCGCGGGCCGAGGAGGGCGCGGCGGCCCGGGCACGGCGCTCGCGCCGCGACAGCCCGCACACCGTCTTCGAGCTCGGCGCCGGCCTGCTCGCGTTGCCCGGCGCCAAGCTCTGCCCGCGTTCGCCCGCCGACTGCGAGCCCGGCGAGACGAGCATCGCCCTGCGCCTGCAGAACTTCTACAAGCTGGGCGACTCCTTCGCCGTCGGGGCGGGCATCACGTGGGCGTTCGGCCTGCGGCGCGACACGGCCGCCGGCGAGGCGAGCCTGGAGCGCGACCACTCGCGCTCCTACTTCGCCGTTGCCGGCCAGTTCCGCTACTACCTTCCTCGCTTCGGCGACTGGCAGGTCTGGGGCGGCTCGACCGTCGGGGGCGTCGTGGTCAACGACTCGTGGACCACCAAGGCCGACCGCGAGCCGTACGCCGACACCGACTTCGTCGGCCCGCGGGCGCTGACCATCGGCAGCGAGGGGCTGGCGGTGGGCCTGGGCGTCGGCTTCGAGTGGAGCTTCGCCGAGGACTGGATCTTCGGCAGCAGCGCCGCCTACGCGAACTGGTTTCTCCCCGGCGAGCCGCGCACGTCGCCTACCGGCGATCATGCCTCGCTCGCAGGCCGCATCGACATCCTCGACTTCGGGTTGCAAGTCGCCTACCGCATCCCGATCTAGACTTGAGAGTGCCACCCTTCGAGATGAGCGCCGGGCAGGTGCGGGCCGAGCTCGCGCCGCTGCGGGCCGACCTGTCGATCGCGGTGGTGCGCGCGAAGAACCCGTTCAACGTCGGGGCGATCATCCGCGTCGCCCACTCGTTCCTGGTACGCGAGATCTTCCTCGTGGGCAGCGAGCCCTACTACGAGCGGGCGAGCATGGGGATGCACCGCTACGAGACCATCGTGCCATGCCCGGACGAGCAGGCACTGCTGGCGGCGATCAGCGGCCGCCCGCTCTGCGCCGTGGAGCGGGACCATGCCCGGACGACGCTCTGGGAGGCCGACTTCCCCCGCGACGTGGTGCTGCTCTTCGGCAGCGAGGACGACGGGGTGCCGCCGGCGCTGCTCGCCGCCAGCGCTCAGGTCATCGCCATCCCGATGTACGGCATCAACCACTCCTTTCCCCTCGCGGTGGCCGCCGGCATCGTGCTCTGCGAGTGGGCCCGCCGCCGCGATCCGCGCGGTCGCGGCCGTGGCCCGACGGAGCCCGTGTCTATCCCCGGCCCCGGGGGGGCCGGCCGGGGCTGACAAGGTCGCGAAATCCCTGGGGCTCCCCTTCGGTCCGGATCCTGAGCGGGCCGCAGCACCCTCAACGCGCGGGGCGACTTGGGCTATAGGGGGCACAGTGGCGCGCGGGGCAAAACCATTGCGCGCGCTCGGCCGTCATGAAAGAGGCGCACTGGAGAAAGTCGATCTAGACTACGGAAGGCGGGCCCGCGTCCGCCTGGTCCAACAGCGGGCTGACCGAGATGAAGATCATCTGCGACTCCTGCGGCGCGAAGTACACGGTCTCGGACGACAAGGTCGAGGGCAAGACCGTCAAGGTCAAGTGCCGGAAGTGCAGCGCCGTGATCGTGGTTTCTGCGACCGGTGAGGTAACCACGAGCGGCGGGGAGGCCGGGGCTAGCCCCGGCGGCGCGAACGGCGGGTCCTGGACGGTCAGCGTGGCCGACGGCGACCAGCGCAGCATGACCCTGCACCAGATCGTCGATGCCTACAACGAAGGCGTCATCGACGCGGACACCTACATGTGGCGGGAGGGCATGGACGACTGGTCGCCGCTGCGCGACCTGGACGCGATCGTCGAGGCCCTGCACCAGGCGGCGGAGGCGGCGCCCGCGGCGGTGGCGGAGGACGAGGATCTGGGCGCCACCGTGGCCATGGCCGAGGGCATGCAGATGCCGCCCATGGGCCTCGGCCCGATGGCCGCTCCCATGGCGGCCGTCCCCATGGCACCGGCGGTGGCGCAGCCCATGCCCATGGCCGCTGCCGCGCCGCGGCCCATGGCGGCCGATCCGTTTGCCGCGGCTCGTCCGCCGGTCGCCTTCGGCGTCGGTGGCGGCGTGGTCAGCTCGGCTCCCGTGGCCACGGGGAGAGAGGAGAACTCCGCGATCTTCTCGCTCAACATGCTCACGGCCAAGGCCGCCCCTGCGCCAGCCATGGGGGGCTTCTCGGCCCGGGAGGATTCGGGCCTCATCGATCTCAAGGCGCTGGCCGCTGGTCTGGCGAGCGACGCCGGTCTGGCCGCACCGCCGGCAGAGCCGCTGCTGGGTGGCGGCGTCTTCCCGCTCGGCGCGCCGCCGCCGCTGGCCGAGGCGGTGGCCGCGCCACCGCCGGGTGCCGCTCGCGCGCCCGCTGGCGTCAACAAGGGGCTGCTGATCGGCATGGGGGCGGCGGTCGTCGTTCTCGGTGCGGCCGTCGTGTTCCTCGCCGTGCGCGGAACTGGCCCGGCGCCGGTCCCCACCATCGCGTACTCCGCTCCGCCGCCGCAGCCGACGCGGACGGTAGCCGAGGAACCGAGCGCCGAGCCCGAGCCGAGCGCCGAGCCCGGCGCCTCGGCCTCGGCCAGCGCCTCGGCCAGCGCCAAGGCGGTGGCGGTCGGCAAGCCGCGGCCCTACGCCCCCGGGCCCAAGACGACCGGCACCCCGGCCCAGCCCCAGCCGCCGGCCAAGCCCGCGGCGCCGGCCGCACCGAAGGGCAAGTGCGGCTGCGCGCCGGACGACTTGATGTGCGCCATGCGCTGCGCGCAGAAGTAGCGCCGGCGCTGGCGGCGGCGACGCTTCTGGCGCTCGCGCTCGGCTGCGCCGGGGGCGGGCCGGGGGGATCCGAGCCCGGGCCAACGGTCGTGGTCGTGGGGCCGCTGCCGAGCGTAGGCATGCGCCACGGCTCCGTCCCGGGCGCCGCCGCGCCGGTCGACGACCGCACCCCGCCGATCGTCTGGGAGGCATCGCTCGAGAGCGCGCGCGAGCGGGCCCGGGCGCAGGCTCGGCGGCTGCTCGTTTTCGCGCGGGCCGATTGGCTCGCTGCCGCGTTGCGCATGGAGCGCGAGATCTGGACCGACGCCCGCGTCCGGCGCGCGATGCAGCCGCTCCTGGCCGTCAAGCTCGATCTTGGCTCTGCCGCGGCCGACGCCGAGGTCGAGCTGGAGAGGCTCGGCGTCAGCCGCTTGCCGGCGCTGGTGCTGCTCGAGCCGGACGGCCGCCTCGCCGGGCGAATCGAGGGGAGCGCCAGCACCGAGCAGGTGCTCGAGCTGCTGGCCACGGCGGCCGGGCGCTGAGGGGCGCTCCGGCGCCGGCCGCTCCCGCGCAGCCCGGGGCCGGCATTCCCTCCGCGCCGGCCACCCGCCCCTCCCACTGTCTGAGCCGCAGGCATCTGTGGCTCTCGTATCCACTTGGCAGGCAAGCGACTACGCTCCCGCCCGAGCTGCCATGACTGCCTTGCCCAGTCGCCCCCTGGCTCTGCTGCTCGCCGGCCTGCTCCCCTCCCTCGGCGCCGCCTGCGGCGCGCCGACGGCCGAGGATCGCGGCACGGATGGCGCCGGCGGGCCGGGCGCGGGCGCTCAGGGCGGGGGTGCCGGCACCACAACCGGCGCCAGCGGCGGCGCAGCGGGTGCTTCCGGCGCCGGGGGCCAAGGTGGGGCTGGCGGGACGAGTTGCCACGCCGCGCCCCAGCCGGCGGACGGCCCGCGCAAGGTGATCGTGTCGCACCCCTACGATGCCGGGGGCAAGCCGGCAGGCGTCCTCGAGCTGCTGGAGCTGTCGGCCTCCGGCAAGCTCTCCCAGACTGGCGTGCTTTTCGAGATGGGGCGCTCCACGCTGGGCGAGATCGCCTTCACCCCCGACGGCCAGATCGGCCTCCTGGCGCAAGAGGACGGCAGCCTTGGCGTCTTTCGCGTAGACGGCGCGAGCGTAGAGGTAGTCCACGCTGCCTTCTCCGGCTCGTTCTACGCCGAGGCCGTGACCATGGGGCCGGACGGAGGCGTGGCCTACGTGATCGATCCCAACTGGCCGGAGAACGGCGGCGGGCTGTACCGCGTGCGCATCGGCTGCGACGGGACCCTGGTCGACGACGGGCTGGTCGTCGCCGCCAAGAACCCGGCCGCCCTGCGCTGGCTCGGCGCCCTGGCAGGCCGCGCGCTCCTGGCCGGACGCGACGTGCTGGGCTCGCCCGCCGGCACCGAGGCCCACCTGCTCGAGCTCGGGCCCGAGCCGGTGCTCGTGGGCAGCGCCGAGGCCTTCGGCGACGACGAGGCGATCCTGTCGGCGCTCGCGCTCACCGCCAACCGGCAGCACGCCCTGCTCGGCGACAACAACGCCTTCTCCGGCTTGCCGAACCGCGTGGCCGTGCTTGCGGTGCAGCCTGCGAGCCTGGAGCCGAGACAGGTGCTGTCGCCGATCGAGGATCCCATCGCCATCCTGTGCTCGCCCTTCGACGACGCCGCGCTGGTGGTCTCGGGCTTTGGCGACGCGGTGATCGAGCTCGGCTACGACCCGGCCCATCAGAGCACGTCGTTCGCGCTCGTGGGCGAGCCCGCCTACCAGGGCGGCGCGCCGCAGCTCCCCGGCGCCGCCGTGCTCATCGACCGCGGACAGCTCCGCGGGCTCGTGCTCGTGGCCGAGCTGAGCGGCGTGCGGCGCCTGGTCTTCGAGCCCGGGACCGGCATCAAGGATCTCGGGCTGTTCGATCTGGGCGAGGGGCTAGAGAACGTGGTCGGCGTCATCGGCGTGCAGCCCTGATGGTGGGGGGAGCAGGGGCCATACGCGCTGACCAAGAACCTGGCGTTGGCAAGGACGGCGGCCGATCCCCTAGGTCCGCGCTGGTCCGGCATGAGCTTAGGTCCTCGCGCCGGGCGCGTTTGGAGTAGGATGGCGCCCGTGGATTTCGCGCGACTGCCCGCACAGGTCATGCTGCTCGGCCTGGCGCTCGCCTTGGTGCCGGGCTGCGCCGGAGCGCCGTGCCCGCCGCCGGCGGCCGGCCCGCCGCCGGCAGCACCGCCCGCCTCCCACCCACCCGAAGCAGTTGCATCGGCGCCACCCGCGTCCGAGCCCGTTCGAGGTCTGGCCATGGAAGAGAAGGCGCTTCTTGCCCTGGAGCAGAAGCTCGTCGAGAAGCATGGAGCGGCTCAGACCGAGCGGATCCGTCGCGGTCTGAGGCAGGCGGCCGAGCGCTGGCGCGCGGGCGACGGCGACGGCGCCGCGTTCGCCGCCTTTGCCGAGGAGCACTTCCTGTCCGATCCGGCGTCGCTCGCGGACACGGCCCGCCACCTCGAGTACGCCCTGGAGATGCTCGACGGGCACAGCTTCGAGATCGAGCGCGAGCTGTCGCGCTTCCAGGAGCTGGACGAAGGCACGCTGCGGCCGGTCGATCCGCTGCTCGGCGCCTACAGCATGGCGGCCCACATCAACGAGGATCTGTATGGCGGCAAGGTGGCCTTCGTCGTGCTGCTCAACTTTCCCGTCGCCACGCTCGAGCAGCGCCTGACCGAGGGCAAGGCGTGGTCGCGCGACGAGTGGGCCATGGCAAGGCTGGCCGGTCGGGTCGAGCACCGGCTGCCGGCCGAGGTGCTCAAGGAGATCGAGCGCGCGAGCTCCGCCGCCGATCGCTACATCGACAGCTACAACATCTACATGGACCGGCTGGCCGGCCCAGCCGGCCCGGCCGGCTTCCCGGCGGGAAAGAAGCTCATCTCCCACTGGGGCCTGCGCGATGAGATCCGGGCCCTGTACGCCCAGAAGGGGGGCCTGGAGCGGCAGCGGCTCATCGCCCGCGTCATGGAGCGCATCACCCGGCAGGAGATCCCGGCCGAGGTGATCGACGCGGCCGGGCTCGAGTGGGATCCGGAGCGCAACCTGGTGCGCCGGCCCGGTTCGGCCGCCTGGGAGGCGGCAGCGCGCGAGCCGGACACGCGCTACGAGCGGCTCCTTGCCGTGTTCCGCGCCAACCGCCGCGCCGACCCCTACTTCCCGGCGCTGCCGACGCACATCGTGCGCACCTTCGAGCGGGACCGGGAGATCCCGGAGGCGCGCGTGCGCGCGCTCCTGGAGAGCGTGCTCTTGTCCGAGACGGCCAAGCGCGTCGGCGCGCTCATTCGCAAGCGGCTGGGGCGGCCGCTGGAGCCCTTCGACGTCTGGTACGCCGGCTTCCGCCCGCAGAGTCAGCTCGACGAGACCAAGCTCGACCGCACCGTACGCGAGCGCTACCCCGCGGCGCCCGCGTTCCAGCAGGATATCCCGCGGATCCTCGCCAAGCTCGGCTTTGCGCCGGAGACGGCCCGCTTCCTCGCCGAGCGCATCGCCGTGGATCCGGCGCGCGGCGCCGGCCACGCCGCCGGCGCCAAGCGGCGCGACGACAAGGCCCATCTGCGCACGCGCATCGTGCCCGGGGGCATGGACTACAAGGGCTTCAACATCGCCATCCACGAGCTGGGGCACAACGTCGAGCAGGTCTTCTCCATGTCGCGGGTCGACCACACCTTGCTCGAGGGCGTGCCCAACACCGGCTTCACCGAGGCTTTCGCCTTCCTGTTCCAGGCGCGCGACCTGGAGCTCTTGGGAGAGGCCGGGAAGCCGTCGGCCGAGGCCGAGGCCCTGCGCGCCCTCGACCGGTTCTGGAGCGCCTACGAGATCGCCGGCGTGGCGCTGATTGACACCGAGATCTGGCACTGGCTCTACGACCACCCGGCGCCGAGCGCGGCCGAGCTGCGCGAGGCCACCGTGAAGATCGCCCGGCAGATCTGGGACCGCTACTATGCGCCCGTGTTCGGGGTGAAGGGACAGCCGCTGCTCGCCATCTACTCCCACATCATCGCCTACGGCCTCTATACCCCGGACTACCCGCTCGGCTTCCTCATCAGCGCGCAGGTGGAGGCGTTCGTTCGCACGCGCGATCTGGCGACGGAGATGGAACGAATGTGCCGGCTGGGCCGGCTGGCTCCCGACGTCTGGATGCAGCAGGCGGTCGGCCAGGACGTCTCCAGCGCGGCCCTGCTCCAGGCCACCGAGGCGGCGCTCGGCAGGGTGGGCGGCTGATCTACTAATTCGGGCTCTTTGCACGCCGCGCGCAAATTCTCGGCCGCCTGCCGAAGCAGTTGCTTGATCGTGGCGCGAGCATCTTGGTCGGGGCCCGAGCGACCGGCAGGCGATCGGCCCTTGAATCACACAAAACGTGTGATTCGGATGGCGAACGGTCGGCGATCGACCGTCGAATCACACAGTTTGTGTGATTCGACCCGGGATCGCTAGTTCGGGCCAACTTGGGTTGCGGGCAGAGCCC
>JACQWT010000082.1 GCA_016209145.1 Deltaproteobacteria bacterium | reverse complement strand
GGCGCAGAGGTTCGTGTGCGCGCCCACCAGCGCCCGCTCGAGCTGCGGGCCGGCCTGGCCCGGCAGCCCCCTGAGCTTGCCGCGGCGCTTCGCCACGCGGCCGAGCAGAGCCCGCGAGAGCCGGTAGGCCTCCAACCTCTCGTGGGGGAAGTAGCGCTGGGACGGACTGGGGGACGGACCGTGCTGGGGTTCCGCCGAAGGCAGGCAGCGCTCGGAGGGGAAGTGGTGCTGGGACGGACTAGAACTGGGTTGCGGCGCCATGGTTTCTCCTTTCGCCCCCGCGCAAGGAGAAACCATGGCGCCACCCGGGTCTTGCCCCGAGAGCACTCGCACCGGGCCCCAAAAGCCAGGCGACGCGAGAGGCGTGACAGCTCCGCTGGCGCGCCGCTCGCCCGCCGGGCGGCTCACCACGCTCCACTCGCTGTGGGCTGCCGACCCCCCGTCTGACCGCCGACCATGACCCTGACCTCTACCATGGCCCTGACCCTCACCATGACCTTGCCCCGTCACCATCCGAATCTCCGCAAGTTGTACGTCTCGCGTCACCAACCCGTATGAACTCTGGTGCCCCCGAGCCCGAGCGGCGAGCGCTGGAGTGAACGGCGCGGGGCGTGGTAGGTTGCAGTTTCCAGAGGAGCGGCAGCAAGCTCTATGCGAACACGGAAGTACTGGCTGGATCTGTTCACCGGCACAACGTGGCAGGAGTCGCGCGACGCCGGGGGGAAGGTTTCCGGCTTCCGCGCGAGCCGATGGCTGCTACCTCACCGGCGTGTCCCGGTGGATCGGCGTCCTGGAGGTCGTCTCCGAGCCCTACCAGGAGACCACGCCGATCTGGGCCGGCGAGGTCTTCCCGTGCCGGCTGAAGGTACGGCCGTTGATCGCGCTGGACCCCGAGTACGGCGTCCCGCTGTTCGATCTGCGTGACCGACTGAGCTTCTTCCAGAACATGACCTCACCCATCGCCTGGATCGGCCAGTTCCGTGGCTCCCCCAAGGAGTTCAAGCGCCAGGATGGCGAGCTGATCGTGGAAGCCCTCCGGGCAGCGCACGCCAGCCCGGTCGCGCGACCGGTCGACCCGCGCAAGCTGGCCCGCCGACCGAAGGCGTGGCGCTCCGCAGTCGGTGCGGTTGTCATCCCGGAGCCCGAGCCCGAACCACCGACCGCCACCGCGGCCGGAGCGACGGCCGAAGCCGCCAGCCGCGAGGACTCCACTCACACCGAGATCCAGTGGACGCTGCTCAAGCTCGGCAGCGACCTGGGCCTCGACGTGTGGGTCGCGCGCAACGACCGGGGCAGATCGTTCCGGGGCCAGAACTTCTCGGACTTGCCGCGCTTGCGATCCGAGCTGCCACGGCAGTTCGACGATGCCATCAACCGCACCGTGGAGCTGATCGATGTGCTCTGGCTGTCGGGCAGTGCCATCGTGGCCGCCTTCGAGATCGAGAGCACGACCAGCATCTACTCCGGGCTGCTGCGCATGGCCGACCTCGTGTCGATGCAGCCCAACCTCAAGATCCCGCTGTTTCTCGTGGCCCCCGACGACAAGCGGCACAAGGTTTTCGGCGAGGTCAACAGGCCTACATTCGCACGGCTCAAACCACCGCTTCACGAGGTGTGCCGCTATCTGTCGTTCGGCGCCCTGCGCGAGCGAGTCAAGTCCGTCACGCCGGTGGTTCGCTACCTCAAGCCGGAGTTTCTGGACGAAGTCGCCGAGTCCTGCGAGGTGGAGGAGTAGCTCCCTCGGCCCCTCACCCGCCCTCTCCCCCCTCGCCCCGTATTTCCGCCAAGATCTCCTCCACCCGCCACGCGGCATCCGGTCCCCGGTCGTAGTGGAAGTGCAGCTCGGGCGTGAAGCGCAGGCCGAGCGCGCGGCCGACGTGGTGCCGCAGCCGCCCGGCGGCGGCGCGCAGCGCCCGCAGCAGGTCCTGGCGGCGCGTCGGATCGTCGGGTCCCACCGCGATGCGGACGAAGACGCGCGCGCTCTGCAAGTCGTCGCTAAGCTCGACCCTGGTGACGCCGGCGCCGAGAAGCCGTGGGTCCTCGAGCGCAAGCAGGTGCTCGCTCAGGAGCTGCTGCACGTCGCCGGCGACGCGCAGCTTCCGGGGCACGCGCGCCGGCGGTCGGGCGAGCTCGGGCACGAGCGCCCGCTTGCCACCCCGGCGCGTCACGGCTCCTCCCCGTAGTCCACGGCGCCCGCGCCCGGCTCGCGGCCGCCCTCGCCGAAGCAGGAGTCGCTGAAGGAGACGATCTCGGTACGCCGGTCGGCGAGCACCGCATCGCGCAACGAGCCGGCCAGCCGCGCCGCGCTCGCCAGGAGCTCGTCGCAACGCGCCGCCTCGTTGGACACCACGGCCACGGCCACGGTGGCATGCTGGGGGCTCGTGAGATCACCAACCTCGGCGACCGAGACGCGCATGCCAGCCTGCAAGCGGTCCTTGAACGAGCGGACGACGCGGCGCCGGTCCTTGAGTGAGCGTGCGCCCGGGATCTGGAAGCCTAGCCGCAAGATGCCGACGTACATGGGAGTCAGAGCGTGGCCTTGACCTCTTGCACTTCAAAGCTCTCCAGCACGTCCTTCTCCTTGACGTCGGAGTAGCCCTCCAGCGAGAGCCCGCACTCCTGGTCCTCGCGCACCTCCTTGGCGTCGTCCTTGAAGCGGCGCAGGCTCGCCAGGCGACCGGTCCAGATCACCACGTCGTCGCGGATGAGGCGCGCCTGCGCGCTTCTCCTGATCAAGCCCGTCGCCACCATGCAGCCTGCCACGAGGCCGACCTTGGCAATGCGGAACGTCTGCCGCACCTCGGCGCGCCCCAGGACGCTCTCCAGCCTCGTGGCCGGCAGCAGCCCCTCCATGGCCGCCCGCACGTCGTCGATGACCTCGTAGATGATCTCGTAGAGTCGGATCTCGACGCCGTCATCCTCGGCGCACTTCTTGGCCTTGCCGGCAGGGCGGACGCCAAAACCGATGATGATGGCCTTGGAGGCCACGGCCAGGTTGACGTCGCTTTCGGTCACGCCGCCGACTCCGGTGTGGACCACCGTGAGCTTGACCTTCTCGGTCGACAGCTTGGTCAGGGCCTGCTCCAGCGCCTCGACGGAGCCCTGCACGTCGGCCTTGATGATCACCTTGAGCTCGAGCTGCTGGCCCTCGGCCAGCTTGCTCGTCAGGGCCTCGAGCGAGACGCGCGAGTCCTGCGGGAGAAGCGACTTCGAGACCTTCTTCTTGCGGTCCGAGGCGATGGTCTCGGCCGCCCGGATGTTCTTGACCGCGTAGAACGGGTCCCCGGCCGAGGGCACCTCGTTCAGGCCGAGCACCTCGACCGGCGTCGAAGGGCCCGCCTCACGCAGCTTGCGCCCCTTCTCGTCGGTCATGGCGCGGACCTTGCCGTAGGCCGCGCCCGCCAGCACCACCTCGCCCGCCGTGAGCGTGCCGTCCTGCACCACGACCCGGGCAACCGGGCCGCGCCCGCGATCGAGCAGGGACTCGATGACCACGCCCCGCGCGCGCCGCGCCGGGTGGGCGCCGAGCTCGAGCATCTCAGCCTGCAGCAGGATCATCTCCAGAAGCCGCTCCACGCCCTCGCCGCGCAGGGCCGAGACCCGACAGAAGATGGTTTCGCCGCCCCAGTCCTCGGGCGCAAGCCCCTCGGCGGACAGGTCGCGCACGATCCGGTCCGGATCCACGCCCGGCTTGTCGATCTTGTTGACCGCCACGATGATCGGCACCCCGGCGCTGCGGGCGTGGTTGATGGCCTCGCGCGTCTGTGGCATCACACCGTCGTCGGCGGCTACGACCAGGACCACGATGTCGGTCACCTCGGCGCCGCGGGCACGCATGGCGGTGAACGCCTCGTGTCCGGGGGTGTCGAGGAAGGTGATCGGGCCCTTGGCCGTGTCCACGCGGTAGGCACCGATGTGCTGCGTGATGCCTCCCGCTTCGCTCGCGGCAACGGAGGCGTTGCGGATCGTGTCGAGCAGCGTGGTCTTGCCGTGGTCGACGTGCCCCATGACCGTGACGATGGGCGGCCGCAGCGCCATCTCGCCGAGCTCCTCGCCCTCGGCCTCGATGGCCGCATCGAGGGAGCTCTGCTCGTCCACGGAGACGTCCGCGATGGTCCAGCCGAACTCGCTCGCGAGGAGGTTGGCGGTGTCCGAGTCGAGCGTGGAGTTGATGTTGACCCCCGCGACGCCCATGCCGATGAGCTTCATCAGGACGTCGGTGGCCTTCAGGCTCATCTTCGCGGCCAGGTTCTGCAGCGAAGTTTCGCCCTCGATCTTGATGACCATCTTGCGGGTCGACATCTCCTTGGTCGACACCGCGGCGGGACCCTTGCGCTGGTGGGTGCCGCCGAGCCCGGCGCGGCGGAAGCCGGGGCGCATGGGTCGGCCCGGCAGCGTGCGGCCGGCGTAGCCCACCGTGGGCCGCGCGCCGGCCACGCCCGCCCGCGGATCGTAGGTGGTGCGGCGGGCGGTGGGCGGGATGGCGGGCCGCAGGCGCTGCGGCATGGGAACGCCCGGCCGCCCCTCCCACACCTCGATTCCGGTGCGGTGCGGCGCGGCCCGACGGGCCCCGGCATCTGCGCCCGCCAGCGCGGCGTCGGCGCCGTCCATCAGGTCCGCGGCCGACGCCTCCCCCGCCGCGGCAAGCGGCGCGGGCGGCACCGCCAGATCCGGGGCCGGCTGCGCCTGCTGTGCCGGCGACGCGGCCGGCTCCTCCGTGTGCTCCCGCTCGGCCTGGCTCTCGAAAGCCAGCTCGGCCGGCCCGGCAGGCGGAGGCGCGGGCTCCACGCCCGGGGCCTCCGCAGGGAGGGCGGCCGGGCGGGAAGGCTCGGCCTCGGGCAGCATCAGAGCCTCGGCCGCAAGCGGCGGCTCCGGCGCACGCGGCGCCTGTGGCCGCACCGGCTCGGGCTCCGGCGCAGGGGGCGGCGGGACCGCGACGGGCTCGGCCTTCTCCCGCACCGCGGCGGCCATCGCCTCGACGACGGCCGGCTCCCCCGCCTTGGCAGGGGCTGCCGGAGCGGGCGCAACCGCGCGCCCGCGGCGCTTGACGACGGTGGGCCGGATGCGCTCCTCGCGCGCCTCCGGCGTCCTCTGCCGCTCCAGCTTGCGCTTGACGCGCTCGACGTCCTCGGCCTCGACCGCGCTCATGTGGTTGCGCACCCCGGAGAACCCCAGCGACTGGAAGAGCGCCACCAGATCCCGGTTGCTCACGCCGAGCTCTTTCGCAACCTCGTAGACTCGGACCTTGCTCATCTTCCCACCACTCTCGCCACGCGCTGGCGACAGCGACTCACCCTCACCTGCCAGGTCGGCCCTCCCCATGCGTGATAGCCGTGCAGACAGCCGGCGGCCCAGGCGCCGCGCCCCCGGCCCGGGCAAACGTCTCGAACAGCGCGATCGCCGCCCGCAGCGCCTCGGCGAGCGGCACGGAGAGCACCGCCACCAGCCCAACCTGAGCACCAGCGCCGCGCACGGCCGCCCCGAGCTCGCCCTTGCACGCCCAGCGCACGACAAGGCCGCGCTCCGCCGCCGCCCGCACCTCGGCCGCCTGCACGGCGGCCGCGGCGTCGTGCGCCGCGATGAGGAGCCGGGCATGGCCGCGCGAGCACGCCTTGAGGGAGGCCGTCGCGCCCACGGCGAGCTGCCCGCTTCGCGCCGCCGCCCCGAGCAACGCGGCCACCCGGCGCCCGGCCGCCGCGCCGAACGCGGCGCGAAGCTCGGCCGGGGCCATCCGCACGGGCGCGTGCAGCGAGCGCGCGATGCCCTTGACAGCGGCCGCGTCCACGCAGGCCGCCGCAGCATGAACCCAGACGCCGCGCCCGACTGCCCGGCCGGCAAGATCCACCAACACCGGCGGGACATCGCCGCCCCGTCCCGGCACGGCGAGCGGGACGACCAGGCGCACGAGCTCGCGGCGCGCTCGCCCGAGCGGCACGCGCGCGCCGCAGCCGGCACAGCTCCGCATGCCTTTGGTCGGCGAGCGCCGCCCCAAGTCGTCCCGGCCGATTGCCTCCGCGACTGCCACAGCCTACGCGCCTCCTTGCCCGGTATCCGCCTCGGACGCCGCCCCGCCCGGGGCGCCCGGATCGAGCGCCCCGGCCGGCTCCGCCGGTGCCTCGACCGGGGCCGGCAGCCCTTCGGCCGCCGCCGGCGCTTCCGGCACCACCTGCGGCGCGGCCTGCTGCCTCGCCTTGCGATACAGCTCCTGCTCCTCGGCGACGAACGCCGCCACCGCCGCCTTGACGGCCGCCGCCTTCTTGAGCGGCAGCCCCGAGCGGATAGCAAGCCGGTCCGCATCCTCCTTGAGCACGCTCACCACGGTCTTGTAGCCGACGTCCTCGAGCATCCCGACCGTGCGCGCGCCCACGCCGCGCGCGCACAGCAGCCGCTCACGGTCGGGCGGTTGCCCCACCTCACTGCCCAGAGCCAGGATGCGCTCCTCGCGGATCCTCTCCATCGTGGCCGCCGCCTGCTGCTTGACGCGCTCGGCCGTCTCGAGACCGCCTAGCCCCGGGATGCTCGCCAGCTCCTCGGGACTCGCCTCGGCCACCTCGTCCAGCGACCTGAAACCCTGTCGGTACATGGCCTTCGCCAGCGCGTCGGAGACCCCGTCAATCCGCTCCAGCGCCTCGACCGCCTCCTCCTCCATCTTGCGGAACTTCGACTCGCTGACGACATCGAGCCGCCAGTCGGTAAGCTGCGAGGCCAGCCGCACGTTCTGTCCCTTGCGCCCGATGGCGAGGCTCAGCTTCTCGTCCGGCACCACGATCTCCATGCGGCCGCCCGCCTCGTCGACAATCACCTTGGTGACCTCGGCCGGCTGGATCGCGGCAATGACGTAGCGGGCCGGATCGCGATCGTAGGGAACGATGTCGATCTTCTCGCCGCGCAGCTCCTGCACCACCGCCTGCACGCGCGATCCCTTCATCCCGACACAGGCGCCGACGGGATCCACGTCTGCGTCCCGCGAGGTGACCGCGATCTTGGAGCGGGAGCCGGCCTCGCGGGCCACCGCCACGATGCGCACGATGCCCTCGTAGATCTCCGGCACCTCCGCCTCGAACAGCTTGTCCACCAGCCGCGGATCGGAGCGCGAGAGGATGACGATGGGCCCGCGCGCCTCGCGGTCGACCTCCTTGACGTAGGCCACGATGCGCTCTCCGGGCCGGTAGCTCTCCCGCGGCGTCTGTTCGCGCGCCGGTAGGATGGCCTCCGTGCGCCCGATGTCCACGATGATGTTGTTGCCGCGCTCGAAGCGACGCACGATGCCGCGGATGAGCTCGCCCTTGCGGCTCTTGTACTCGTTGTAGACGATGTCCCGCTCGGCATCGCGCACCCGCTGCAGCAGCACCTGCTTGGCGGTCTGGGCAGCGATGCGGCCGAAGCTCGTGCGCGCCTGACGCAGGCGCAAAAGCTCGCCGTACTCCTTGTCCTGCTGCGCCGCCTTGGCCCGGTCGCATTCCCGCCAGAACACCTGGAAGCCAAGCTCCTCGCCCAGCTCCGCGTCCAAGCCGTGCCGCCGCGCGTCCTCCAGGGAGATCTCCCGCTCCGGCTCCTTCACCTCCTCGACGACGGTCATGTACTGGAAGAGGTCAACCTGGCCGCTCTCCGGGTTGTAGCGAGCTTCGAGCTCCCGCATGGGCCCGAACGTGTTCTGCGCGGCCTTCAAGATCGCGGCCTCGATTGTCTCGACCAGCGCCTGCTTGTCGATCCCCTTGTCCTTGGCGACCTCCTCCAGAGCCTGCTCGAGGTTGATGTCGCCCGCTGTGGCTGAGCTCGTTGCCATGACCTACCTACTCTTCCCACCCCGCGGCTCGCGCGGGTCCTCGTCCTCGCTTCGGCCGGTTCGCCCGGGCGCACGGCCCGCCGGCGCCGCCCGGGGCGGCCGGGGACCGGGCCCCAGCACCAGCCTGGCCTCGGCCACCTCTGCGAACGACACCTCGATCGATTTCCCGTCCACGTCCACCCGGAGCTGCTCGCCGCTGGCCTCGACAATCCTCCCCCGGAGCAAGCGCTGGCCGTCGGGCGCCGGACGGGCGAGCTTCACCCTGGCGAGCTGCCCCACGCGCCGCCGGAAGTCGTCCGCCGTGCGCAGCGGGCGCTCCGCGCCCGGAGAGCTCACCTCCAGGTGGTAGCTGTGCCCGATGATGTCCTCGACGTCGAGCGCGCCGGAAAGGTCACGCGAGACCCGCACGCAGTCGTCCAGCGTGGGGCCTTGGGGTGCCGGCGCCCCCTCGGACCGCCGATCGATGGTGACGCGCAGGATGGGGCCCCCAGGGCCGCCGTGCCAACGTACGTCGTCGAGCTCCAGGCCGTGGCCCGCACAGATCGCCCGGGCGAGCTCCCGCACCGCGCCGAGCACAGATCCCGCCCCGTGCCGGTCGCCGCGGCCTCTGTCGTGCGAGTCCTTGTCGTGCATGACAAAAAAAAACCGGCTTCCCACAAGGGGACCCGGCGAAGTAACCACAGCCGCCACCGCCTGCCGGCGTTGGGGGCCTGGTCGTACCCTTCCGTCGAGTAAGCGCGCGCCTTATACGCGAGCCGGGCCAGGCATGCAAGCGTGGCCTCCGGCCGGGCCCTACCCCTTCGCCGGCACGATCTTCGCCCCGAACGGCAGCAGGGCAAGCAGGGCGAGCTTGAAGTGCTGCAAGCCGAAGGGAATGCCGATGATGGTGCAGCAGAGCACGATGCCGGCACCGACGTGGCTCAGGAACAGCTCCCAGCCGAGCAGCACGATCCAGATGATGTTGCCGACGAGGCCGGCCGCCTCGAAGTTGCCGAGCTCGATGTCCTTGCCGAAGGGCGCGAGCACGAGCCGCGCGATCTTGAAGCACTGCATCCCGAAGGGGATGCCCACGACAGTGGCGCACACCAAGAGGCCGGCGAGCGCCCAGCCGATGGCGGTCAGCAGCCCGCCGAAGATGATCCAGAGGATGTTGCCGAGCAGGCGCATGGCGGACTCGCTACCGCGGTCCGAGCCCCGAGCCAAGAGCGACGTCAATCGGCCCGCTCCGCGACGGCAAGCTGGGCCAGCGACTCCGCGTGCGCCTCTTCGAAGTCGGCGCGCTCCAGCACGAGGACGACGTCGTCCGGCGCCTCGGCACGGGCGCGCACGGGCGGGCTGTCGTCGCGCCGGTAGCCCAGTCTGAGCATCAAGCGCAGCGACGGCTCGTTGGCGGGTATGACGCTGGCGTAGGTCCGCCGCAGGCCCAGCCCGCGGAAGCCCAAGGCGTGCACCAACACCCCGAAGCGCGTGCCCAGGCCCTGGCCCTGCCGCGAACGCGCCCCGATCAAGATCGCGAACTCGGCCTCGTCGCCCTGGACGTTGCGCAGATCCGCATCGCCGACGAGCGCGCCCGCTTGCTCCAGCAGAAGCGGGTGGCCCCCCTCCTCCCAAAGGGCCTCGTAGCACGCGACGACGTCCTCGGCGCTCATCGTCGTCGAATGGCCCAACATGGCCCGGTTGTGCTCGTCGTTGTAGCAGCGACAGAGCTCCCCGGCGACCGTCCTGACCTCGTCCAGGCTCGGCTCGAACGCGCGCAGCGGCCCGTCGGGAGCCGGGGCTCGTACTGCGAGCCGTCGCGTGGCGCTCATGGCGGCGGCGCTACGGCCCTGCGCGGCCCGCGTCAAGCGCGACTCGATCAGAACGCCTGCCCGAACGCAAAGGCGAACCAGCTTGCCACCGATCCCCGGTCCTGCTGCAGCGGCACGCCGAAGTCGACGCGCAGCGTCTCCTTGTCGAACTGGGGGAAGTGCCCGCGCAGGCCCAGGCCGAGGGTGTGCTTGTAGGCGGCTTGGAGACCATCGCCGAAGACAGCGCCGGCGTCGTAGAACAGGGCGAAGCCGCAGTGCAGGGTGAAGATGTTGAGCGGCAGGCGCCGGTACTCCACGTTGACGCGCGCCAGGCTCGGCCCCTGGAACTGGTCGGCCGGATAGCCGCGCAGGCCGGAGTCCGCGCCGAGGCTAAGCAGCTCGCTCGTCAAGCCCCAGGGGGCAACAAGGGGCCAGCTCTGGCCCGAGGCGACGAGCGAGCCCACGTCCATCCAGCGGCGGCGGTCGTTGTGGCGCAGGTGCGCGAGGAACTGCGTGTGCAGGCGACCGATGCCGAGCCGGGGCGAGACGTGGCGCATGCCGAGCTGGAGCTGGCTGCCGACGAGCGGGATGTCGTCGTACCGGGGAGCCAGATCGTCGTGCTCGGGCTGGCCCCGCGTCCCGGCCGCCGCCGAGGCCCAGAGCAGGTTGCCGCCGAGCTGCCAGCGATAGCCGGCCCGGCCCTCCAGCTCGGCGAACGGCTCGTCCCGGCGCAGCAGGTTGTTGCCGAGCCGGCTCTCGAGCGCCACGTTGTGGCCGAGCCAGAAGTCCTCGCTGATGGCGAAAGTGTCGACGTTCTGCCAGCGCACGGAGCGGCCCGTGTAGGAGGCGTAACCCAGGAAGAAGAAGGCCGCGCTCTCGGAGTAGGGCAAGAACTCGCGCGCGTACCACGCGCGCGTCGGCTCGTCGAAGGGGAAGCCCGCGGGCGGCGCAGACTCGCGCCGGTAGACGCCCAGGCCGGACGAGAAGTTGTGCTTCGTGGCCTCGCCGAACGATCGCGTAAGGCTGGCCGAGCCTAGCAGGCGCTGGCTGTCGTAGACGAAGGGAACGGCGCGCGGCACGCCGTCGGGGTGGCCGTCCCAGGGCAGCGCGCGCAGGCTCAGGCCCGGACGCTCCCCGAGCGGGACGGCCGCCGGGTCGGTGTTCTGCCGGAAGGAGCGCTGCTGGCGGATATCCGCGGAGCCCTGGATCCGGAAGCCCCAGGAAGTGCCAAGCGCGTACAGGGGACGGCCCAGGGCGAGCTCCGTCGCAATCCCGGACACGGAGCCGGGGGAGCCCTGCGGGCACCACAGGCCCCCCTGCTCGCCGATGGCGCCGGCGCAGGGGACGTCGCCGTCGACGAGCGCATCGAAGCGCTCGGACAGCTCGAGGCGGCTGCCGAAGAGGCGCGGATCCCGGTAGCCCTGGCCCACGGCCAGCTTGTCGCGCACCACCGAGCCGTCGTAGTCGAGCTGCGAGAGGAGCAGGTGCAGGCTCACGCGCTTGTTGCGCCCGAGGAAGTTCTCCTCGGTCGGCGTGAGCTCGAGCCGCTTCATCACCCCGCCCGTCTGGTTGATGCCGAGGTTGGTGCGGATGCTCCACAGATCCTTGGTCACGACCAGGAGGATCACCTGGCCCGGCCGGGCCGACTTGCAGGGCACGGCGCGCGCCACCGAGAGGATGAAGAGCTTGCGCAGCGAGCGCAGGCTCTCCTCCATCTTGGCCTGGTCCCACGGCTCGCCCGGCTGGACGAGGAGCTCCTGGCGGACGACCTCGTCGCGCGTCTTGACGTGGACGTAGTTGAGCCAGCCCGGCAGCGGATCGGACGCGGCGATGATGTCCTCGCGCACGATGGCGATGCGCTCGATCCGCTTGCCCTCCGGGCTGGGCTCGGGCTCGAGATGCTCCTCGGCAAGCGCCCAGCGGACCAGCTCCTGCTCGTACTTCCTGTCAACCTCCAGGGCCGCCGCAGGCAGCGGCAGCGCGGCAACCCACAGCGCCAGAAGCAGGGCGAGGCGGCGCAGGGCCCGAACCATGGGGACGGGATGCTACTCCGGCCGCTGCCACGGCGCCCAGCAGCATGTCCAGGTCGACCCAGGGCTCTTGCCCTGCGGCCTCGCGCCTGCTGCAATGCGCCCGCCGGAGCGAGCCTGCGATGCGTGAGCTGGTGGTTGCCGCCTACCTCTCGGAGCACGGCTTCGGCCATGCGGTGCGCAGTCTCGAGCTGTTGCGCGCTCTTGCCGAGCGCCGCCCCGAGATCCGCGTGCACCTCGCCACGCGGCTTCCCGCCTGGCTCCACGAGCGCGTGCCGCGGCTCGTGCGCCACGAGCGGATGGCGCTGCCGCCTCCGCTCGTGCAGGCCGACAGCATCAACGTCGACCATGAAGCCTCGGTGAAGCTGCTGGGTAGCACTCTGGCGGGCTGGCCGCAGGCGCTCGCCGAGCACCGGCGCTTCCTCGGCGCCATCGGTGCGCGGCTCGTCTACTGCGACGTGCCCGCGCTCCCGCTCGCGGCCGGCCGCGCGGCCGGCGTGCGCGCCGTGGCCCTGGGCAACTTCACCTGGGACTGGATCTACCGCGCGTATCGCGACATGCACCCGATCTACGGGCAGGCGGCCGAGCAGCACGGCCAGGCATACGGCGCCGCCGACCTCTACCTGCGGCTGCCCATGGCGGCCGAGCCCCCGTGCGGCGTGAGCGTGCGTGAGCTCGGGTGGATCGCCCGGCGGCCCGCGCAGCCGCGCGCGCGCGTCCGCGCCGTGCTCGGACTGGGCGAGCAGGAGCCGGTGGTGCTCTTGTCCCTCGGCGGCCACCCCAGTATCGACCTGGGCGAGCTCGCGGCCTCGCCGCTCGCACGCCGCGTGCAGCTCCTCGGAGGCCGGCAGCTCGCCGCGCTGGCGGGGGTCGTGCACGTGGCCGACGAGGCTCGTCTTCGCGACCAGGGTATTGCCTACGTCGATCTCGTCGCCGCCGCGGACGTGGTCGTGAGCAAGCCCGGCTACGGCATCATCTCCGAGTGCGTCGCCGCGCGCACCCGGCTCGTCTACCTGCCGCGGCCAGGCTTCCCCGAGATCCCCTTGCTCGTGCCGGACATGCGGCGGCTCCTGGGCGCGATCGAGGTATCGGCCGATGGGCCGGCCGTCGCCGGCATCGCCGCGGCGGTCGAGCGCGCCCTGGCGCAGCCCAGGCCGGAGCCGGATTGCTCGCTCGCTGGCAACGACGAGGCGGTGGCGGCGATCGAGTCGCTGCTCTGAGCGCGCCGCCCGCAGCGGATCACGGCATCTGTACGCCCGCGATGCCCGCGCCGCAGCTCGTGCACTTGCCGCCGCGCATGCCGGTGGCGGCTGCCTGGTAGCCGCGCCGGCGAATGGCGATCGCGCCGCAGGAGGGGCAGTACGTGTGCTCGCCCTCGTCGCCCCAGACGTTGCCCGTGTAGACGTGGCGCAGGCCCGCGGCGAGGCCAGTGCTTCGGGCGCGCTGCAAGGTCTCGACCGGCGTGGGCGGAGCGTCGTCGTAGCGGTGGTCGGGGTGGTAGCGCGAAAGGTGCCAGGGCAGATCGGGGCTGACCGAAAGCAGGAACCGAGCCGTATCGCGCAGCTCCTCGTCGCTGTCGTTGAGGCCCGGAATTACCAGCGTCGTCACCTCCACCCAGACGCCGTGCTCCCAAAGCGTCCTGATGCAGCCGAGCACGCTGGCGAGCGGTCCCTTGCAGAGCTTCTTGTAGGTCTCCTCACGCATCGCCTTCAGGTCGACGTTCGCCGCGTCGAGGAAGCTCCGGGCCGCATCTCGCGCCGCCTCCACGGTCATCAGCCCGTTCGTCACGAAGACGTTCTTCAGGCCCTGCCGCCGCGCGAGCACGCCGGTCGCGCGGTTGTGCTCGTAGTGAATGGTCGGCTCCGAGTAGGTGTAGGAGATGGACGCGCAGCGCCGCGCCACGGCCTCGGCCACCACCTGTTCGGGCGGTAGGAAATCGCCGCAGATCTCGCCGCTTCTACGCACCACGTCGCTGAGGTGGTAGTTCTGGCACCAGGGGCAGCTCAGGTTGCAGCCCGCCGAGGCGATGGACAGCGAGCGCGTGCCCGGCTGGAAGTGCGCCAGGGGCTTCTTCTCGATGGGATCCGGCGTCATCGCGAGAAGCAGGCCGTAGGCCAGGGCGCAGAGCTTGCCGTCGCGGTTCTCGCGCACCTGGCAGACGCCTCGCTCGCCCGGCCCAATGCGGCAGCAGTGCCCGCACAGCCCGCACTGCACGGCCTGCCCTTCGCAGGGCTCGTAGAACATCGCTTCCGGTGGCTCGCGCGTCACGTCGTGTAGGATAGGCCAGCGGCGGCCACGGGGCCATGGTACGCAGCGCTGGCCATGAGCGCGGCCGTTCTCACGGTGGTGTTCGAACGTTGGGCCGATCTCGCCGCGCAGCGGCAGCACCTTGGCCGGGGCGGGCTGTTCGTGCCCCTTCCCGACCCGGCACCGGAGCCCTTCGCCGAGGTGCAGGTCGTCTTGGTGGCGCCCGACGGCCGCCAGGCATGCCTGCGGGCGTCGGTCGTGCAGATCGCGCCGGGCGCCGGCGTGGCCCTGGCCTGCGCGCAGCCCGAGGCGGCGGCCGTGGCGCTGGGGCCGCTCTTGGCGGCGGCCGAGGCCGCCGGGCCCGAGCCCGAGCCGGCCGGACCCACGGTTTCGACCTGGGGGCCCCCACCCGCATCCGAGCCGGCCGTGCCCGGCTCGGCCCTCAACGGCGAGCCCGGGCCGCCCGTGAGCGCCACGGCGTACGACCGCGTCCGGGCCCTGGGCAGCGCGGAGAAGCTGCGGCTCGCGCAGCACGGCGACCGCGCCGAGCGGGCGGCCCTGCTCAAGGATCCCAACAAGACGATCCACCTGTACCTGCTCAAGAACCGCGGGCTGACGGTGGACGAGGTGCGCTACCTGGCCGGCTTTCGCCAGGCCAATCCCGAAGCGCTCAAGCTCATCGGCGAGAGCCGCGAGTGGACCCAGCACGCGGGTGTCGTGGCGGCGCTCGTGTGCAACCCCAAGACCCCTGCGGCGACCGCCAAGGCGCTGCTCGCCCGGCTGTCCCAGACCGAGCTGCGCCGCATCGCCAAGAGCTCCAACGTGCCCCAGGCGATCCAGCACGCCGCCCGCAAGATGGTCGTGGGTCCCTGAACGCTTGCCTTTCGCGGCGCGGGAGCGATACTAGGCGGGCCAATGAGCCTCGCGATCCTCGCCGCAGTCGGCCGTCGGGGCGCCCTTCTCGGCGCGCTGGCGGCGTTGCTGCTCGTCGTCTCGGTCGCTGCCCCGGCCTGGCCGCAGGCCGCCACGGCGCCGCCCGAGCCGAGCGCATCCGAGAAGGAGACCGCGCGCCAGCTCATGGACGTGGGCGATGCCAAGTACGCCGCGGGTGACTTCAAGGCCGCGCTCGACGCCTACCAGGCCGCCGACGCCATCATGAAGGTCCCCACGACCGGTCTTGCGCTCGGCCGGACCCAGGAAAAGCTCGGCCTCTTGGTCGAGGCGCGCGACACGCTGCTGCGCGCGGCCCGCACGCCCCGGCAGCCGCAGGAGTCGCCCGTGGTCGAGCAGGCGCGCAAGGAGGCCGCGGCGCTGGCCGAGAGCCTCCTCGCGCGTATCCCCACGCTGAAGATCGAGCTCGCCAAGGTGCCCGAAGGCGCCAGCGTCGAGGTGACCATCGACGGCGCTGCGGTGGCCGCCGGTACCGTGAGCTTCCCGCGGCGCATCAGCCCGGGCAGGCACGTGGTCGCCGCGTCCGGACCGGGCCTGCGCCGCGCGCAGAAGGAAGTGACGCTCAAGGAGCGCCAGCAGGCGGTCGTGACGCTCGCGCTGGAGCGGGATCCAAACGCGCCGGTGGCGGCGAGCGCGCCGCTACCGGCGACGGCAGCCGCGCCGGCGGCGGCCGCGCCCGCCGCGGCCCCGGAATCGCACGTGTCACCCCTGGCGTGGGTGGGCTTCGGCGTGGGCGCGGTGGGGATCCTGGCAGGTTCGGCGACGGGGATCGCCGCGCTGGTCATGACCTCGAACCTGGATGACAAGTGCGTCAACCGCGTCTGCGGCACGAACCTCCAGGACGACGCGGATGTCGCGCTCACCCTTTCCCACGTGTCCACCGCGAGCTTCGCCGTGGGCGGGGCCGGCGTCGTGCTCGGGGTGGTTTCCCTCATCTTCCTTTCCGGCGCGCCGGAAGCCGCGGAGAAGCCTGCGGCCACGGCGGCCGACGTGCGGCTGCGCCCCGCGCTCGCGCCTGGCTGGCTCGGCCTAGAGGGGACGTTCTGATGGAAACGAAGCGAATGGCCGTGCCGGCCCTGGCCGTGGTGGCGACGCTGGCGCTCGGCTGCAACCTGGTGACCGGGATCGATGAGTTCGAGTTCTCGCCGGCGGTGGGCGACTGGAAGAGCAAGCAGCCGACGCTCGGCTACTATCACACCATGACCCTGTTGGGCGACGGCACCGGATCGGCCAGATTCGCCCTGGACATCGACCCGGACAAGGACGTGCAAATGGCCGAGGTGGCCTTCCGCCTCGTTTGGAAGGAGAGCAGCGGCAAGTACGCCCTGGATGCCACCTGCGATGACGCCGCGTGCGGGGGCTGGGCGTTGGCGGTTGACGCCGAATGTCGCTCGGCCGCGGACGGCGACGAGCTGCACTGCGTCATCGAGAAGGGCTCGAACCACGAGGCACCGGTCGACTTCGCCCGCGTGGACGAGGAGGGCTAGGCAAACCCGCGCAGCACGCTCGCCCGGCCGTCCGCGCCGCACAGGCCCACGGCGACGAGCCGGCCCGACGGCGCGAGCCAGGCCGAGGCTGCGTCGAGCGGAGGTGGCGCCGCAAAGTGCTCGGCGCCTAGCCTCTGGCCGCGCGCCGCGCGTTGCTCCCCGTCCGGCGTGAGCGCGGCGCACGGCAGCGCGGCCCGGGCGGCGTCCGCCAGGCCGAGCAGCCCGCCGAGCAAATCCGCGCGCGCGCCTTCCGCCGGCACGGCCCGGGACAGGTCGAAGGGGCCGCTCGCGGTGCGCCGCAGGGCGAGCAGGTGGGCCGGCAACCCGAGCCGCGCGCCCAGGTCCCGCGCCAGCGCGCGCACGTAGTAGCCCTTGCCCACGGCGAGAGACAGCTCGACGAGGGCGACGTCGTCCTCGCGCCGAAAGGAGCACAGCTCGAGGCGGCGGACGGCCACGGGCCGCGGCGCGAGCTCGGGCTTCTCGCCCGCACGTGCCCGAGCGTAGGCGGCCCGGCCGCCGACCTTGATCGCCGAGAAGGCCGGCGGCTGCTGGAGGGTGCGCTGCCGCTCGGCGGCAAGCGCCTCGGCCAGGCGACTGCCGAGCGTCGCGGGATCACCGATCCACGCGGGCAGCGGCGAGGCGCGCTCGGTCGGCGCGCCCTCGGCGTCGAGCGTGTCGGTCGAGATGCCGAGCAGGACGGTGGCCGCGTAGCTCTTGTCGTGGCCCGAGAGGAAGGGCCCGAGCTTGGTGGCCGCGCCCACCATGATCACCAGGACGCCCGTGGCCGCCGGATCGAGCGTGCCAGCGTGGCCGGCACGCGCCACGCCCAGCGTGAGCCGCACGCGCGTCACGACGTGCTGGCTGGTCGGGCCGGCGGGCTTGTCGACGACCAGGACGCCGTCGAGGCTCTCGGCGAAGCGCGGGCGAGACACGGGGGAGATTCTTGGCCCGTCGCCGCGGCGCGTCTAGTAGCGTACCGGAGTTAGGAAACCCAAGGAGGCACGCATGCTCAAGCTGCTTCGTCGCCACGCCGCACCGTTCGGTCTCGGCTGGATCGCGCTCGCTGTCTCGGCGGCCTGCTCGTCCGGCGACTCGGGCACAGGGCAGCCCGCCGGACCGAGTTGCCCCGGCGCCACCTTGTGCGGCGACAAGTGCGCCGACACCAAAATCGATTCGCAGAACTGCGGCGCCTGCGGCACCGCCTGCGCGCCAGACGAGGTCTGCTCGAACGGCCAGTGCGGCTCGTCCTGCGGCCCGGGCACCACCGACTGCGGCGGGAGCTGCATCGACACCAAGGTAGATCCGCAGAACTGCGGCGGCTGCAGCGCGTTCTGCACCCCCGGCGAGCTGTGCTCGGTGGGCGCCTGCGCGCTCGCGTGCGGCGGCGGCACGACCGAGTGTGGCGACAAGTGCATCGACACTACGACCAGCAGCGCGCACTGCGGCGGCTGCGACCAGGCCTGCCAGCCGGGCGAGATCTGCTCGGCCGGCACCTGCACGCTCGAGTGCGTCGGCGGCACGACCCGGTGCGGCGACAAGTGCGTGGACACCTCCGCCAGCGCCGCGCACTGCGGCGGCTGCGACCAGGCCTGCCCGCCGGGACAGATCTGCTCGGCCGGCACCTGCGCGCTCGAGTGTGGCGGCGGCACCACCAAGTGCGGCGACAAGTGCGTGGACACCAAGACCGATCCTGCCAACTGCAACGGCTGCGGCAACCCATGCTCCCCCGGGTTCAGCTGCGTCGGCGGGAGCTGCGTCTCCATCCCGCAGGTGCCGGAGTGCTTGAAGCCCACGCCGATCTTGGACGCCTACCGCAACGTCGGCGTCAACGACGGCGTCTGCAACATGAACAACTGCGACGCCAAGCTCAACGACTCCTGGTATCGGTTCATGCCGCCCGCGGGCGCGCGCATTCCGACCTCGGCCCCGGCGCCATGCTCCTGCGGCACAGATGCGCCGGGCTGTCTCTACGGCACCTACCCGGCCATCTGGCAGGGCGCCGTCAAGCGTATGGTCTGCTTCAGTTGGGGCAAGGACAGTTGCAACTGGGCGACCGACATCCTGGTGCGCAACTGCGGCGACTTCTTCGTCTTCAAGCTCCCCAAGGCGCCGACCTGCGATCTCGTGTACTGCGCCGAGAACTGACCGCAGCCGTACGCGTTCACGCATTCTCCCAGCCGGCTCGTCAGGCGGGGCTGCGCGCATGAGCGCGCCCGGAGGCCCGGCCCGGAGCGTACTCCCGAGGACGTAAGTCCGTCCCTTCGGGACGGGGTTGGGGTCCCGACGCGCCCTTCGGGCGCGTCACCCCTGCCCCGCGATCGCGGCCGACTCGGCGAGCCGTCCTTGCTGACTTCGCGCGGAAATGCCGTGAACGGGTACCCGCAGCCCGCACAGGGCGCAAGACTAGGACGCACGCCGCAGCAGCCGCGTGAGCCAGCCCGCGCGCGGCTCCTCGGCCTGGCGCCGGCGCACCTCGTGCAGCCGCAGCTCGCGCGCCGCGTCGAGGTGGCGGGGATTGCGCTGGACGAGGTAGCGGAAGTCCTGCATCGCTTCCTCGCGCATGCCGGAGCGCTCGAGCAGCTTGCCGCGGTAGAGGCGCGCGCGCTCCAGCTCGGGATCGCTACGGAGCAGGCGGCTGAGCACATGGATCTGAGGCTCATAGAGCCGCGTCGTCTGCCCGGGGCCGAGCTCCGGAGACGCGCCGCGCTCCTGCGCCTGGATCCACACCAGCAGTGCCCTGGCCTCGAGCATCCGCGGCTCGCGCTCCAGGGCACGGCGCACGCGCTGCTGCGCCTCGACCAGGTTGCCGCTACGCACGAGCTTGTCGGCGCGCTCCAGCTCCAACGCCGCGCTCGCCACCTCGGCCGCCCGCCCGCCGCGTCGCGGCGACAGGGGCGCCACGGGCGCTGGCTCCGGCTGCGGCAAGCGCGTCTCGGCGAGCGCCTCGCGCCGCGCCGCGATGGGCCGCGGCCGGGACGACGGCACAGCCTCGGCAGCGTCCTCCTGCCCGCCGTCCCCCACGCTCGGCGCGGGCGCAGGAGCGCCAGGCGGATCCGACCGCACCGCGGGCGGATCCCTCTCGGCTGCCGGCTCCTCGGCAGGGACCGGCAGGCCGGCCAGGCTAGGCTCGGCCGGAGGGCACCACCCGACCAGCGGGTGGACGGCGGAGCCCGGCTGTTCCAGCAGCCGTGTCACCGCCAGGAAGTAGGCCGTGCTGCGGATGACCTCCTGCGGCGCGATGCGCGTGGCCACGAGCTGCCGCAGGGTCATGGGCGTGGTCTTGAGCAGGTCGACCACCGCCGCCTCCTCGTGGCTCAGCCGTGACGCGTCCGCCAACGGATGGATGCACAGCGGCCGCGAGCCAAGCCGCGCCAGCATGGCAGAAACGGCAGGATGCGCCCCCTGCCGGCGCACGCCCTCGAGCACCGCCAGCACGGGATCGCAGTGCAACAGATCCGGGCCGCCGTACTCGTCGAGCAGGTTCACGCCCTCGTGGTAATTGAAGCCCGTGTCGGGCGGCAGGCGGAACAGGCTGCCGAGCTTGACCGCGATCTGGCGGCGCAGGACGGACTTGAGCGTCGCGCGGTCGATGAGCCCGAGGCGCAGCAGCATCTGCCCGTGCAGGATCCGGGCGTTGCAGGCCATCTCGTAGGTCTCGACCAGGATACTCTCGTCGAGCATCCCGGCCTCGCGCAGCACCTGGTCGAGCGGCGCCACCGGCTCGGCCGTGCGCACCTTGGCGGGCGCTCCCTCGTGGAAGTACACCACGTCGTCGCCGCACTGGCCGTGGAGCACGGCGCTGCCCGTGAGCCTGCGGTCCAGGGCCGCGACGATCTGCTCGGCCAAAGGCACGTCCCCGAGCAGGCCGCGCGCGCCCGGGCGCGGGTCGGTGGTCCTGCGGCCGCGGCGGCTCGGTGGCACGATCAGGGCGTGGGCGAGCTCGGCCGGGGCAGCCAGATCCAACCCGTCGAACTTGCTGTCGTTTGCGGGCGCTAGGGCTTCCATGGGCTCCACCGTGCAAGAGGTGCTGGCGGCACCAGAAGAAACACGGCGCCACGGCAAGAAGCAACAAACGTGCCATCGGTTGTCAACGCCAACCTCGCGGAAGGGCATGGTGCCGGACTGCCTCAGCCCTACATTGTGGGACCATGTGGGTAAGATCCCATGGATAGCGTCTTGTCCATACCGCGGCACTGGCCCGCCCCTACAAGTGCTAGGCTGCGCTGCCGGGGGGCAGCCCGGAGAGCGACCGGCGCGAATGACGAGGAGGACCCGGTGAATGAGGCCATGATCCTGGAAGCCGAGGCGGTCGGCCCGCTGCAAACCAACGCCTACGTGGTCGGCTGCGCCCGCACCAAGAAGGCGGCGGTGATCGATCCAGGCGACGAAGCCAGCCTGCTCCTTGGCCTGGCCGAGACGCACGGTCTCGTGCTGGAGCAAATCCTCATCACGCACGGCCATGTCGACCACGTGGCGGCCGTGGGCGCGGTCAAGGCAGCCACGGGCGCGCGGGTGCTCATCAACGACAAGGAGCGCATGATCTACGAGACGTGCGCCGTCCAGGGACGCATGTTCGGCATTCGCGTGTCTGCCCCACCGCGGCCCGACGGCGGGCTCGAGGACGGCGACGTCGTGCAGGTGGGCGAGCTGCGGGCGCGCGTCATCGCGACGCCTGGTCACAGCCCGGGCGGCGTCTCGTTCCACTTCGCGGAGCAGCGGGTGGTGTTCGTGGGCGACACGCTGTTCCAGGGCAGCATAGGGCGCACGGACCTGCCCGGCGGCTCGCTGGAGCAGCTCCTGATGAACATCCACGCGCGGCTGATGGTGCTGCCCGACGACACGCGCGTCTTGTGCGGCCACGGCCCGGCCACCACCATCGGCGTGGAGAAGCGCTCCAACCCCTTCGTGACCGGAATGATGTAAGAAGATCAGTCGTCGTCCGGCAGGTCGATGCGCATCAGGATCCGGATGGGCAAGTGGTCGCTCATGGTGCGGTAGAACACGAAGTTGCTTTCCGCGTACCGGCGCACGTCGAGCACCTCGGCCTTGCCCGGTACCTCTGGCGTGGCCACCTCGTCGTGGATGAGGACGTGGTCGTAGCAGTGGCCGGTCAGCTCGCCATACTGGTCGAGCGTCGAGCTTCCGCACGCGGTGCGCGTGTTGTACTCGATCGCCCGGTCGAGCTGCGGCGGATCGAGGTTGAGATCGCCGAACAGCAAGAGGTCCTTCTCCTGCGGCAACGCCTCCTGCATCTGGCGGAACATATCCTCGACGTGCGCCACCTCGTGCGTGATGGCCCCGATCCGGCCCTGCACGAAGATGGCGTGGTAGAGAGCCATCGCGAAGTCGGTGCCGACGCCGGCCTTGCGGAACCCGGCCCGAAGGCAGGTGTAGGCCGGCTCGCGCGCCCAGAGGTTCTCGCCCGTGCCCGCATCCCCGCCGTCGTTGTCGGTGACGTAGACGAGCTTGCCTTCCCACCCCGGGCAGGGCTTGAAGAGCGCGGTGCGGTAGAACAGCCCGTAGAACTCGGCGCCCCCCGTGTCGTCGCGGGGCCGGGGTGAGTCAGTGACCATGCCCTCCCAGCCCTTGCCCAGCGCCTCGCGCAGCGCGTCGAAGCCGGGATGGCCCCCTTTGTTCTGCATGATCTCCATGATGCCGACGGCATCGAAGGAGTCCTGGATGACCTTCGCGAGCTGCCCGTAGTTCTTGTTCGGGCCATGGCCGAGCTTGCGGATGTTCCACGAGCCGAGGCGAACGCTGGCACCCTGCCCCGCCATCTGCTCCTGGCTCTCCGGATCGCCGCCGCACGCGGGAAGCAAGCAGCCGAGCAGAAGGCCGGTCAGCAGTACGCCGCGCCGCGATGGAAGAGGTAGTTGAGCCATGATGCTGGGTGTGACAATGTGAGGAAACGTAAGGCGAACGCTTCCTTTGTAGCACGGATCGACGACGATGAGAAGCGTGATCCTTATCGCCGCGGAGCGCAAGCGCCCCCTGCCGGCGAGCCGGCGGTGCTAGAGCTTCCGCCATGGCCCCGGCGCAGGAGCTTGGCGGCACTGCCCGCGGCGAGAACGAAGGCTGCGCCCGAGCCGCCCGGTCGCGGCCGCCGCGGCTGCGCGTCACCGTGCGCGACGAGCCGGGGATCCCGGCGCGGTTCGTGCCGCTGCGCGTGCCGGCTCTGCTCGACGTCGAGCTGGGCGAGCTCGGCCCGGACACGGTCGGCGAGCTACAGGCGGAGCTCGAAATCGACCTCGCCGCGGGCGAGCACGAGATCGGGCTGGGTGAGGGCGTCAGGCTGCTCGTCGAGGTGCCACCGCGGGCGTGCTGCAAGTGCTGGGTGCTGGCCGCGCGGCCGGCGCAGGGGCTGCCCGCGCAGACTGTGGTGACGGACGCGGGGGCGATCTTCGAGCCGCCGCTTCTGCTGCGCGGCGTGCTGCCGCTACTGCAGAAGCTGCCCGCCTTGTTCGGGGACCGGGAGCTCAGCGCCTGGGTGCAACGCCTGGGCACGCTCGGCAGGCCGCCCCCGCCGCCCGAGCCCGTGCGCCGGCTGAAAGAGGCAGCCCGGCAGTGGCTCGGGCCGGAGCTGGACCGCCTACTCTCGGTCGGTAGCCCGTGGCGGCAGCGGCTCGATGCCTTGCGGGCGGCCGCGGCGGAGCTGGGGCAGGAGGCGGATCGCGGCCTGGCCGTGCGGCTGCGCGGGATTGCGGCGCGTCCCACCCAGCGCGGCGGCGAGCCGCGGCTCGAGCTACGGTTCTCCGGCGAGATCGCCCTGGGCGAGCAGGCGCGCGTCTCGTTCGCCGACGTGCTGGTGCCCCGACCGATCGTGCCCGAGCCGCACGCGGCGTTGGGGAGGCTGCTCTCGGCCGAGCCGCTGGCCACGGCCGTGGTGCGAAAGCAGATGCTGGGTGGCGAGCGCCTGCTCGAGCAGCTCGCCGCGCTCGGCCGCGGCTTCCGCGGTTCCTTCGCCACGACCTTCGACGTGCCGGGTGGCGAGCTGGCGATCGAGCTCGCCGACGGCGGACGCCTGGAGCTCGTCGCCGGCTCGGTGCCGAGCGCTACGGCCGAGGGACGGCTCGCGGGCGACATCACTCCAAGCGAGCTGCGCTTCGAGGCGCGCGGCATCGAGGTGCGCGCCGGGGACGGCCGCCTCGGCCTGGCCACCCGGGCCACCGTGCGCGCCGCCGGCGAGCAGACGGGCGGCGGGCCAAGCGTGCTCGGCCGCTGGCTGTCGTGGCTCGGCCGACGCGAATGGCCCCCGCGCGATCTGGAGCTGGAGCTCGACGCCAAGATCCGGCCGGACTCCCGGCTGCCCACCCTCGATCTGGCGCTGCGCCACGCGCACCCGCTCGTGCTAGGTGAGAGCGAGCTTCCGCTACGGCTGCGCGATCTGCGCCTCTCGGGCGGAATCGAGGCGACGCTGCGCCCCAGCTCGAAAGGCTGGCCACGCCACCGGGGCACCATCGAGCTCGCGGCCGGCTATGTGGTGCCGGACGGCGGCAAGCTCGACGACGGGCGAACGCGGCTGGCGCTGCGCATGGACGAGGGAGCGCTCGACGCACGTGCCCGGTGGACGGATCGGGAGGGGCTGGAGCTCGACATCAGGTCTACCGCCCTGTTGCGCCTGGGGGGGCTGACCCGAGTGGAGGAGTTCCCGGAGCTCGGCATCGAGCGCGGCGAGCTCGTGAGCCTGCTGCGCGGCCGCCTCGAGCTCCAGGGACGAGCACGCACGACCGATCTCACGCAGGCCCTGGTCGAGATCGACTTCGGCGGTAGCGCGCTGCGCGCCGTGCTGGAGCATCTGGAGCTCACCCTCGGAGGGCGGGCCTTGATCGTGCCTGCCGGCAGCGTGGTCGTGGCAAAGCTGGACGCGAGCGTGCTCGACACGAGCGGGCTCGGCCGCGGCGCCATCGACCTCTCCTGGGACATGGAGGGACGCTCGCCCGTCTTGCACGGCCGCGGCGAGTCGGTGGAGCTGCTGGTGAGCGAGCTGCAGCAGGGCCACGTGCGCGTCGGCATCAGCCCGGCCGGCGGACTGTCCATCAGCGGCCCGAAAGGCGGCCTCTACGACGCGGGCTACTTCAATGCGCTCGTGAGTCCCGGCGCACAGCCACAGCGCTGGGTCGAGCTTCTGCTCGACGAGCAGGCTACCTTGCGCGTGCTCGCCGCGGTGCGGATCTTCTCGCCCGAGGCCGCGCGGCTGCTCGGCGAGCTCAGGCGCTTCGCGCAGCGGATGCAAGGCGCCCTCGCGGCCGAGCGCATCGAGCAGCCCCGCGACTTGATCCCCGCGCCGGTCATTGCCCGCGTGATCTCGCGCCTGCTGCGCGGCACCGCCGAGCTGGAGGAGCGCTTGCTGCCGCTCGTCCAGCGCGTCGTGGGCGGCGAGGGCCTGGACCTGCCCGCCGTCAAGGGGCTGCTGTCGGCAGAGCTGGGCGAGCACCAGTACGACTTCGAGCTCGATCGGGCGCTCAAATGGCTCGGCCTGGTGCTCGGCCCGACCGAGAGGCTGCCGCCCCGCGAACGCCGCTGCGACCCGCCGCTCTGCGATGATCCGGCGTTCTCGGCCGAGGTCGCGACTCTGCCCGCGGCGGCCGAGATCTACCGGACGGTCGATGCGCCGGCCGCGCTGCCGCCTGGCTTCGCCTCACGGCTCGCCGAGCTCGCCCCGTACCTTGCGCTGGAGCAACTCGACTACGTGCTCGGTCGCGCGCGGGACGACTGGCCCGAGGCCGACAAGCGCCGGCTGCGCTACGTCGCCGAGCTGAAGCGCCGCGTGCGGCTGCACGCGGAGAGCTACGGCGGGCTGGCCTTCGCGCCGCAGGCCCTCGCCATCGGCTTCTTCCTGGGCGAGGCCGCGCGGATCCAGACCGAGCTCACTCACGCCCGCCGCCAGCCCGGCGACGCTGCAGCGCCGGGCGCCACGCCGGCCTCACCGCCCTGCCTGGTGCTCGGCCCCGAGGAGATCGCCGCCCTCTTGCAGGCCGGACTGGCCTCGGCGTGGCAGGGCCGCACGGTCCAGCTCAACCGCAGGCTGCTGCTCGACCTCGTGCGTGCCGGCCCCCCGTCGCTGTGTGCGCAAGTGCTGGTCGAGCTCTCCGGCGGCAGTCGCCGCGCGCTCGCCGGCGCCCTGTATGCCCTGCTCGATCCCGCGCAGGACCGCATCCGCGAGCCCTTGGATCTGCCGCAGCTCTTGTCCCAGAAGCTGGGCATCGCCATGCCGCGCCTGGCGGACTACCTCGCCGGTGGGCGGATGGCCAAGCGCAGCTACTGGGAGGCTCTGGCCGAGGCCGCGGACGCCATCCTGGCGCAGGGTGCGCCGTATCTCGCCCGACGCGCGCATCTTCAGGTATGCCGCCATCCCACGCCCCAGCCACGGGCGCTCACCCGCGCCGCGGAAGAGGCGGCCGCGCGCGCCCAGGAGGCCATCGCCCGCGCCGACGAGCTCGGCGCGCGCTGCGACTTTGGCCGCGAGCCGGGCGAGGACGAAGCGCTTGCCCGCGCGGCGTACGAGCAGGCATGCGCCGCCTGCGGCGCGCTTCTACGCGCCGAGCCCGAGGCGCTCTCGCTCGATTGGCTCAAGCGGTTCTGGTCGCGCAACTACGAAGCGCTGATGGTGCTGTCGGTAGTGCGCAACGCGCAGCGGGACGTGGACGCGGTGCGCGCCTGGCTGACGCATCGTACGGGCTTCGGCGCCTTCGATCGCGAGCAGGCGCTCTGCGACGGCGCGATCGACGCGCTGTACTTCTACGAGGCGGACCGCGCCGCGCTGCGGGCCGACCCGCTCGTGCGCTTGCTTATCGATCCGCCGCCCGGCCGCTACGACTTCACCGTCGTGAGCGCCATGGGCGTGGTCACGCAGGGGGCGCGGGGAACCGAGCTGGAGGAAGCGTTTCGGCGGCTCCGGGAGCACCGGGGGATCGAGACCGTGCGCGCCGACACGGCCACGGCACGCTCGCTCGCGCACAACGCCGCCAAGATCGAGGAGGCCCTGCGCCACGTGCACACGCCCTGGGGATGCGTGGGCTACAGCCAGGGCTGCGCCAACGTCCTGGAGGCCGAGAGCCGCCTGCGCGGCGGCACGCCCGAGCAGCAGGACAAGCTGGCTCGCCTACGCTGCCGCAATCTGCTCTTCAGCGCCCTGAACGGCTCGGCCCACGGCACCTGCGGCGACTGGAAGTTCCTGCGGGCCATGGCCGAGGCCGATCGCATCCTCAAGCACTACCAGGCCGTGCTCTCGGCCCCGGCTATTCGTTTCTTCCTGTCCAACATGAAGCTCTTGCTCGACTCGCAGATGTTCGTGCGCATGATGGGCGGGGTGGAGTCGCTCTCGCACGAGGGAGTGCGGGCGCTGCACCGCGACGGTCAATTCGTGGCCGCGGCGCCCACCTGCATCGTGCGCGGCATCGTCGAGCGCGAGAACCTGCCCGAGGCCCTGGAGTTGCTAAGCAACGTGCTCACCAAGCAACTCGGCAGCGCCGACCACGACACCCAGGTCGAGGTCCACGAGGCGGTGGGCCACTCCGTGCTGATCGACAACCCCAACGCCCGAGTTCTGGAGCGCTGCGACATGGGCGCGCTCGTGCAGCGCTGCCACCACTGGTCGCCGCTCGTGCGCGAGACCGAATTCGTCACGACCGAGCGCGATCGGCGCCAGCACATCTACGACCTGCCCAAGGACCGGCACGTCTTCCCGTGGATCGATGTGTGCGCCCGGTTTGGGTTGATCGAGCCTGTGCCCGCAGACCGCGCTACAATCGGGCCGTAGGAAGGTGGCTCGCCATGGCAAGAAGTATCTGTGTCGTTCTGCTCGCGTCCCTTCTGCCCGCCTGGGCGGCGAGTTGCTCTGCGGCCAGCAGCAGCTCCAAGGTCCAGGACGGCGCCGGCGGCTCGGGCGCCTTCACCGGCTTCGGCGGTGGCGGCGGCACGGCGGGCAGCGGCTTCACGCCCGACGGCGGCCGCGGCTTGTTCGGCGACGCCAACTGCGGCTCGTCGACCTTCGCCAACCAGGTGCCGGGCGCGCTGCTCGTGGTGCTCGATCGCTCGGGCAGCATGTCTGATCCGCCCGACGAGGGCGGAGGCGGGCCGAGCAAGTGGGAGCTCGAGGCCGCGGCCTTCGCCAAGATGCTGGACTCGGCCAACCCCGAGCTACTCGTGGGCGTGCTGCCTTTCCCGGCGGAGAAGTGCAACGACCTGGCGCTCATGGGCTGCATGATGAACCCCAACGCGCCCGGGTGTGACCAGGTCCTCGCCGACGGCTGCTGCAAGGACGTCGACAAGACGCCAGCCGTCGCGCTGGCGCCGCTGAGCCAGAACAAGGCCGCCATCTTGGCCTACCTCAACGACACCGGCGCGAGCGGCAACACGCCGGAGTGGCACGCGCTCAAGAACGCCTACGACTACCTGCAAAGCTTCCAGACGCCGGGCCAGCGCTACGCGCTGCTCATGACCGACGGCGAGCCCACGGTATACACGCCGGCGCAGATGGGGTTCCCGGAGATGTTCAAGGAGTGCGGCGCGCAGGCCGACATCGAGAACGAAGTGAAGGCGGCGGCCGAGGGCAACCCGGGAATCAACACCTTCGTGATCGGCTGTCCCGGCAGCGAGGGTGCTGGCCAGTTTCTGTCGCAGCTCGCGCTCAACGGCAAGACCCCCAAGACGCTCGACTGCCAGCCGGCCGCGAAGAACTGCCACTACCAGATCGGCTCGGACAACTTCGAGCAGGAGCTCGCCAGTGTGCTCGAGACCATCGCCGGCGTCATCAGCAACTGCATCTTCGCCCTGCCCGAGGGCAACGAGAAGGTCGATCCCAACCTCGTCAACGTCGTCGTCGAAACCGCGGACGGCAGCAAGGAGATCTACAAGGATCCGAAGCACGAGGACGGCTGGGACTACACCGACGCCACGAAGAGCAAGATCCAGCTCTACGGCCCGGCGTGCGACGCCTACAAGGCGGCCAAGGGCAACTCGATCACGATCATCCTCGGGTGCGAGACGGTCGTGAAGTAAGGGCCGGGCCGTGGGCGCCGCAAGCAGGGCCCAGCCTAGCGGTGGCCTCGCGATCGCCGGCGCCGGCAGGCCCCGCCGACGCCCGGCGCTGCGCCTGGCGCTGTTCGTGGCCGCCGTCGCCGTCCTGGTCTCGCCGCTCGGTGCGGGAGAAGGGACGTCGGGGGACAAGAGCGCCGCCCTGGCGGCAGCGCTCGGCCGCCGCGGGCTGGTGGTCGACCCGCAGGGCGTGCTGTGGCTCGGCGCACCACCATTCGCGCTGTGGCGCAGCGCGGCCGGGACGGTGCCGGCGGTGGTGCGCGCTGCCCCGGCGGAGGAGGAGCTGAACGACATCTTCCTGGTCGACACGAGAGTCTCGCCCGAGGGCGCCCTGCTGGAGGTGGGCGATGCCTACAACCTCACCGAGACGAGCGCCGCGGACGAGCTGCGGCCCGTCGGCGAGGGACGGCACTTCGCCTTCGTCGTCCCCTCCGTCCGGGACGAGGAAGTGCCGGCCAGGATCCGGCTCTTCGACCTGGGGGGCCAGGCCCGGGCCGCGGACGCGAGCGCCGAGCGCTGGAGCTGGGTCAAGCGACTTCAGGCGGACGTGACCCAGCTCCAGCAGACGGGCCGGTCGGGCGGTATCGGCCGGGTCACGTACACGCTGCCCGATGCCCGAGCGCAGCCCTCCCTGCGGTTCGTGCCCGGCGCGCTGCTCATCGACACCGGCGGTCGCAACGCGCGCGTGCCCCTCGATGCTCCGCTCGCCGTGCCGGAGTGGCTCGGCGTCGAGGTTGCCGCCGAGACGAAGCCCGGCAGCCTCGTCACTTGGGCGGTGGACCGCGTGCGCGCCCTGCCGTACGTGGGCGACGAGGGGATGCAGTACATCAAGGCCCTGGGCTTCACCGCGCTCGACCTCATGCTGCGCGAGAAAGAGGCGCTGAGCGGCGACACGGGCGCCGAGGACATCGCCGCCGATCTGGGCCAGGAGAGGCTCGCGCCGATCGCGCGGCAAATCCCCGTCGACCCGGAGATCGGCTTCCCGCCGCCCTCGCTCGATACCTGGGTCAGCCCGCCGCTTCCCGGGGAAGGGCAGTGGAACCTCAAGGACGACGACCCGTACATCCGCCATCTGCCGGGACTGCCGGCGACCATCGCCACGACGTTCATGCGCGGCGATCGCGGGCGCCAGGCCACGCGCGTGTACGTGGCGCTCTGGGATCCGCGTATCGTCGAGCTCCACATGATGCCCGGCGTGGCCGAGCCCAAGAGCGCCACGGGCGAAACGGGCCCCGGCCAGATCCCACGCGTGCCCGAGCTCATGCGGCGGCTCGTCGCCGCCAGCAACGCCGGCTTCCAGGCGCTGCACGGCGAGTTCGGCATGATGGCCGACGGCGTCGTCTACCTGCCGCCCAAGCCCTACGCGGCCACCGTTGCCGAGCTGCGCGACGGCAGCCTCGCCTTCGGCTCCTGGCCCAACAGCCCCACGATCCCGGAGGACGTGCTCAGCTTCCGCCAGAACATGACCGTGATGGTCCAGGACCAGAAGTTCAACCCCTACGGCCGCACTTGGTGGGGAGGCGCGCCGCCGGGCTGGGAGGACAAGACGCACACGGTGCGCACGGGGATCTGCCTGACCAAGGAAGGCTTCGTGGCCTACTTCTACGGAACCGACCTTTCGCCCGAGGCGCTGGCGCGGGCCATGATCCAGGCGCGCTGCGCCTACGCGCTGGGCCTCGACATGAACGCGGGCCACAGCGGCATGGAGCTCTACAAGGTGGCGCCCGCGGCCGAGCTCGGGACGCTGGGACGACCGCTCGACCGCAAGTGGGAGACGGAGGGCGAGATACGGGAGATGCCGGGCTGGAGCTTCCGCGCGAGAAGGCTCATCGCGGGCATGGGGCTGATGAACTTCCCGCGCTACATCCGCCGCGAAGGACGGGACTTCTTCTACCTGCTGCTACGCCACGTGCTGCCGGGGCCTCCGCTCGCCGGCGCGGGCGGCGAAGACGCGAAGTGGCGCGTCAAGGGCCTGCCGCAGCACGGCTACCCGTATGCGCTCGCGATCGCGGAAACCAGGCTCGGCTCCGGCACCCGTGTGCGCGTGCTCGCGATCGATCCGCGGCTCGTCGCGGCCGCGGGCCACGCCGCCGCGACGGCCGAGCCGCCCGCGGGACCGGTCGTGGCGCTGATCGAGCCGGGGCCGCCGCCGCCGGGACCCGGAGTGCAGTCAGTTTGGCTGACGCCGGCGGCGTTTTCGGTGGGCCGGGAGCCACCGCTGCCGGGCGCCGTGCGGCTCGCCACGGGCAGCGCCCCCAAGGGCGGGCCGGCGCACGCGCCCGCGGCCGCGGGCGTGCAGGACGAGGCGGGCATGCTCGTGTACGTCGAGGCCGTGGGCGCCGATGGCACCGTCGCGGCTCGCCCCGGCGCGAGCGCCAAGGAGCTGGGCGCTCTGCTCGCCGGCCTCGGCTCGTCCAGCTTCGTGCTGCTCGATCGACCGCTCGCCCTGGCCCTCGGCGGCGACACGGATCTCGCGGGACACGCCCTGCGGCTGGAGCCGGCGAGCACGACGGTTCGCCTGGTGCGCGTGCCCGGCCCTCGCGCCCGACGCTTCTTCGAGGACACCCCGGTCGTGCCGATCAAGGAGTGGTATCCGCTGCAAGCACGCCGCATTCGCTACTTCAGGAAGAAGACCGAGCCGGAGGCGCCGGCCGAGCCGACGACGGCCGAGGGCCGATAGGCGATGGCCGGTGGGCCGAGCGCCGGAGCCGCGCTCGCGGCTCGCCGCTCTGGTCGCGCGCAGGGCCATCGTGTAGTATTAGTCTCGGGAATACCGGTGCCCGACTGGGAAGAGCTGGATGATTGCCTCGACGAGCTGTGCCAGCGGCTCGGCGCCCAGGCGTACGTGCTGAGCGACACCCGCAAGGCCCAGCTTTCCCCGGGCGTCCGTCACCCGGATGAGCTGATCGCCCGCTTCGAGCAGGCATACCAGATCCTGCAGCGCAAGTTCGGCCCGGGCTTCCTGCGCAAGGGCACGGGCAAGCACTGGCTGCACCAGGGCGCGCACGACGGCTTCGCGGCGGAGGTGCTGCTCGGGACCTACCTCCTGCTGCTGCTCTTCGGGGAGCTTGCCGACTTCTTCAAGGTGCGACGGGAGCTCGATCAGGCCAAACCGCTGCTCGAGGCCCTGGTCGAGGGTCTGCCACCGCTCGGCGGCGGAGGAAGGCTTGGGGCCAAGGGCGGGCGCGCGCGGGCGTAGGGTTGGTAGCGGACAGGAAAGGTTGGCCAGACCGAGCGAGACTGGCGGACGGGCAGCGGTTGCGCGTATACTGCAACCTGCATGATCGCGGCGACGGGGGCCCTGCTCCCTCACGCTCTTGTCAGGGCGAACGTCGATAACCCCTACTCAGGCCCCGCAAGATGTGCGAATCGTGTTGCCGGACCGCTGGGAGAACGGGTTAGGCGCCAGGAGCACGAAACGACATGGCGGACGAGACGGGTGGCAGCGACCTCGACGTCTTCGAGGGCCTGACGAAGAAGCAGGCGGCGGAGGGCGATGCGCCCGCGGAGCCGTCCGCGGACGGGATGGCTCTGCCGCGAGCGGGCGTCCCGGCAGCCAAGAAGACCATTCCCGGCGGGCTGGAGGCCGCCGGCCACCTGCGCAAGCCCCTGCCGGGCAAGCTGCCTCCGCCGGCCCCGCTGCCGCCCAAGAAGACGGACGGCGACGCCCCTCCCATCACGCAACGGGGCATGTTGCCGGAGCCGAGAGCGCTGCCCGCCCCGAAGCCCTTGCCCGAGCCCAAGCCGCTGCCCGATCTCAGGCCGCTGCCCGAGCCCAAGCCGCTGCCTGCCCCGAAGCCGCTGCCCGAGCCTGTCGCGCCGCCGCGCAAGATCTCCACGCCGCCCATGGCGGCAGCCGCCGGCTCCGAGCCACTTGCTCCGGGGACGCAAGCTCTCACGTCGGAGTCGGCCGAGATCGTGATGGGCGAGGAGCTCGAGTTCCTCGAGGACGATGCGGACAGCGTCGCGCCGGGCGAGGTGGCGGCGGATCTCGACTGGGACGACGAGGACGAGTCGACCCAGGTGTTCGATCGAGCCAGGGCCGACCTCTTCGGGGATCTGCGCGGCCGCGCACCCGTGGCCGACGCGGACTCCACGGCGCGGCGCGCCGTGGGCGCGGCCGCGGCGCTGCTGAAGCAGTCCGGCGGCACCGCCGCCCCGTTGCAGTCGACGCCGCCGCCCATCTTCCACGGCTTCGGCGCCCTCCCCCCGCCGGCGCCGCTGCCGCGCGACGCCGGGGCCGCCGCTGTGGCGATCGTGCCCATGGGATCGAGCGGGCCGGCGCCCGCTCCACCCGCGGTCACGCTGGCGCCGCCTGCCTTGGGCGCCAGCAAGACGCTGTGGGCCCTTGCGGCCGTGGCGCTGTTGGCCGTCGTCGTGGCGGTCGGCGCGTACGTGCGGGGCACGAGCCGACCCGACGCGGGCGGCGGGCTGCGTATCGCCGTGACCCAGAACGGCGTGCCCGTCACCGCCAGCAAGCTCGAGGTGTACGTCGACGGCCAGAAGCGCTGCGACTTCGCGCCCTGCGTGATCGAGAACGTCAAGCCTGGCCGCAAGGCCCTGCGCGTGGTTGCGGGCACGGTGGTGGCTCAGGGAGAGGCGACGGTCAACGCCGGCGCAGAGAGCCAGGTCACCATCGCCCTGGAACGGGCGGCGGCGACCGTCTTGCCCGGGCTGGCAAGCCTCAAGGCAGGCGGCCGGCAGCCCGGCGTCCGGGTGCTGCTCGATGGCGCCGAGAAGGGCCGGCTGCCCCTGGAGCTCAAGGACCTGCCGCCGGGCAAGCACACGGTGCGCTTCGAGGCAGGCGACGCCTACGCCGCCAAGGAGCAGAGCGTCGAGCTCCAGGCCGGCGCGCTGACCGACCTGGGCACGGTCACCTTGAAGCTGCTCAAGGCCACCGTCGTGTTCGAGCTCGCGACGGCCGGCGCCACCGCGGCGCTGCGCAAGGGCGGCGGCGCGGGCGCCGACACGCCGCTCGAGTTCGGCAGCCGCACGAGCCTCGAGAAGGTTCTCGACACGTCGGCCACGTGGAAGGTGCTGGCCACCAAGAAGGGCTACGAGGGCTTCGTGCAGACGGTCAGCTTCGACGACAACGAGGCCAGGCAGACGGTGCGCATCGAGCTGCGGCCCGAGGGCGAGGAGCCGAAGCCGGTCGCCTCGGCCGAGCCGAAGCCCAAGGAGCCGGCCGAGACGAAGCCGAAGGAGCCGGTGGCCGCGAGTGGGACGGCGACGCTGAACATGAACTCCATTCCGCCTTCCAAGGTGATTCTCGACGGGCGCCCGCTCGGAACCACGCCGAAGACCGGCATCACGGTCTCGCCCGGCAGCCACACCGTGGTGTTCATCCACAAGGAGTACGGCCGCAAGTCGCGCTCCGTGACGGTGAACGCCGGCGAGACCAAGACCGCGGCCGTACGCTTCGAAAAGAAGGAAGAGTAGCTGTACCCGTTCACGGCATTTCGGTGCCAGCGACGACGGCTCGCCGAGTCGGCCGCGATCGCAGCTTTCGTCCTCTGCCCGGGTCCTCGCGTACAGGAGTACGCTGCGGCCCGGGCCTCCGGAGCGCTGCTCCGCTAGCCAGTCCCGCCGCGCTCGCGGCCGCCTCACGAGCCGGGTGGGAGAAGGCGTGAACGCATGCGAGTAGCTCCCGGTCAGCGCTGCCCGCCCTGAAGCTGCGACCAGCGCTCCCAGGAGTGCGCGCACGCGGGCGCCTCGTCGCGGCCGGGGCCCGCGCATCGCGCCGGGTCGACCGGGGGACCGAGCACCAGCGCCAGGGTCTTGCGGATGAACGGCAGCTCGCTCTTCACGATCCGCTCGAAGGCATCCATCCGGCTCTGGTGCGCCGCCAGATCCCGTTGGGCCATCATGCGCCGGAGCCGCCGCAGGATGTCGCCCTTGAGCTCCTCGTCATCGGTCACGGCCAGCGCCCGCAGAAGGAACCGTATCGCCGCCTCGTGCTGGCCGGCCTTGTCGAAGATGTGGGCACCGGCGACCGCCTGCCAGCCGATGTACGAGCTCTCGCCGCTGAGCTCGACCGCCCGGGCCAGCATCGCCGCCGTCTCGCGCCGCCAGCGCTCGGCTTCCGCGGGGCGGTCGTCGAGGTACGAGCTCGGTGCGACAAAGCCCACGAACTGGCCCAGATTCAGCCAGATCTCGGCGTCGGTGGGACGGGCGCGGACCCCGCGCTCCAGGATCTGGCGCGCCTTGACCACGTCCTCGTAGGGCGCGGCGCTGGTCTGGAACGTGAAGAACGCGTCCGCGTACAGGTAGGGCGTGCGCCAAGTGGGATCGAGCTCACCGATGGCGTCGTAGAGCCGCGACAGGTTCTCGAAGCGGCGCCGCTCGAAGGTGTGCAGGCCCTGCGAGACCATGATGTGGGCCCACAAGAGGTCGGCCACCGCGGCCTTGTAGCCGAGGGAAGCCCGCACCAGCTCTCCTGCCGGGGGCAGGAAGTAGACCTCGTGCTGGTCCTTGACGCGCTGGTGGACCGCCACGAGCCGCGCCCGCACCCCAGCAATCGCCACGACGCAGGCGGCGAGCACGCAGAGCAGGCGCGCTTTCTCAGCCTCCGGACGCTTCATTCCACCTCGCGATCGACGTACATCCCCGGGACGACGCGAGCCCGCTCGCCCGCCGCCCGCTCGCCGCGCACCTCGAAGGTCGACGGGGTGCCGTCGCCGTCGAGATCCCCGTGCGCCGCGGCCACGAAGCGCATCGCCCCGCTCTCGGGATCGAGCGCGCTGGCGAACTCGAACGCGAAGCAGTGGGGGCGGTCGAAGCCGAAGCGCAGCGCGCGCCAGGTCAGATGGTCCCAGGCTCCGGGCGGATCCATGGCCGGCTTGCCCGCCGGCACCTGGGCAGGCGTCAGCGGCGCCGGCGGCGGGAAGCTCAGCTCCTGGGGCCGGCCCTGCGAGTAGGCGACGGCACCGCTGACGAGCCGGTCCAGCCCGTCGACGGCCTCGCTCAGTCGCGAGAAGCTGAGGTTGCGCACGAAGCTCGGGATGGCAACGGCGAGCACGCTACCACCCACGGCGATGGCCGCGCCAAGCTCCAAGGCGCCCCAGGAACGCATGCGCCGAGTCTACCCGAACCGGCCCTACTCCGCCTCCTGCCCGTTGTTCCAGACCTGCGTCTGCAGCACGAGGTCCACGCCGTTGACGCCGATCTGCCCGCCCCGCTCGAACTGCGAGACGAGGCCGTCGCCGTCCTTATAGTGATACTGGTAGTAGTGCGGCTGAGTCAGGCCGAACTTCAGGCACTTCCAGCCCGTCAGCGTGTCGCCGGTGTTGAAGTCGGCCCCGTTGGCTGTCCTGGGCTGGTACTTGCGGCCCTTGACCTTGCCGACGGCGTCCGGCACCCAGATGGATGACTCGCAGAGCTGCCGGAGCGGCTGGGCGGCAACTTGCCCGGGGATCAGGATCTCGGGCCTGGCGGTCTCCCGCTCATACGCGGCCACCGCGGAGCGGGTGATGGCGCCTACCGTCTGCTTGGCCTCGGCGATCTTGGTGGCCGAGAGGTACTTCTGCACGCCGTAGGTGGCCAGGGCCGCCAGGATCCCCACGATGGCGACGACGGCCATGAGCTCGACGAGCGTGTAGCCCCGCCGTCTGAAGAAGCCCGCCAGCTTGCCTTCCACTCGCATCGCGCGCCCCGCCCGGCCTCCGTGGCGGCCGGGCGCCACGGAGGTCGACCACTTCGCTCCAGTCAGTAGTCTACGCCTACTCGAACTCGTTTTCGATGTAGATCTGCGTGGCGGCCTTCAGCTTGCCGGTCTGGGTGTTGACCTGGCCCGTGCGCGCGAAGCGGGACACGATGGTGTCGGCGTCGAGATCGCCGACCGCGCCGGCCTCGTAGCAGTCGGCGGCGCAGGGCGCCGGGTTGAGGGGCGCGGCGGTCATCGCGTCCTTGTTATAGTGATACTGGTAGTAGTGCGGCTGAGTCAGGCCGAACTTCAGGCACTTCCAGCCGGTGAGCGTGTCGCCCGTCTCGTAGTCGGAGCCGTCCGCGGTGTTGGGCTGGTACTTCTTGCCCGCCGGAACCACGCCCGGCACGATGTTCGCGGTGCCGCACAGCGCATGGCTCGCGGCCGTCGACTCAGCGCCCTCTGCCACGTTCTGGGAGGCCGCGGTTTCGCGCTCGTACGCGCCGGACGCACCGCGCGAGATGGCGCCGATGGAGTTCTTGGCCTCGCTCGTCTTCGCGCTCGCCAGGTAGCGGCGCACGCCATAGATGGCCAGCGCCGCGAGCACGCCGATGATCGCGACCACGATCATCAGCTCGACCAGGGTGAAGCCTCGCTTGGTTGCCCTCATGATTTCGTCTCCGTTGTGGAAGCCGAAGCGAACGTCAATCACACTGGTCGACGCCCGGCGGCTTGTTGCTTGGTTGCGTTGCCTCGTGTCTTGCCGTTGCTGAGCTCCGCCGCATCGCGCCTGGGGCGCGCGCGCCGGAGGCAAACTCACTCGGTGGGCTCCTCATCGTAGATCTCCCCCGAGAAGGAGGAGCTGAGGAAGTAGCTGTACGCCCCGTTCGCGTCGATGTCCCCGGCGGCCTGGATGACGTACCAAGGCTCGGTCGTGGGGGCGGGCCACGTCGGCTTGAGCGCCGTGTCCGGCACGGGCGGCGCGGCCCCCGGGCTCCCGGCCACCACCGAGAAACCGTAGAGCGTGGGCGTGTCGGTCGACACGTTCAGGAGCTGCCAGCAGGCGGAGTCCGGGTGACCGGGGTTGTTGAAGTTGCGCTTCTTTCCGTCCGGCGCCGCCGGGTAGTACGCCGCAAGGGTCGCCGAGCAGCCGAGATAGCCGAGAGTCTCCGCCTTGTAGCTCGACTCGGCGACGCGGATCGCTCCGACGACGTTCTTCGCCTCGCCGCTGTGGGCCGCGTTCAGGTAGCGCCGGTAGCCGACGATGGCCACGGCGGCAAGGATCCCGACCATCGTGACGACCGCCAACAGCTCCACCATCGTGAAGCCGCGCGCGCGGCCTCCCGCAACGCGCAGGGCGATGGTCCGAGTCGTAGGGCACATGGAGATACTCCCGCGGTCACCGAGCATGCATGCGCCGTGCCTTGCCTCCGTGCGCCCGGCCCCCCACGCCAGGCCAAGTGATTTCAGCCTCACCGATGGCGAGCTTCTGCTGGCAGTGACAAAAAACGGCAACATGGCTGGCCACCAGTGACAAAACGCGTCACATCGAACGCGGCAGCGAGAAGGCGGCGGGCCTGTACCACGAAGGGAGCTCGCAGGGAAGATTCCGCCCTTGCGGGTCGCACGACTAGCCGTCATCCGAGCCCGGCGAGCCCGGCTCGGGCGAGCTCGGCGCGTCGATGCCGAGCTTGGCGAGCCGGTAGCGCAGCGACCTGAAGCTGATGCCGAGCAGCCGGGCCGCCGACTTCCGCTCCCCGCCGGCGCGCTCCAGGGCCTGCTCCAGGAACGAGCGCTCGGTCTGCGCCAGCACATCGTCGAGATCGCACCCTTGCTCGGCAAGCTCGGCGCTGCGCGGCGCACGGGGCGCGTGGCCGCCCACGGCCTCGGGCAGATCCTCGGCGCGCAGCCACGGCCCGGAAGCCAGCGCCACGGCGCGCTCCATCATGTTCTCCAGCTCGCGAACGTTTCCCGGAAAGTCGTACGTCTCGATCGCGCGCAGGGCCTCGGTGCTGAGCCCGCGCACCGGCCGGTCCTGCTCGGCCGCGAAGAAGCGCACAAAGCGCTCGGCGAGACGGCGTACGTCCTGCTCGCGCTCACGCAGCGGCGGGATCTTGATGCGGATGACGTTGAGCCGATAGTAGAGATCCTTGCGGAAGCGGCCCTGCGCCACGTCCTGCTCCACGTCGCGGTTGGTGGCGGCGAGCAGCCGGACGTCTACGGCGAGCTCCGTGGAGCTTCCCACCGGGCGCACCTTGCGCTCTTGCAGCACGCGCAGCAGCTTGACTTGCAGTGCGGAGGGCAGCTCACCCACCTCGTCGAGCAGCAGCGTGCCGCCGTGCGCCTCGCGAAACATGCCCGGCGCCGCCCTCTCTGCGCCGGTGAAGGCGCCGCGCTCGTGGCCGAACAGCTCGCTCTCCATCAACGCCTCCGGGAGCGCGCCGCAGTTGATCACGCAGAACGACCCTGCGGCGCGATTGCTCAGGCGGTGGATGAGCCGCGCCATGCGCTCCTTCCCCGTTCCGCTCTCACCCGTGATGAGCACCGTGGTCCGCGTCGGGGCGATCCGCGCGACGAGCGAGCCCACGGCGCGCATGGCCGGGCTCTGGCCGATCTCGTCGTCGAGGTTTCCCGAATCGAGCTTGGCGATGCGTGCCCGTAGCTTCTCGTTCTCGGCGACGATGGCGCTCTTCTCGATGGCCTTGGACGCGAGCGCGGCGAGCTCGGCCGGCGAGAAGGGCTTGGTCACGAAGTCGTAGGCCCCCTGCCGCATCGCGTCGATGGCCGACTCGACGGTGGAGTACGCCGTGATGACGATGACCTGGCTCGAGGGGCAGCGCTCGCGGGCGGCCCGCAGCACGTCCATGCCGGAGCCGCCGGGCATCACCAGATCGGTGACCACCACCGGGAACGGCGCGGGGCTGTCGGCGATGGCCTGCACCGCGGCCCGCGCGCTCGCCGCTGTCACCACGGAGTAGCCGTGCCGCCGGAAGGTGATCTCGAGCACCTCCCGCAGGCCGGGCTCGTCGTCGACGATCAGGATCTCGGTGTTGGCGGGGCTAGCCATGGGGAGTTCCCCGTGACACCATACCACTTTCCGCCCGCGTGGCGGGTTGCGGCTGGCGCCCACCAAGTGGTACGCGTTCACGCTATCTCCCACCCGGCTCGTCAGGCGGCCGCGAGCGCGGCGGGACTGGCAAGCGGAGCAGCGCCCACGGGGCCGGCCCGGAGCGTACTCCTGTACGTGAGGAGCCGGCCCGCGGACGTAAGCCGCGATCGCGGCCGACTCGGCGAGCCGTCGTTGCTGACTTCGCGCGCAAATGCCGTGAACGGATACACCACGTGCAGCTTCACAACCCCCTTCCCTGGGCGTGCGTCCTGCTCGCCCCTCTGCTCGGCGGCGTCTGGCTCGCCGGGCGCGCGATCGCC
>JACQWT010000081.1 GCA_016209145.1 Deltaproteobacteria bacterium | reverse complement strand
CTCGAGCGGGCCCTACTTCACGGGCTGGAGCCGGCCGGTGCGCGTAGGCGCGGTGTGGGACCCAGGGGGGCCGGTGGGCGTGGAGCCGCGGACGTGGCTACTGCGGGTGGGCTGGCAGCGGGCAGGCGGGCTGCTTTCGCCCTGGGCTGTGCCCGGTCCGGCGCCGTAGCAGACTGCCGGCGAGCGGGTCGCCCAGAGACGCGCCGCGCCAGGCGGCCCGCTGCTTGCCGCAGCGACCTTCGTTGGCCGTGCGCGAGGCTCGTCCCTGGCGCGCCGCGTGCAGGGCGGAGGTCGAGCGGACGGCCCAGGACGCGCACGCGGCGTGCCGGGCGTCAGGCCCGCGCCCCGGCCGGCGCGCTCGCCGCCGGATCCGGGGCCGTCACGGGCGGCAGCCGGGCACCACGGCAGGCGGCGACGCCCGGGCTCGGCTCGGCGCAGCCGGCCGCCACGGCGAGCAACGCCACGCCCCACCCCAGCATCGGGCCCGTCGCCCGCATGTGCCAGCTCCCGCTGCGTACGCTATCCCGGTACGACTTGCACGAACAGCGCAAGTCGACAGGGGATAGCCCCGCCATCCCGATGCGAGTTGCCTCGTTCGTGTAACTCGGAGGCGGATGGCCCTTCGGGCCCGCACGTGGCGCGCGGATCGCGGCGGGAGCGCCGGCCGGCGTCGGCAGCGCGATCAGCCGGCGCCCCCCCCCCTGGCCCTTCCTCCGCCGCCCTGGACCATGACCTCTGACCGTGCCCTCTCACCAGGACGATCACCGTTGCCGAGCGCCATGACCTGCTCCCTCCCGCCTCACCCCGGTGCAAACCTGTCCGCGATTGCCCGGCAGAGCGCCGATCACGCCTGAAGCCACCCTGGTATGCTCGATCGGGGCCGATGCTGGCAGCTCGCCCGCACCCCGCCGAGATGGCCGCGGCCGCCGCGCTCGCAGCGGCGCTGGCGTGGGGTTGCACCTGCGGCGGCTCCAGCGATCCGGACGATCGGGTGGGCTCGGGCGGCGCGGCCGGCCAGGCTGGCCCGGGAGGGTCGGGCCGCGGCGCGCCTGCCGTCTGCTCGGCGGGCCGCGCGGACTGCGACGGCAAGTGCGTCGACCTCGGCGCGCACCCCGCCCACTGCGGCGGCTGCGGCCAGCCGTGCCTTCCGGGCGAGATCTGCGCCGCGGGCGAGTGGGAACGATCCTCGAAAAGCGCGGCGTTTCGATCGCGGCTTCCTGGATCGGGCCAGCGATGGAATGCAGCGGGCGCGGCCACCGCGTAGCTGGCAGCCGCGCTTTTGCGGGATCGTTCCCACCTCACCGACCCATTGTCCGGGCCAGCCCTGCCCGAGCGCTCATCTCACCAGGTCCCTCGCAGCTCCACCCCGCCGAGGCTCGCGCCTCGGGGCTACGCGAACAGCTCCTCGACCGAGCTCACCGTCGCGGCACGCCGGATCCAGACATCCAGCTCAGCCAAATCGCGGCTCGTACGAATGCGCACCTCGGCGTCCGCCGCGAGCCCGATGCCACGAGCCGCGAGCAGCACGAGCAGCGCGCTGACCTTGCCCGCCACCTCGCCCTCCGTCCTGCCCGCGGCCTTGCCCCGGGCCTCGCCCTCTGCCCTGCCCTTGGCTTCGCCCTTGGCTTCGCCCCTGGCCTCACCCTCAGCCTCGCCTTCAGCGCGGCCCTCCTTGCGCGCCGCGGCGAGATCCAACTGGTAGCAGACTGCGGCCTTCTCCCGCATCTCGGCGAGTTGCCTCGAGACCGGGTCGGCCGAGAGCCGCTCGTCAAGCTGGTGCTGCTGGCGTTCAAGCATGGGCGCGACGCCGCCGATCTCGCAGAGAAGCTGGCGCGCTGGGCGGACCTCGTCGCCGAGGTCGCCGCCGCCTCGCCCGGCCTCGATGCGCTGGTAGTGCTGGTGCGCTACCTGTTCCAGGTGAGCGAGCACATCAGCCGCGAGCGGGCAGCCCGCGTGCTACAATCGGCACTGGGAGCACGAGCCGACGAGGTCGTCATGACGGTAGGACAGCAGCTCATCGAGCAGGGAAGACGGGAGGGCATCCAGCGGGGCATCGAGCAGGGAAGGCATGAGGGCCTCCAGCGAGGCATCGAGCAGGGCATCGAGCGGGGGCTTGTCGCCGGGCGCCGCGATCTGCTCCTCCGCCAACTGCGCCGCCGCTTTGGCGATCTGCCCGAGAAGGTGGTGACGCGGCTGACCAGCGCCAGCGCCGAGCAGCTCGATGGCTGGGGCGAGCGCTTCGCCACGGCGGAGCGCCTGGATGAGGTTTTCGGCGACGAGGGCTGACCGATCGTCGTTGTCGCCGCCGATCTTCGCCACCCTGCACGGGTGCTCGGGACCGACCTGCCTCGCGGGCCGCCAGCCCGAGCCGCCGCTGCCGCCTGCGCCCAGCTTTCCCGCCTCTCGACCTCGCTCTGGCCACTGCGCCACCATGCTAGGGGCCGAGCTTGGCCACGAAGATGTCGGCCAGGCCCGCGCTCGCGAGCGGTCCGCCGCCGAAGTCGGTGGTGCCTTTGAACGAGCCCGTCACGATCGCGTTGCCCGAGCCGTCGGCTACGATGGCCCGGCTCACCTCGTCGTTGCCATCGCCGAAGCGCTTGCTCCAGAGGTGCAGGCCCGCAACGCACGAGCCCGAGCCGTCACAGGCCCCGGACGGGCACTGGGTGCCCTTGGCCTTGAACCCGTCCGCCGGGCATCCCGCCTCGTCGCCCGTGCAGACCTCTGCCACGTCGCAGTCGCCGTTCTTCGGGCGGCATTCGGTGTCCTTGGCATTGAAGGAGTCCTGCGGGCAGCTCGCGCCCTTGCCGTCGCACACCTCGGCCACGTCGCAGTCGCCCGCTGCCGCGCGGCACTCGGCCCCCTCGGCGACGGGCGTGCATGTGCCCTCGTTGCCGTCGTCGCTGCACGTGCCGCAGCCCCCGTCGCAGGCCGTGTTGCAGCAGTAGCCGTCGACGCAGAAGCCGCTCTTGCACTGCTCGGCACCGTAGGCCTTGCAGCCCTTGCCGTCGTCGAGCTTGCCGGTGCACTTCTTGGTGTTGTCGATTTCGCAGTAGCTGCCTGGCGCGCAGACGTCGTGGCTCTGGCACGGCGCACAGAGCCCGGTCGCGCCGCCTCCCCCGGCTCCGCCAGCACCGCCGCCGGCTCCAGCGGCGCCGCCGGAGCCGGAGGAGCCGCTGTCGCAGAGCTGGCTGTCGCAGTCGCCGGCAACTGCGCACTTCTTGCCGTTCTGGCACGGCGCGCAGTCGTCGCCGCCGCAGTCGACGTCGGTCTCGTCGCCGTTCATGACGTCGTCGGCGCACGAAGCGGGCACGCAAAGGTGCTTGTCACAGATCTTCGCGTCGCACTGCGAGCCGTCGTTGCACTCGACACAATTGCCCTGCCCGTCGCACACCTGACCGCCGCCAGCGACGCAGGGCGTGTCCGCGAGCTCGTGTGCGACGCCGCAGATCCCGTCCTCGCAAGTTCGCGTGGCGCAGTCGGTGTCCACCAGGGCTTCTTCGCCTCGCTCAGCCACGCCGAACGCTCGCTCTACTTCTTTCTCGTCCTCGCCGGCGATCGCAACGGCGTGAGCTTCTACGCCTACGACCGCACCTGCTCCGTCCTCGAGCTCACCGTCGACGACTACGTCCAGGTACGTAACGGGCTTATCGACAAGGACCTCATCGGCTTCGACGGCACCCGCTTCCAGGTCCTGTCGCTGCCCGTGCAGCCCGTCGTCCACCCCGCACGTCCGCTGCTCCGCGAGTGCGACCTCGAGGACCGTGACCCGGCGACCATCCGGTGCATCGTCCGCTCTGCTCTTGGCCCTCGCCAAAGCTGACACCAGAGCCACCGCGCCGCCCCCCTGGCCACCGGCTGGATCCAGCCGATCCAAAACCGATCCACAACCACGAGCCAGACGGACGTGTTGCACACGTCCCCCCGATCCACACCAGCCAGTGGATCACGATCCCGCCGCAGCGGACCCTGCGACTGGATCTGCGTCGCCGGCCGAAAATGGATCAGCCCAAGGCCGCCGCCGAAGCTTCCGCGAAGTCGAACGCGCGCTCGCCGGCCTCGTTCGCTTCGTGGAGCGAACGTTGCAGCACGGCTTCCGGCCTTCTTCCCTTGCCCCTTGCCCCTTCTTGGTTCCGGCTCTGCCGGGTTAGGGGCTAACGGCTAACGGCTACTCTTGTACTTGGCCAGGCGCCGCAGGAGCTGGTAGCGGCTGATGCCGAGCAGCCGTGCCGCCTCGGCCTTGACGTTGCCGGCACGGCGCATCGCCCGCGTGATCATCCGCTTCTCCAAGGCATCGAGCGTGTCGATGCCCGGCACGAAGTCCAGGGGGACGCCGGGGCTGGCCTCCGGCGCCGTTCGCGGCTCGGAGAGCACGCGCTGCGGAAGCTGGCGGAGCTCGATCGCGGCGCAGTCGGTCATGATGACCGCTCGCTCGATAACGTGCTTGAGCTCGCGCACGTTGCCGGGATAGGAGTAGGCGAGGAGCCGAGCACGCACCTCGGCGCCGAGCGGGGCGATGGCCTTGCCCAGCTTCTCGGCGAAAAACGCCCGGAAGTGCTCGGCCAGGGGGATGATGTCGTCGTGGCGCTCCCGCAGCGGCGGAATGTGGATGGGGAAACCGGAGAGCCGCTGGTAGAGATCGAGGCGGAAGCCACCGGCGTCGAGCAGCCGGCCAAGATCGCGATTGGTGCCGGCCACCACCCGCGCCCGCAGGGGGATCTCCTTGACCGAGCCGACCCGGCAGAAGGCCCGACTCTCCAGCACGCGCAGGAGCTTGCTCTGCAGCGCACCCATGTCCCCCACCTCGTCGAGGAAGATCGTGCCGTCGCGGGCCTCCTCGAAGGCGCCGGCCCGCGCCTCATCGGCGCCGGTGAAGGCGCCCTTGACGTGGCCGAAGAGCAGGCTCTCGGCCAAGGCGTGGGGCAGCGCCACGCAGTCGACGGCGACCATGGGCCGGCCGGCGGGATAGGTGAGCCGGTGCAGGTAGCGCGCGGCGACCTCCTTGCCCGCGCCGGTCTCCCCGGTCAGGAGCACCGTGGTCTCGGGCGACTCGGCCGCCTTGTGGAGCTGCTCCAGCACCTGCCGCATGGCGGCCGAGCACGCGGTCGGGCCGTCGCGCTCCTGCACGGGCACCGGCGGCATCGCCCGGCGGGCCTCGTCGCGCCGGCGCAGCTCCAGGACGCGGTCGACGATGGGCCGCAGGCTCGTCTCCTTGACGATGTAGTCCTCGGCGCCGCGGCGGATGGCCTGCACGGCGTGGGGAATGGCGTGGAAGGCGGTCATGACGAGCACCGCCGCGCCGCTCTGGCGCGCCAAGAGCAGCGGGATGAGCTCGATGCCGTCCTCGTCGGGCAGCCGGTGGTCGAGCAGGATGGCCTGGTAGCAGCCGCGGCTCGCCTGCTCCAGCGCCGCCCGGCCGGTGAAGGCCAGATCGCAGCGTACGCCCTGCCGGCCGAGCTCGCGCGCGATGGAGTGCGCGTACAGCTCCTCGTCGTCCACGACCAGGGTGCAGAAGGAGTAGCTCATCCGTTGCTCCCCGGATCGCGCGGCGCACGGCGGGGCAGCACCAGCTCGGCCTGCGCGCCACCCTCGGGCCGGGAGCGCAGCTCGACCAGGCCCCCGTGGGCGCGGGCGATGGTCCGGCACACCGGCAGGCCCAGGCCCGTGCCGTGCTTCTTGGTGGTGAAGAAGGGCTGGAAGCACTGTTCGCTCGGGGCGCGCAGGCCCGGACCATCGTCCTCGACGAGAATCGAGACGTCGTGCGCGTCCTGTGCGGCCCGGCACACGACTCGGCCGCCCGCGGGCGATGCCTCCAGCGCGTTGAGCAGCAGGTTGAGCAGCGCCCGGCGCAGCGCATCGTAGTCGGCCCACACCGTGAGCCCCGGGTCGATGTCCTGGACGACGCGCTTGCCGTCCGTCTGGCGTGCCGTTGCCAGCAGGCGGCAGGCGCCCTCGACCACCTCCGCGACCCGCACGCGGCTATGGCTCAGATCGGGACGCACCGCCAGATAGCCCTGTACCACGGCGTCGAGCCGCTCGATCTCCCTCGCCGCAGAGGTGACGATGCCCTGCTGCTCGGCGCTCAAGCCCTCGCGGCCGAGCGAGTCGAGCGCCGCCCCGATGGCGACCAGCGGGTTGCGGATCTCGTGGGCGAGCTGTGCCGCCATCTCGCCCAGCGTGGCCAGCCGCTGCTGCGCGTCGGCCGTTCGCTCGCCTTCCGCGGCGCGCGGCCGGACCACGATGAGGTAGCCCTCGACCCGATCGACGTCGTCGGCCAAGAGCAGCGCCTGGGCGCGGGCCGGCCGCAGCGAGCCGTCCTGCCGGCGCACCACGGCCGATTCCTCGAAGTAGGGCCTGACCGGATCGAGGATCTGCGGGCTCAGGATGTCGAGGATCTCGCGCTCGTGCCGGAAGAGCCTGCCCACCGGCGCCGAGCGCAGCTCCGCGCCGGGGTAGCCGAAGAGCTGCTCGGCAGCCTCGTTGCAGGACGTCACGCGGAAGGCGGGATCGACGAACAGCGCCGGCGCCGGATCGCCCAGGGTGAGCTGCATGAGCTGGCTTTCCAGCGACGCCCGCCTCTGGCCGTGGCGCTGGCGCAGCACGCCGAGCACGCCCGCCTCGCCGTCAGCCGCCAGCGGCACGAGATCGAGGCAGCGCTCGGCGTCCAGATCCTCGGTGCGCTGCGCGCCGCCGCCGGCGCGGAACGCATGGTTGGCGAGAAGCGCCCGGATCCGCTCGCCCAAGCGCGCCAGCACGCTCGGGTCAGCGAGCAGGCGCCGCACCGCGCCGCCCTCGTCCGGCCCGAAGAGACGGGGCGTGCCCGCGGCATCGAAGAGCACGTAGGCGGGACCATGGTCGGCCGGCTGCGCCAGAATCGTCTGGCCGTGAGCCACGAGGTGGCTCTCCAGGATCTCGCCGATGCCGCGCGCGTAGCGCAGGAGCACGGTGCGCTGCTGGCGGCTGAAGGGGTGAGGCCCCTGCTTCTCGAAGAGCAGCACGCCGTAGTTGCAGGTGCCGCTGCGGGCCGGCACGCAGATGAAGCGGTGCTCGCCGATGACACGGCCGAGCTCGGCCGTGAGCTCGGGGGCGAAGGCCGTGCCGACGAGCTCGCGCAGCGATGAGGTCTCGCGGATGACCCCGTCGCGCCAGGAGGCGTACACGAGGCTACCCTGCGCGGATCGGAGCGGCAGGGTGACGGTGCTGAAGCGTTCGCCGAGCAGCCGCTCGATCTCGTCCAGCATGGGGTAGCTCGTGGCCATGGCGCCCACGCGGATCCGGACCTGCTCGGTCTTCTCGTTGAAGAGAATGAGATTGGTCGAGCCGCAGCCGAGGATCTTGGCCGCGCCGCGCAGGATGGCGTCGAGCACGTCATCGATGTCTCTGCCACCCTCGCGCATCGTTCGCTCCACCCTGCGGCCAGCCGGTGCAAGATAGCGCGGGCTGCGCGATTTCCGTTCCAGAATCGTAGGTGGCGTTCTAGCTTCGCTCCATGGCTACCACTCGTACCTGGGCGAAGCGCATTCCGGCCGGCGCGGTCACGGCGGCGGTCTTGCTCGCCGCACTGCCAGGCTGCAAGGCCCTGGAGCAACTGAGCGAGACGAAGCCGGGCGCCAGCGCTGCACCGGAGCGAGCCGCCACGAGCACGGCGGCCGCGCCCGCGCCGCTGGCGCCTGCACCCACGGCGGCCGCGGCCGCGCCGGCTCCCGCCGTGGACGTGGACGCCAAGGGAGTGCCGAAGATCCCGACGACGCGGTCCAGTCCGCCGACGATGGACGAGTGGAACGCGGGCCTGGAGGTCAACACTCAGGACCCCAACTCGCGTCCGGTCGGCTGCTACCTGCGCGTCGTGCGCGAGTGGCTCAAGGTGCACTGCGAGGGCGACATCCAGCGCATCTCCGACATGGAGAACTTCGGCGCCAAGGGCGACGGCTACTACGAGCAGGTCGAGCTGGGGAAGTACGCCGACTTCATCGTCCGGCTGCAGCGCGGGCAGGCGCAGAAGATCCGCATCTGGCGACAGGACGAGCGGGCCTCCCTGTTCGTGAACTGGCCCGGCGCCGCCGATCGGCCCGCGCACATCGCGCTCGGCGTGTGCAAGCCCGGCATGCCCTGCTGGGAGCGGATCTAGCGAGGCCGTGCCGCGCGCCCGCTCACGCGCTCAGGGCGAGCGCGCCGTCCCAGTGCGCCGTCCGAAGGGCGGCGAGGTGCACCAGGCCCAGGGCGGTGGCGTACTTGGGATGGCAGAGGTAGGTGTCGCTCTGGCGGGCGGGTGACGAGATGGCCGGATCGCCCAGGCGGGCGGGCCGGCCGAGGATCGCGGCGGCGCAAGCCGCCATGCCGTCGATCATGGCGCCGGCGCCGGCCAGGACAACACCGCTGCCGAGCCGGGAGAGCAGGCCCTGGGCGGCCAGGCGCTGCTTGACGGCGTGCAGCAGCTCGCCCATGCCGCCGTCGATGGCCGCGCCGAGCACGCGGCGCGGCACCGAGCGCTGCTCGCCGCGGCGGTTCCACGCGGCCACGCAGTCGTCGAAGGCGCCGACGCTGTAGCCGAGCTTGACGCGTTCGGCCTCGGTCGCGGGCGCGTCGAGCAGCTCCGCGAGACGCGCCGTGACGTGCTGTGCGCCGAGCGCGATCGCCTCGACGTGCACGAACTTCCCGGCAAACACCGCGATCTCGGTCGCCGCGCCGCCGATGTCGACGACGGCGACGCCGGCCTGCCGCTCCTCGGGGCCGAGCACGGCCTCGGCGGTGGCAAGCGCGCCCAGCACGATGTCGGCCACGTCGAGGCCCGCCCACACGGCGCAGCGGACCAGGCCATGGACATAGGGCGTGGAAGCGCTGAGGAGCCGCACGTGGCCCGCCGGGCCGCCGCTCGGCGCGCCCGCGGGCCAGGCGTGCAGCACGAGCCGGCCCTGCTCGACGGCGTCCGCGTAGGCTTCGGTCTCGATCGAACCGTCACTCGCCGGCGCTGGCGCCGGCGGCGCCGACCAGCGGACCAGATCCGTGCGCACGTGGCTTCCGCCCACGCCGAGGTGCACGGAGCAGATCCGGCGCCGGCACAGCGCCTCCAGGTCGGCCACGACCTGGTGCATGGCGGCTGCCGTCTCCAGCACGCTGACGACCTCGTCGCCGTTTGTCCCCTCGCAGGGCTCGGTCGCGGCGGCGAGCACCTGGACGCCGCCAGGCCGCGCCAGGCCGGCCACGGCCGCCACCTTCGTCGTCCCGACATCGAGGCCGACGACGAGATCTTCGCACGGGTCGCGTTCGATCATGGCAACTTGGGCCGACCGATGCCACAGGGCGCACGGGCCGGCCAAGTTCGAGGATCTGCGGCCGGCGTTCCCGCGCCACGGGCTTCGGTCTACGCTGCCCATCATGCGCGCGATGGTCCTCGACCGCCCCGGCCTGCCGCTGCGCGAGCGCGACCTGCCGCTGCCCGAGCCCGGGCCGGGGCAGGTGCGCATCCGCGTGAGCGCGTGCGCCGTCTGTCGCACTGACCTGCACGTGGTCGACGGCGAGCTGCCCCAGCCGAAGCTGCCGCTCGTGCCGGGTCACCAGATCGTCGGCACGCTGGAGCGGCTCGGGCCGGAGACAGGCGGCCCGCGCCTCGGCCAGCGGGTGGGCGTGCCCTGGCTCGGCTCCACCTGCGGCCGCTGCCGCTACTGCGAGAGCGGGCGAGAGAACCTGTGCGACGAGGCCAAGTTCACCGGCTACCAACTCGACGGCGGCTATGCCGAGCACGCCGTGGCCGACGCCCGCTTCGTCTTCCCGCTGCCCGAGGGCTACGACGACCTCCAGGTGGCGCCGCTCTTGTGCGCCGGGCTCATCGGCTACCGCGCCTATCGGCTGGCCGGCGAGGCCGAGCGGCTCGGCCTCTACGGTTTCGGCGCGGCGGCGCACATCCTCATCCAGCTCGCCCGCCACCAGGGCCGCAAGGTGTATGCCTTCAGCCGGCCCGGCGACGAGCCGGCGCAGCGCTTCGCCGCCGAGCTCGGAGCGGTGTGGGCCGGCGGCTCGGACCAGAAGCCGCCCGAGCCGCTCGACGCCGCGATCCTGTTCGCTCCAGCGGGCGATCTCGTCCCGGCCGCGCTACGCGCCGTGGTCAAGGGCGGCGTCGTGGTCTGCGGCGGGATCCACATGAGCGACATCCCGAGCTTCCCCTACGAGATCCTGTGGGGCGAGCGCGTGGTCCGTTCGGTGGCCAACCTGACGCGCGCCGACGGCGAGGAGTTCCTCGCGCTCGCGCCGCAGGTGCCGGTGCGCACGCAGGTGCATCCCTATCCGCTGAGCGAGGCCAACCGCGCCTTGGACGACCTGCGCGCCGGCCGCTTCGCCGGAGCGGCGGTGCTTACCCTCTCGTGAGTCGCCGCCGCCGTGCCAGCATGAGGCCCAGCGCCGCACCGAGCAGGGCGATCACGGCGCGGGCCGGCGCGGCCGGGGCAGTGCGGCAGCCGCAGCCGCCCTCGGCCTCCGCGTCGCCGCTGCCCTTGCCGTCGCCGCTCAGGCCCGTGCCGGCGTTCCCCGCGCCGCCCGTGCCGCCGCCCGTCGCGCCGGTGCCGCCGGCGTTGCCCACTCCGCCGCCGCCTCCGCCGCCGGCGCCGCCCGTCCCTCCGGCGCCGCAATCGACCTCGGAGGAGCACTCCGTGAGCTTGCCGCTCACGCACTTCTGGGTGCCCTCGGTCTTGCAGCTCGACAGGCAGCTCTTGGTGCTCGGGGCGTCGCACTCCGACCAGCCGTTGGCCGTGCAGGTGCGCGTGCCCTCGATGCCGCACGCTCCCTTGCATTTCTCGACCACGACCTCCTGCACGATGGCGGCGAAAGCGGTGGTGAGCTCGTCCGGCGCGGTGGCCTGGTAGTAGCAGCTCGGGTCGCTGCTCTGCGGGTCGCAACCGGGCAGGGCCGTGCCGCCGGCCTCGGCGGCCTTGTTGAGGCTCTTGGGGTTGACCTGCTCGCCGAAGCCCACGACGTAGGTCGCGACGCCCGCGTCGGCCAGAGCCTTGGTGCCCAGCACCGGCCAGTCCTGCACGCAGTAGCAGCCATCGGCGTTGGGATCGGCGTTGCAGCTCGGGCAGGGCGAGAGGTTCATGAGCGTGCAGTCCGCGGCCGAGGCGCAGCTCGTGCCGCCGTTGTAGCTGCAGTACTGCCAGCCGTCGGTGACGAAGATGACGTAGTTCTCGTAGCCCGGATCGGTGATGAGATCGTAGCCGGCGGCGGCCATCAGCGTCTGGCCGGCAGGGGTGCGGGCATCGGACGGAATGTCGAGGGCGGCGATGGCGCTCTCGATCTCCTTGGCCGCGCCTGCGGCCACGTCGACGATCACGGTGCCCACGTCGCACTGGCCCTCCGGACCGGGGTACGGCATGAGCCCGTACTGCGCGCCGTCCGGGTAGGTCGCGAGCACCTGGTGCACGGCGTTCTGGGCCGCCTCCCACTTGGTCTGGGGGCCGTTGCCGATCTTCGTGAGCATGGACGCCGAGGCGTCAAGCACGAAGAGGATGCGCGGCGGCGTGCACTGTTCGCCGTCGGCCCGGGCCGGCGAGCTCGCCGCAACGGTGAAGAAGAAGCTCGCGGCCGCCACCAGGGCCGCGGCCGGGTGAAGTCGGAACAAGGCTGCGCTCATGGTCGCCAGCCTACCACAGCTTCGCCGCTCTGTTCGCTACGCTTTGAGCCCGGCCACGCGCTCGATGTCCGCGCCCAGGGCGCGGAGCTTCTGCTCCATGTGCTCGTAGCCGCGATCGAGATGGTAGACGCGGCGCACGAGCGTCTCGCCCTGCGCGGCTACCAGCCCGGCAATGACGAGCGAGGCGCTGGCGCGCAGATCGGTGGCCATCACGTCGGCCCCTTGCAGCCGCCCCACGCCCCGGACGTAGGCGCTGTGGCCGCTCACCTCGATGGCCGCCCCCATGCGCCCGAGCTCGGGCACGTGCATGAAGCGGTTCTCGAAGACGGTCTCGCTCATGCGGGCCGTCCCGCCGGCCAGGCACATCAGCACCATGAACTGCGCCTGCATGTCCGTGGGGAAGCCGGGGTAGGGAGCGGTCGTCACGTCCACCGAGCGCACCTGTCCGGAGCGCGACACGCAGGCCGCCGCGCCGTCCGGCTCGACCGCGACGCCGGCGGCGCGCAGCTTGGAGATGAATGCCTCGAGGTGTTCGACCGGCACGCGCTCGATGCGCACCTCGCCGCCCGTCGCCGCCGCCGCCACCATGTACGTGCCTGCCTCGATGCGGTCGGAGATGATGCTGTGGTCGAAGGGCCCGAGCTCGCGCACGCCCTCGACCTGCACGACCGCGGTGCCGGCGCCGCTGACGCGCGCGCCCATCTTGTTGAGCACCCGCGCCAGCTCCACCACCTCCGGCTCGCGCGCGCAGTTGATGAGCGCGCTCTGGCCGTGGGCCAGGGCCGCGGCCATCATCAGGTTCTCCGTGCCCGTGACGGTCGGCATGTCGAACACCACCTCGGCGCCGCGCAGCCGTTCGGCCTCGGCGAGGATGTAGCCCTTGTCGAGGGAGATGCGCGCGCCCAGCGTCTCCAACCCCTTCAGGTGCTGGTCGACGGGGCGCGCGCCGATCTGGCACCCACCCGGCAAGGAGACGCGCGCGCGGCCGAAGCGCGCCAAGAGCGGGCCCAGCACGAGGACGCTGGCGCGCATCTTCTTGACGAGATCGTAGGGCGCCTCGACGAGCGCGGCGGTGCTCGGCCCGACGCGCACGCGCGGCGGCCGGCAGTCCACCGCCCGGCCCAGGATGCGCAGCAGCTCGGCGGTGGTGTCGATGTCGTGCAGCGCGGGCACGTTGCCGAGCAGGCACTCGCCCTCGGTGAGCAGCGTCGCGCACAGGATGGGTAGTGCGGCGTTCTTCGCGCCGCTCACCTGCACCGAGCCGGACAAGGGCCGGCCACCGCGAATGCGCATTCCGTCCACGCGCGACCAACTATAGCGCGGTGTGCATTTCCTAGCCATGTATTCGCGGCGTGTCGCCGGACTAGGCAGCCGGGCGCTGCTCCGTGACGGGGCGCGACCCCTCGCGACAGCGATTCCGGTGGCCTTCGCGATCGGGCGCGGTTGGCATCCGGCATGCGTACGTACGCGGCATCGAGGAGCCCGTCATGATGTTGCCAGCTCGTTTCCGCGCGTCAGTTGCTGCCCTTGCCGCCCTGACCTTGCCGGCCTGCGCCGGCCTGGCGCCGTCCGGTCCTCTGGGGCCCGCCGCCGGCTCGCAGGACGACGACAGCCAGGCATGCGTCGAGGCCGGCCTGCGCGGCCGCCCCTCGCCGGATATCCTCCGGGACGCGGCCGGCAAGTTCCGGCGGGAGTGCAGCGACGGGGTGTCGAGCGCGTGCAGCACGATGGGCGTGATGTACGAGCTCGGCCGCGGCGTGCCGCGCGACGAGGCTCGGGCCGCGGCCCTGTACGGGCACGCCTGCCGGATGAGCAACGCGCGCGCTTGCCTCAACCTCGGCCTGCTGCACGCGCAGGGCACGGGCGTGCCGCAGCTCTCGGCGCCGGCGGCGGTGCTCTTCGACACGGCCTGCCGCGAGGGCATCGCCGAGGGCTGCTTCGAGCTGGGCAAGCTCTACGAGCGCGGCAACGGCGTGCAGTTCGACCCGGGCCAGGCCGGACTACTGTTCGAGCGTTCCTGCGAGGCGGGCCTGGCCGCCGCCTGCTTGCAGTTGGGCGGGCTGCACGAGCGGGGCAGCGGCGTGGCGCGCGACCTCACGCGGGCCGTCCAGCTCTACGAGCAGGCGTGCCGGGACGGCAACCGCGCGGGCTGCTCCGAGCTCGAGAGGCTGTTCGCGCGCGGCAAGTGAGAGATGCTCAGCGTGGCTTCTGTCGCAGCTCGGGCATGGCCGTCTCAAGGCCGTAGCGCTTCATCTTCTTGTAGATGGTGGCGCGCGTCACCCCGAGGGCCGCCGCCGCCGAGCGGATGTTGCCGCGCTTGGCGCGCAGCGCGAAAGCGATGTGGTCGCGCTCGATCTCCTCGAGCGTCCTCACTCGCTCCTCGCCGGGCTGCTCCGACGGCGAAGGCTGGGCCGACAGCGGGGTCCCGAGCGGCGGCAAGTGCTCCGGGCGGATCGCGTCCCCCTGGGCCATGATCGCCGCGCGCACCACGACGTTCTCCAGCTCGCGGATGTTGCCGGGCCACGAGTGACCGGCGAGGACCGCGAGCGCCTCGGCGCTGATGGTTGGCCGGGTGCCGGAGGCGCCGAGGCGCGTGTCGTGGGCGAGCATCTCGGCGACGAGGTAGGGCAGGTCGTCCAGGCGCTCGCGCAGGGAGGGCAGCCGCATGGGGAAGACGTTGAGGCGATAGAAGAGATCCTCCCGGAACAGGCCCGCGGCCACCATCGTGCCCAGGTCCCGGTTGGTCGCGGCCACGAGCCGGAAGTTGGAGCTGCGCACCGCGCCGTCACCGAGGCGGCTGAACGTGCCCTGCTGCAGCACCCGCAGCAGCTTGACCTGGTTGGCGAGCTGCAAGTCGCCCACCTCGTCGAGGAAGAGCGTGCCGCGGTCGCACTGCTCGACCAGGCCGGCGTGGTCCCGCACGGCCCCGGTGAAGGCGCCCCGGGCGTGCCCGAACACCTGCGACTCGAAGAGCGTCTCGGTCAGCGTGGCGCAGTTGACGGCTCCGAAGAAGGCGCTGCGGCGATGGCTGAGGTCGTGGATCGCCCGCGCCACGAGCTCCTTCCCGGTCCCCGTCTCCCCGGTAATGAGCACCGGCACGTCGATGCGGCTAACCTGCCGGATCATCTCGAAGATGAGCTGCATCTTCGGGTTGACGCCGATCATGCCGGCCAGGACGTCGAAGCGAACCCGGCGCTCGCGGTTGAGCAGATCCGAGCGCGCCTCCACGCCGCGGGCGAGCGCCTGGCGCAGCTCCGGCGACAGGTCGGCCCGGAGCCGGAAGCCCCGACCGTCGGCGCTCTCTTCCAGCACGCCCCAGCGAACCATGGGCCGCAGGCAGGCAAGCACGTCCTGCACGTGGCGGCTGCTGCTGACCACCGCGTCGTCGAGGCCGAACGATGCGCCTGCGCGGTCGAGCAGATCGGCGACGAGCCGCAGCCGCAGCGGCGAGTCGAGCGAGCGTTCGAGATCCTCGGGGCTGACGGCCGGCGAGACCGGGCTCGACTGGGATTGGCTCATATGTATGAACATTGAGCATGTCCAGGAAGGTGTCTACGGAATAAGCAGGGCCTCTCTTGCTTTGCCCCGCATGACAAGGCGTAGGGCGTTTCTTCGCGGGCTTGCCCGCCGGCGCATGCCTGGATCGGCGTATGCATAGCCCCGAGGCGTGTCCACCATCCACGCGATTCAGGCAGCGAAGAGGCAGGCGGCAGGCCGCACGGCGACTCGCAGGGCGCGCGGGCTGGCCGCGCTCGGCGCGCTCCTGCTCTGGCCGGCTGGGTCCAGGGGCGAGATCGCCTTCGCCGTCCACGCCGAGGGCGCCGCGGCCCGGATGTTCGGCGAGCGCAAGGTCGACGAGTTCGGCTGGGGCGCGGCCGGCCTGGTGGCACCGGAGATCGAGCTCGGCTCGAACGTCGGCATCGAGCTCCCCATTGGCGCCCTGGGCTTGACCGACGGCGTCAAGGACGAGGAGGGCTTCGCGGAAACCGAGGGCGGCTCGGCGCTGTTCGTGCTGCCCGGCTTGCGCGTCCGGCCCTTCGGGCACCGCGGGTCCGGGCGCGTGCTCGGGGCGGCAGGGCTGTGGCTCGCGGCGAGCGGCGGGATTGCGCGCACGGGCGAGCTCGTGCGGCCGGCCGTGGCGGCGCGCGCGGGCTACGATTTCGCGGTGGGCCCGGCGCGCATCGGCCCGTTTGGCGGGCTGCTGCAGATCGTCGAGACGACGAACGAGCTCAGGCCCGAGGACGCCCGTATCGCCCTTCTCGGCCTGCACGGCGCGTTCGAGCCGGCCCCGACGGCCGAGCGCAAGGCGCCGGCCGAGCCGAAGCGCGTGGCCGAGGATCCGGATCGCGACCACGACGGCATCGCGAACGCGAGCGACGGCTGCCCCGACGACCCCGAGGACGCCGACGGCTTCGAGGACGCCGACGGCTGCCCTGATCCGGACAACGACCGCGACCAGGTGCTTGATGGGGACGATCGCTGCCCGCTGGTGGCGGAGGATCGCGACGGCTTCGAGGACGCCGATGGCTGCCCCGATCCGGACAACGACCGCGACCGCATCACCGACCGCGACGACCGCTGCCCGAACGACCCCGAGGACGCCGACGGCTTCGAGGACGCCGATGGCTGCCCCGATCTTGACAACGACGGTGACGGGATCGCCGACGCCCGCGACGACTGTCCGAACGACCCCGAGACCTTCAACGGCTACGACGACGACGACGGCTGCCCCGACCAGCAGAACGTGCGGGTGTCGGGCAACGAGATCGTGCTCGACGAGCGGATCTACTTCCGCGTCAACTCCGCCGAGATCCAGCTCCGGAGCTGGCCGCTCGTCGCCAACGTGGCCAGCCTGCTGCTCGCCAACCCGCAGTACGCGCTGGTGCGCGTGCAGGGCCACGCCGACGACACCGGCACCGCGGAGTACAACGAGCGGCTCTCGGCCGAGCGCGGCCGGTCGGTCGTGCGGATGCTCACGGACTTCGGCGTGCGTGCCAAGCGGCTGGTCGTGGAGAGCTTCGGCGATTCGCGGCCGGCCGAGACCGGGACGAGCGCTGCGGCCCGGCGCAAGAACCGGCGCGTGGAGTTCCTCATCTTGCAGCGCGAGCCGCGCCCGGGCGAGCAGGGTGCGCCGGCTACCGGATCGCCGAGCGGGAGGCTGCCATGAGCGCCCAGAGCAGCGTGACCAGGCAAGCCCGCAAGGGGCGTCGCAGCGCCCGCTTGGCCGGTGTTCTCCTGACCGTGGCGGCGCTCGCGGGCTGCGGGCCGGTGGTCGGAGGCGAGTGCCTGGAAGGCTACGTGCCCGCGGGCACACGCTGCGTTCCGGCCGGCGATACGGCGGACAAGCCCGGCGAGGCCGGCGGCGGAGCGGGCGCCGGCGTACCAGTGGGCGGCGCGGGTGGCGGCGGCTCCGGCGCAGGCGCGGGTGCTGGCGGCGCGGGCGCAAGCGGCGCGGGCGCAAGCGGCGCGGGCGCAAGCGGCGCGGGCG
>JACQWT010000579.1 GCA_016209145.1 Deltaproteobacteria bacterium | reverse complement strand
AGGAAGTCGTGGCCACAGCCCTCACACCGGCACCGAAGAAAGCCTCGCTCGAAGTCGCCACAGCGCAAGAAGCCCCGCAGCGCCTCGACGACGTAGCGGGGCAGGGGGCGCTCGTAGGTCTCGGCGGCGTGCGCGATGAACGGCTCCAGATGCTCCGCCACGACGCGGTAGAGCAAGGTGTCACGCCGCCGGCGGGGCGCGTACTCGCGCTTGCCTTCGCCGAGTCCGGGCGCGCCCCAGCCGGCCGCCGTCTCGCCTCTGGCGGCGCGAGCGCGGGGCCAGCCATGGCGGGCGAGCGGCTCGGGTCCCGCTTGTCGCGCTTCCAGCATCGCGCGGCGCTATGGCAGGAGCCGTGCCAGCGGCGGGAGCGCGTGATTTCGGCCGGTTGGGCAAGCCGCGAGGGTGGACCGAGGTGGCGCCGCCATGGCGGCCGTTAGCGCCCGCCACCCCCCGGGCGTACGACCGGCCGCCATGCGCTGCCGCGCGCGCTCCGGTCCCTGGAGGATCCACGCGTTCGCCGCGCCCGGTACCGTTGAGCCGGCGCGCGCATCCACGGCAGCCCGGGAGGGAGCCGGGCCGTCATCCCGTCAGCGGGGACCACCGGCAATGAAGCTTCGCAGCGGCGGCGGCAGTTGCAGCAGCCCGCGTCGATGCAGCCGAAGCAGCAGCAGCCGGCACGAGTCCACCGCCCAACGGCCATCGGGGCGAGTCCAGCCGAAGCTGTGACACACGGCCCGCCCCAGATCGTGGCGTCGCGCGCCAGGCTGGCGGTCCACGATCCGCTGGATCCGGGCGAGCTCACGCGAGCCCAGCGAGCCGCCGCGGTACGAGATGGCGACCCCGATCTGCGCCCGACTCGCGATTCGGTCCACGCGCCGACGCTGGCACAGCCGGTCCTGGGAGTTCAGCGTTTTGTCTCAACGTCGCGGCACCATGCAGGGGCACATCAGCTCGTAACCCCGCGAAATCTCGAGGGGGCGGCATCGGGCAACCCCGCGAAATCACGTGGCAGCCGAGCGAGAAGTGCCCCTGCATGGTCGCGGCACCGCTACGAAAGCTCGCGACAATGAAGAGGCCCTGCGGCGCCTGGGCCGCCAGGCGATTGCCTGGCCGTCACGCCTGGGAGATACTGGAGCCATGGCCACGGGGCTCGCTCGCGAGACTGGGCATGCGCTCGCCCTGGTGCTGTGCGGCGTGCTCGCCCTCGCGTGCGGCTCGGGCGGCGCTGCGGCGGGAACCGGAGGCGGCGGCGCTAGTGTGGCGGCCTGCGCGCCGGAGGGCGTCGTCGAGTACTGCTACCCGGGGGACCCTTCCACGGAGGGCGTGGGTGAGTGCGAGAACGGCACGCGGACTTGCGCGCAGGGCGGGTGGAGCGAGTGTGCGGGCTACCGCCTGCCCGAGGACGAGAGTTGCGACGACGGCCTCGACGACAACTGCAACGGCGTGGCGGACGAGGGGTGTAGCTGCGAAGAGGGCAGCACGCGGTCCTGCTACACCGGCCCGGCCGCGAGCCGCGGGATCGGGATGTGCCAGGACGGCGTGCAGAGCTGCGCGGGCGGGACGTGGTCGGCCTCGTGCGAGGGTGGGGTGACGCCGGCCGCGGAGAGCTGCGACAAGCAGGACAACGACTGCAACGGCGTGGTCGATGACGGCTGCCCTTGCGCCGACGGCGAAACCCAGGCCTGCTACTCCGGCCCGTCGGCCAGCGCCGGGATCGGTGCCTGCCACGGCGGCCAGCAGATCTGCACCGGCGGGCAGTGGCCGGCCGCCTGCGCCGGGGAGGTCGTGCCGGGGCCGGAGAACTGCAACGGCGCGGACGACGACTGCGACGGCGCCGCGGACGAGGACGATCCCGGCGGTGGCGTCGGCTGCGACACGGGCAAGCCCGGCGTGTGTGCGGCGGGCACGAGGCACTGCCAGGGCGCGACGCTCGTCTGCGTGCCCGGCCAGTCGCCCTCGGACGAGAAGTGCGACGGCCAGGACAACAACTGCAACGGCGAGACGGACGAGGGCGATCCGGGCGGCGGCGGAGGCTGCGAGACCGGGAAGGCCGGCGTGTGCGGGGCCGGCACGTACCATTGCCAGGGCGGCGCGCTGCAGTGCGCGCAGAACCAGGGCCCCTCGGACGAGAAGTGCGACGGCCAGGACAACAACTGCAACGGCCAGGCGGACGAGGGCGATCCCGGCGGCGGCGGCGGCTGCAACACCGGCAAGGCCGGCGTGTGCGCGGCGGGCACCTACCACTGCCAGGGCGGCTCGGTGCAGTGCGTGCAGAACGATGGCCCCTCGGACGAGAAGTGCGACGGCCAGGACAACAACTGCAACGGCAAGGTCGACGAGGGCGATCCGGGCGGCGGCGGCAAATGCGAGACCGGGAAGGCCGGCGCCTGCGCGGCCGGGATCTACCACTGCCAGGACGGCAAGGTGCAGTGCGTCCAGAACGAGGGGCCCTCGGACGAGAAGTGCGACGGACAGGACAACAACTGCGACGGCAAGATCGACGAGGGCAATCCCGGCGGTGGCGGCGACTGCGACACCGGGCTAAAAGGCGAGTGCGCGTCCGGGACGTACGAGTGCGAGGGCGGCTCGGTGCAGTGCATCCAGGACTGGCCGCCGGAGGCCGAGCAGTGTGACGGCCTGGACAACGACTGCGACGGCCAGACCGACGAGGGCCCGCCGAAGCTCTGCGAGCCGGGCGAGATCTGCGTCGACGGCTACTGCGAGCCGTGGTGAGCGGGGCCGGGGCGTATCGTCGCTCTGGCGCCGTGGCCTGGAGGCCGCGTATCCTGTACGCTGCCAAGTCGGCCGGCAGCAGGCGCCGGCCGCGAGCGAGGAGACTTCCATGAGCGGATCCTTCAGTCACGACGCGCTGTTCGCCGGATCGTTCCTCCTGCTGGCCGGTGCCCTGGCGGGCCTCGGCGCGTGCAGCGGGGGTGAGGCCGGGAGCATGACCACGACAGGGGCGGGCAGCGGCGGGGCAGCCGGATGTCCGTCCGGCCTGGCCACCTGCCCGCAGGGCTGCGCCAACACCCAGGTCGATCCCGCGCACTGCGGCGGCTGCGACCAGGCATGCGCCGACGGCCAGGTCTGCTCGCAAGGGCACTGCTCGGTCGAGTGCCTGGGCGGCACCACCAAGTGCGGCGGCAAGTGCGTGGACGCCCAGCTCGACAAGGAGAACTGCGGGGGCTGCGACCAGGCCTGCGGCGTGGGCGAGGTCTGCTCGCAGGGGCAGTGCTCGGTCGAGTGCCTGGGCGGCACTACCGAGTGCAGCGGCGCGTGCGTGGCTACCGCCGTCGACCCCGCCAACTGCGGAAGCTGCGCCAAGGCTTGCGCCCCCGGAGAAGTGTGCTCGCAGGGGCAGTGCTCGCTCGACTGCGGCGGTGGCGCGACCAAGTGCAGCGGCAAGTGCGTCGACAACGAGAACGATTCGGCCCACTGCGGCGGCTGCAACAACGCCTGCGGCCAGGGCGAGGTGTGCTCGGCCGGCCTGTGCGGGATCAAGTGCCTGGGCGGCACTACCAAGTGCGGCAGCGCGTGCGTCGACACGGGCCTGGATCCGACGAGCTGCGGCGCCTGCGGCGTGCTCTGCGGTCCGGGCGAGGTCGTGCGGCGGGAAGTGCGTGGACACGGAGAGCGACGCCAAGAACTGCGGCGGCTGCGCCATCGTCTGCGGTCCGGGCGAGGTGTGCTCGGCCGAGGAGTGCGGCCTGGTGTGCTCGGGTGGCACGACCAAGTGCGGCAGCGAGTGCGTGGACACCGACTTCGATCCCGCCAACTGCGGCGGCTGCGGCAAGGCCTGCGGTCCCGGCGAGATCTGCTCCGCGGCCAAGTGCGCGGTGCAGTGCCTGGGCGGCACCGTCAAGTGCGGCAACTACTGCGCCAATACCGCCATCGATCCGGCTCACTGCGGCGCGTGCGGCAACGCTTGCGCGCAGGGGCAAGTGTGTAGCGGCGGGCAGTGCGCGTTGCAGTGCGCGGGTGGCACGACCAAGTGCGGCAACCTCTGCGCCGATACGAACGGCGACCCCGCCAACTGCGGCGGCTGCGGCAACGCCTGCGTCCAAGGGCAGGTGTGCTCGGCGGGCCAGTGCGGCTTGCAGTGCGTGGGCGGCACGACCAAGTGCGGTTCGAGCTGCGTCGACACGAACGGCGACCCCGCCAATTGCGGCGGCTGCGGCAACGCGTGCGTCCAGGGGCAGGTGTGCTCGGCGGGCAAGTGCGGGATGGTGTGCGTGGGCGGCACCACCAAGTGTGGCAACGTCTGCGTCGACACGAATGGCGATCTCGCCAACTGCGGGAGTTGCGGCGCGGCCTGCCCGCAGGGGCAGGTGTGCGCCGGGGGCAAGTGCGGGCTGGTGTGCGTGGGCGGCACCGTCAAGTGCGGCAACGGCTGCGTGGACACGGGCACCAACCCCGCGCACTGCGGTGGCTGCAACAACGCCTGCGCGCAGGGACAGGTGTGCGTGGCCGGGCAGTGCGTGCTCGTGTGCGCGGGCGGCACGACCAAGTGCGGCAACGCCTGCGTGGACACCAAGGTCGATCCGGCCAACTGCGCCGGCTGCGGCAAGGCATGTGCCAAGGATCAGGCATGCGTCAACAGCGTCTGCGCGCTCATCTGCGGCGGCGGCACCACGAACTGCAGCAACGTGTGCGTCAATCTCACGAACGACGCCAAGAACTGCGGGAGCTGCGGCAAGGCTTGCGCGCAGAACGAGATCTGCGAGAACAGCCTGTGCAAGCCGCAGGGCGTGGTGCTCAAGGTCTACGGCCACGCCGATGTGGTCGTTCCCTGCCAGCCCGGCGACTTCAAGTGCCAGGGGCAGAAGCTGTGCGAGGCGGTCACGAACCTACCGTGCACCTGGCAGCAGTACGACTGCTGGTTCGGCAATCAGGGCTCGTGGTATCCGCAGGACGGCCAGAGCGGCAGCTCGAACTTCAACTTCGCCTACACCTACGACATCGTGGGCAACTACGGCAACATCTGCGCCTGCAACGAGAACCAGATGGTCAAGTACGGCCTGGGCAAGTGCTGCCAGTCCTGCGGCGTGGGCCGCTGGTACCGCGTGCCGTAGCCGCGGCTCTCCCGGCGCGCCCCAAACAAATTCTCCTCCGCCGCCCCGCCCGATGGCGGTACCATCGGGCCATGAGCACGCGGCAGACGGTTCTCGGTGGGCTGGGCGGCGTTCTGGTCTTGGCGCTGCCGTTGGCGATGGGAAGCTGTGGCGGCGGCGACGGGGGCGCAGGCGGCGCCGGCAGCAGCAGCAGCGGCACGAGCAGCAGCAGCGGAACGGGAGCCGGCGCCGCCGGGGGCGGGGGCGCCGCGGCCGGCGCCGGCGGCGAGAGCGGGACGGGCGGCGGCCAGGGCGGGGCCGGCGGGGGCGAGGGCGGCGGCGGCGGGAGCGGGGGCGCGAGCGCCAAGTCCATGTCCCTGGAGGTGGAGCCTTCGAGCCGCGCGGTGCTGGAGAAGGACGACGGCGGCAGCCTCAAGGTCTCGTGCCGTGTGTTGAAGGGCGGGCTTCCCTATGCCGGCAAGTGGGACGCGACGGTGGCGATCGCTCCCCAGCAGGGCGTGGCCAAGGACGGCGACGGCTACGTCTTCGAGAAGTACGGCGTCTGGTCGGCGAGCTGTGCGGCCGACGTGGAGGGCGAGAGCCTGTCGGCCTCCGTCGACGTGTCGGTGCTGAGCGAGGCCCTCGATCCGCGCGTGGCCAAGGTGGGCGAGGCCGTGGCCGCAGTGCAGGCCGGCGTGCGCGACATCCTCGCCGCGGACGGCGGGGAGGATCAGGCCCTGGTGGACGCGGTAGCCCGGCTTGCCGCGGCTGCGCCGCTCTACGAGGCCAAGCAGTACGCCGATCTCGACGACGTGCTGCGCAAGCTGCCCCACGGCTACCCGAGCAGCCAGCAGCTCGAGCAGAAGGGCGTCAAGAAGTCGGCCGACGACGACGCGCTGCCCGGCAAGCTCACGGCCTTCACCACGGCCCTGTCGGGGTTGCGGCAGACGCTCGCCTCCTTCAATCCGAAGAGCCCCGCGCAGGACGACCAGAGCAAGCTCGACGCGGCGGGAGCCAAGCTCGAGCTCGCGGCGGCCGATCTGCTCGCCCTGAGCCCGACGGCCCACGGCATGCTCGCGACCCGCAAGCAACTCGCCCTCGCGTTGCGCGACGAAGTCGTGCCCACGATGAAGGCGGTCGCCAGCTACGTCGATGCGGTGGTGCGCGCGCAGGCGCCGCAGCTCTTTCCCCCGGGCGACCCCGAGCCGCCGGGCGACTCCCAGCAGGCGCAGAGCAAGGGGCTGCCGGCCGAGCAGTGCTCCCCGCCCGGGCCGGCGGGGCGGGCGAGCGGCTGCGGCTCGTGCACCACCGGCCATGGCGGGCCGGTGATGGTGCCGCGCTTCGGCTTCCTTTCCCTGGTGCTTGGCCTCTTCGACGGCGCCAGCGTGCAGGTCACGCTCGTGAACGAGATCTACGGTGACTACATCAAGGAGCTCGACAAGAGCATCAACAACCTCATCCTCATGGATCTCATCGACTACGTGCTGCCGCCCGATCCGGGAGGGCCGGTCATCGAGTACCTTTGGGCCAGCGCCAGCCTGGGCTTCGCCGTGCCGGGCTATCCCACGGAGGTCTGGGGCAGCGGCTTCCACGAGCTGCCCGAGTGGAACCTTTTCGTCGTGATCGGGGACGGCTGGCAGACGGTGGTGGACAAGATCTTCGAGGCATGCGGCGTCGGGGACAAGGACAGCGTGCCCGAGAAGGTCAAGGCCATCGAGGAATGCATCAACGACGTGAAGGAGGCGGTGAACAACTCGCTGCCCATCCCCGCCAAGGCCGTGCAGCAAGGAGATCCGCAGGTGCTCGAGCTCGGCCCGTTCCCGCAGGCGTGCAGCGGCAACCTGCCCGTGGTGATCGGCGTGCTGCCCATCAACCTGGCGACGGGCCGGGGGCCGATCTGGAAGACGAACTGCCTGCCGTAGCCGGCAGCGGCCCCGCCTGATGACGCCAGCACGGCCGTGCACGCCTTGTCGCCCGAGGCCGTCAGAGCAGCCGGAGCAACTCCTCGACGCTGAGCCCCGTCTGCTTGAGCAGCTTTCGCAGCAGGCCGGGCCCGATGCGGCCGGCCCCGTGCACGGGCACAGGCACGGTGCGCCGGTCGCTGTCTCGGATCAGCACCGGGTGCTTGCCGTGGCGCTCGAGGACGAAGCCGGCACGCTGCGCCGCCCGCAGGAAGCGGTCGCCCGTCACGTCGCGCGGCAGCTTCGCGCTCAGACGGAGATCTCCACGGCGCTGACCGTGTCGTTGGACTCGCGGGGGATGGGCCAGCCGCGGGCACGGCGTGCCGCGACGTAGCTCTCGACGGCTTCCCGCAAGGCGCGCACGGCCGCCGGCCGGGTGCGCCCTTGTGCAGCACACCCGATCGCAGGGGCGCTGGCCACGAACCAGCCGTCCTCGTCTCTTTCGAAAACCACGGTGTACCGGACCACCATCAGGACCAGGGTAGCAGGCTGCCGGGAAGAGCGGACCGTTTTCTCCTTCTTCTCGGTGGCTCAATGGACGCGCGCTTCGAGGACGCCGACGAAGTCCGCTCCGCGGCCCAGCGGCAGCCCGAGCTCGTCCGCGAGGGCGCGGGGCCGGTGAAGCTGTGTCCCGCCTCCACCCGCCTCGCGCCACGCCGCGGTGACCTCGGCCGTGTCGCGGAAGTGCAGGTGGATGGTGCCGCCGGTGACCACGCCGAGCATGCGGCGGAAGGCGCGCACGGCCGGGAGCCTGGCGGCCTGGTCGTCGAGGTGTAGATCGCTCAGGTAGACGCCGCAGGGATGCCGGCCGAGCAGGCGCGCGATCCGGCGCCACAGGCCGAGCAACTCGTCGCGCCCAAGGTAGGAGAGCAGGCCCTCGGTCACGATGGCCAGCCCTCGGGCCGGATCGACGAGCGCGCGCACGGCCTCGGCCAGGCACTGCGGTCCTGCCTCGGCCAGGGCATCCATCGCGACCACGTGGTGGCGCGCCGGCAGCGATCCAAGCGCCGCGAGCCGGCGCCGCTTGCGCGCGGCCATCGCCGGCAGGTCGCCTTCGACGTAGACCAGATCGAGGCCGGCGTAGCGCGTCGCGAAGCGAAGGCCGCGACCGGACAGGCCGGCGGCGAGCTCCAGCACGGCGCTCACGCCGCCCTGCTCGATGGCGCGCCCCAGCAGGTGATCGATGATGGCGTGCCGCTGCAAGAGCATCGTCTCCAGCGTCACGCCGCCGGTGGCGAGCGAGGCGAGCCGCATCGGGCCTTGCAGGGCGTGGAACATGGCGCGGCCCTGCACGGTGGCCAGGGGCGCGGGCGAGAGCCCGTGGCGGCACCACACGTAGCCCGTGTAGTGCGCCGTCGGGCTGATGCGCGAGCTCGGGGCGCGGGCCATGGCGGGCCTTGTACCGCGGCGCCCGGCCCGTGGCATAGTGGGAGCCATGGCCTACCGCGAAGTAGACTCGTCCGCCGCCGCCCTCATCGTCGCCTTCAACGGCGCCGTCTTCCGGCTCGATCCCGAGACGGGCGCCGAGCTCTGGTGCCAGCACGTCGGGGGCGGCAGCCGGCCGATGCGGCTGCTCATCTCCGGCGAGCGCGGCTACGTCGCCACCTCGGAGGCCATCTGGTGTCTGGACGTCCGGAGCGGAGACATCCACTGGTCGGCGCAGCGCACCTGCGTGGGCGACGGCCCGCTCGTGCGCGTGGGCGGGCGCTTGCTCGTGGCCGCCGATGGCGTCCTGGAGTGCTTCAGCGAGACGGGCGAGCCGCTCTGGGTCAACTCCTTCGACGGCTACGGCTACGGTCCGGTTGCCCTGGGCGTGCCGGGCGCGCCGTCCGAGGCCGGCACCGGCGGCTGATTCCGACCGCGCAACCGTTCACGCATTCCAACACCCGGCTCGTCAGGCGGGGCTGCGCGCATGAGCGCGCCCGGAGGCCCGGGCCGCAGCTTACTCCTGTACGCGAGGACCCGGGCCGAGGACGTAAGTCCGTCCCTTCGGGACGGGGTTGGGGTCCCGACGCGCCCTTCGGGCGCGTCACCCCTGCCCCGCGATCGCGGCCGACTCGG